>MHFC01000044.1:13619-14145 GCA_001804025.1 Omnitrophica bacterium GWA2_52_8 | reverse complement strand
GACGGGTGCGGGCGTGCCGCTTTCGGTCATTCGTTTAAAAGGCGCCGGAGAAGCTGTGATTTCGGTAAAGGGGGTAGATCATACCGTAACGTTCCGGTCTCTGGAAGAACTGCTGAATCTGGCGCGGGATTTTGAAGACGACAAGAATGAAGGGCCGGGTGTCGTGTACCGGATGGCTTTTGGAGACGGTGAAGTCATCGTTGAAGAAAGTGAAGGCGAAGACGGTTCCGTGCTGCTGACGGCAAAAATTATGAACCGTGAGGGGCGGACGCTCGAATCCTTTGCGATTTCAAGCTATGAAGAATTAATGCTGCGCAAACCCAATTTTGCAGCGGGGCTCCGCGTTCAAACGCTCGACGGCAAGACCATTGTATTCGAGTCTTACCGGACCGCCGTGCGCATAACGGCGCAATATACGGTCACGGAAAACGTTGCGTCGGAGCTTTATGCCGAAGGTCTCAGGAAGACGACGGTTGTGAAATTCGAAAAAGGGCGGCTGTTAAAAGTGTCGGAAGTTATTAATTAC
>MHFC01000044.1:8864-13606 GCA_001804025.1 Omnitrophica bacterium GWA2_52_8 | reverse complement strand
CGTCTCAAACCCCGCGCGCGGCGTATCTCCAGATTTCAAGCTGGAGCTATGACTCGCAGGGAAATCTGAAGCAGGAAAGCATTACGCGCCGCACGGACAACGGTTCGATGGTTAATTTCCGCCGGGTCATCGCAAAAAACGGAACGGAAAAAGCGACATTGCGGGTTTACGATGCCGGCAAGGTGCTTTATTACGGAGCGGTTGATGCGGACCCGATTAGGCGTGAAGCGTCTTCAGGGCTGATGACCGGTATGTCGGGTTCGACCTTCCGGCCGCGCGGCATGTTCGTCCTTGTCTTACACCGGGCCGCGCTGAACTGGAAAATCTATGAATTTACCGAGCTTTTGCGCTGAGGTTTGGCAAGCCCCCCGCGGCTTCTGAATTCTTTTCTAAAATGCCTCGTTCCGCCTCATCCTGACCTTCCTCAATGGGAGATGGGACTTCGGAACTCTTTTTTATTTTGGAGCGAAGAAATTTCCGGCCCCTTCTTTCGTGGAGAGCGGGTAAACATTAAAAAACTTATACCGGCTGCTTAGTCCGGTTTTCTCATCGATTAGGTGAATCGATAAGAAAACCGCTTTGGACGCATGGGGTTGCATCCAAAGTTTTGCGCCCGCGTTTTAACAGGGCGCAAAAGACAACCCCTGGGGTACAAATGAAAAAGCCCATTTGCACCACAGCCTCCGCGAGGGCATTTCTCATTGGTGATGAGAAATGCGGGTTAGGGAGGCGGCAGAAGCATTTTGTTCTGAAATGAAATAGCTATTGTCGGAGCACGGACAAGTGATTTTACGCTATTAACGTTATATGCTAGCAGTAAAGAGCATAAGATATCTCCGGGTTGATTTCGAGTTTAAGATCAAGTACTTTTTACTATCCTGAACAAACTTGAAAATCTGCCTTTTAAGAAGGATGGGAAAAGATGGGGAATATGAAAAAAACAGGGCGGTATATCACCGGCATGCATTTTGCGTTTGTTTGCTTCGGTATGGTTTTCGGGATCACGCCGGCCGTTTTTTCACAAACGGCGCAGTTTAACCGTCAGCACGACGGGAGTTATCAGCCGGTTATTGTTTATGTGCCGGATGAATCTGATGGAGCCGGGGCCTTGAGTCCGGATGAGAAAAACCAGGTTTTGACGGCAGATGAATCCGTTTTCGCCTTGTTAGAAAATTACAAACTGCATCAAAAAAATGCCCGCGATCTGATGCTTGAGACCATTCCGGCCGCCGGGTTGCCGAGGGTACTTCTTCACACTGCTGGTAACGAGGAAAACAGGCTGTCCGCGATGTCGCTGTCGAAGACGAAGGCGGATGGAAGCCTGTTGACGCAGTTTGTTTCCGGCCTGAAAGGCGATATGGCCGGCGAGGCGGCGAAAAACAAACAGCTTTCCGACTCCTTTGGTTTAAATTCCCAGCCGACTTTTCCGGAGCTGATCCATAAATTACTAGGGCAAAAAAAAGATTCGCCCGGCCGGGAAGAATCTTTCTTTGGCGGAGATCATCGCGAAGCGCCGGCCGGTGCTTTATTGGATGAAACTCCGGAACTGACCGCAGCCGGTGCGGCGGGGTCTTCTGTTCTGCTGAAATCCCGCGTGATGGAGTCTCAGGTTATCGACGGCCGGCTGGCGGCAGCCGATTTTTTTCTGCATCCTTCGCCGGACATCCATCCTTTCTTTCGCCTTCTGGTCTATTTCTCTCACGTGAATAAGGCCCAGCAGCAGGCGTATACAGAGGCGGTCTCAAAAATTCGCGAGATGAACCGCCGCGCCGAAGGGGCCGAATCTTTGGCTGTCCGGTACGCCGGCCGTGTGTTTCATAATGGGTTTTTCCCATGGCTGGAAGATGTCAGGGAAAAAGAACTCCTGGAACTTATCGAGATTTTGCCTGAAAATCAGCGGTTGAAGGACAGGACTTGTCATGCCGAAGCGTGTTCCGCCGAAAACCTGTAAGCAGGGTTTGCTCTCAATTCTCTTTCTGGTTTTATTTGCAGGGATGCCCTTTTGCCCGCTGTGCGCGGCCGGTCCTGAGGAGGCCGTTGCGCAATATCAGCAGGCTGTGCGCCTGATCGAAGAGCTGAATGTCCGTCAGGACGATGTTTTCGAGATTATTCCCCGGGTGCGCCGGGCTGCGGATTTGCTGCTCCATGACCAATTCGAGACGGCCGGTGAGATTCTCAAGTATGCCGTTTCCGATCTTGAAGCCCTCAAGACTCAAAATCCGATTACCGTCAAATTGCAGAGAAAATATGCCTGGCTTGAGCTTTCTTTCGATCTTTTTTTGAAACTTATATACCTCTTTCTTATGGCTTATTTTGTTCCCCGGCTGCCGTCTATGAACCGGATGTTTCATGAGGGGAGGGTGACCTGGACGGGCGGAATTTACTTGTCGGTTGTTTTTGCGGCGGCTGCGATTTTTCTGTCAGTGCCGGATATTTCCCGGTATGGGACGGCCGCATGGGCGTTTTATGATATTCAAATCGTGCTTATGACGGTCTGCGGATTGATCGGCGGTATTGTTCCGGGGATACTCTGCGGTATCGGGGTGGGGTTTTTTCGGTGGGCGCTGAGACCCGATGCTTTTGCAATGATCGGTCTGGCGGTGATGACCGGTGCTGCGAGCGGCTGGATCGGACGGACGGCAGATATTTTAAAGATGCCGTGGGCAAAAATATGGGCGGCCGGAACCGCGATGGGAATCCTGCACGGTTTGGTGATCTGCCTGCCGATGATTTCTTACTTACCCTGGCATTATTTCCTGCTGACGGCAGGCGGTCTGGCCCTTCTCGAAGGGGCTTCCGTGTTGATGTTCCTTCAAGTGGCGGCGGCAGTGCTCCGAGCGCAAAGGCAGGCGTTTTTGGAACGCGATCTTTTAAAAACGAAATTACTGTTTCTACAAGCTCAGATGAGCCCGCACTTTCTTTTTAATGCCCTGAATGCAATCTCCGCGGTTTGCGCCCGAGAAAACGCAGCCCAGGCGCAAGGGCTGATTCTCCGTTTGGCGGAGTTTCTCCGGGGCAATCTCATACGCAAGGAAGAGAGCGTGACCCTCAAAGAGGAAATGTCCGTGATTGATTCCTATCTGGAAATTGAAAAGGCCCGGTTTCAAGACCGCCTGAAAATCGAAAAACAGATCGCGCTGGACGAGAAGGACTGGGACTTCAAAATCCCGATTTTGATGCTGCAGCCTCTTGTTGAAAATGCGATCCGGCACGGAATATCAAAAAAGGAAGCCGGGGGAACGGTATGCCTGCGGATGCTTTCCGAAAAAGAAGGGATTTTGATGGAGGTCACGGATGACGGTGTGGGCATGAACATCCAGGAAATTGCCGAACGCCGTGAAGCGGGAGAGTCAGGCGACAAAAACGGGGGACTGGGGATCGGCCTGCAGAATATCGACGAAAGAATCGCCCGGATTTACGGCGCCGCCTACGGGCTTGAATGTGCTTCGGACATCGGGAAGGGAACCACGATCCGGCTCCGCCTTCCCCGGAAGGCAGGAAGCGGCCGATGTTAATTCCGGTGATGATTGTTGATGATGAACCGCTGGCCGTAGAAGAATTGTCACGGCTGATTCAAAAAAACAAAGCCTTTCAAGTGGCGGCCACTGCAGCCAACGGCGCCGAAGCCCTGAGAAAACTGAAAGAAACAAAAGTTGAAGCCGTCTTTCTGGATATTGATATGCCGTTGATGAGCGGGCTTGAAGTCGCAAGCCGGCTTTTGGACTTTCCGCAGTCGCCGGCGGTGGTTTTTGCGACAGCTTACAATCAATATGCCGTCGAGGCTTTTGAAAAGCATGCGCTCGATTATCTTCTAAAACCCTATGATGCCGGCCGCCTTGAGAAAACCCTGCAAAGGATACAGGAACGGACAGGGTCCAGGGAAACCGGGCGCGGGGGGTTGGTTTCTTTCGAAGAAGACCTTCTGAAAAAAGGCAGGCTGAAGAGGCTGATCGGGCATTCCCGCGGCGCTAGGGACCGCATGGTCATCGATCCGGGCGACGTATTTTATTTTTTCGTGGCGTATACCGATGTGACCGCCTGCCTCGGGCGCGAACAGTTGATCCTGCGCACGCCCCTCAAAGAGCTTCTTCAAATCCTGGACCCCGCCCAGTTTGCGCAAACGCACAAATCTCACATTGTCAATCTCCACAAAATTGAAAAAGTTTCTCCGATGTTCAACGGTAATTTTCAAATCCGCTTGAAGCATGCAGATATTGTTCCCATCCCGCTTTCCCGCCGTTATGCTGCGGCGATCAAGAAAAAAATCGGCGGCTGGTAGGCCGGGCATTTCCGGCAGAAGTGTTTTCAAGGGGCCTGCTTTTTCCCATTATTCATAAACATCACGGCGGTGTCCGATCTTGATGATGACGATGGCCCTTTCCGTATCCTTGATTTCATAGACGATTCGGTAGTCCCCCTGCCGGATACGGAAATAGCGGTTTCGCCGCGAAGCATTTGAGTGCCATAAGGCCGGGGGATGCGGGCCAAGGCATCGATTTTTTGGAGGATAGGGCTGAGGTAAGGCTTCGGGATGCGGCGCAGTTCCTTTTCGGCGCTCGCTTTGAAGAACAGCTTATACAAGACCATCCTTTTTCAGATCTTTCAAAACGGCCTCATACGCGCGCGAAGGTTCTGCGACGCGCTGCCGGACCGCCGCCAGGTCGGCGGCATCTTCCTTTAATGAAAGACGGACCGCTTCGTTGACCAGGTCGGAAACGGACATTCCCATCTGGACAGCTTTG
>MHFC01000044.1:5315-8838 GCA_001804025.1 Omnitrophica bacterium GWA2_52_8 | reverse complement strand
ATTGAGATAAATCGTGGTTCGTTTTGACATAGGGATACCTCCCGCTTACCAGAAATATACCCGAAGGACATTATAACATCAAGACGTTAAAACGTTTTTCTGCCAGCCAAGCTTTAAATTCTCCGCCTGATCCCGTGATTTTTTCCGGTTATGCCGTTCACTGGGTCTCCGGTCGCGGCCGGTTTTCAACCGCTTACCCTCGATTTTCTACCGCCTGGCGTTTTTTCTTCGATTATTGTTCTATTTGGGGGTACTTTTTAAATAGGTAAAAAAAGACGCTTTTCCAAAAGGGGTAAAACAACATGAAAAACGTAATCATAAAAGGGATCAATACAGACGCAAAAAAATTAATCGGGGCGTTTCTGGCTGTCTGCATGGTGCTGACCCAGGCCGTGCCCGCAGGATTGGCCGGCGCCCTTTCTCTGCCCGATGACAGGGATGGATATAGGGAAGAACAGAGAGCCGTTATGGATCCGCTTGCGGGGGGGCAGGCGGATTCCGGAACGGCTCCGCTGAGTCCGCACGACATGTTTTTTGCGGGAGCGGATCAACCTTTGTCTGCACCGACGCCGGAAAGACTCGGTGTGGAACCGGAATCCGTTATAAAACCCGGCAGTCCTCTTGCGGCTCCGGGTTTGGAAGAAACTGTTTTGAACGAAAACGATTCGTACGGAGACACGGCGCCCGGCCCTACGATTATCGATCCTTTCCATGAGGGAGATCTGGATAACGATAAGCAGCCGGAATCGTCCGTTTCACTTTTTGGCGGGAATGATGCGCCGCTCTCGGATGAAGATGTCGCAATACAACCAGGGCCAGGAGATCAGAATTCCTGGGAGGCCACTGTGGAATTGCCGGTTGAGGATACTTTTGAAGACCGTTTCATGGATATCGCCATGGAGAGGTTGAGGCTTCGGCTGTCCGAGATGACAGGTCTGTCTGCGGAGGAACTTGCAAAATACATCGACTCGATCCATTTTGATTATGAAAAAAGGACCGTCAGCATCAAATTCAAGGAAGGCAAGATGGGTGATGCGCGCCTGATTGACATGCTTGGGGACGGAAAACTGCCGTCCACGGCTGAGTTCCGGCTTGTTCAAATTGCGGACGATCGGGAATACGAAATCACGACCGCCACGCTGGCCTGGCAAGAACAATATGCGAGCGGTTATGGTTGGGCAAGTTGGAAACAGATTGCGGAGATCCGGTTCGATGATGAGGGACGGATTAACACGATCACGTGGAAAACTCTGGGGGAAGAAGGAACCCGCTACGAAAGCATGCCGATGCTCTGTTGGGGAGAATCCTGCCCAGATAATTCATTAACCCGGCAGATTGATTTCGTCAATCGGCTCGAGCACTATCGCTATTCCGAAGGCCGAATTCTCATCGAAAGGGAGGACAAGCGGGCCCCTTATGAGGGTCCGAATGTGGCAACATTGGTAGCGCACAGTTTTCCGTTTATGTCGACGGTGACACTTGAGGTGATGAAAGACGGAAAATATCATATTGCGAGGCTTGAAGCAAACGGTTCGAACGGCAAGGTAATCACCGAATTTCAATATGACGCCATTCTGCTTGCCCAGCCGATGTGTGAGGGCGATGCTTGTCATGGCGATATCTACCAGGTGCTGCTCACCGGTTTGATCCGTACCGACAAGGACGGGAATGAGCTGTCGCGTACGCGCATTGACGCCGAAGGCGCGCGTGTAACGACATCCGATGGAACCGAAACCAGGGTGGAATACAATACTCTCAAAGAACTTCTCGATAAGGTCCGTGATATCGAAGAAAACATTCAGGAAATCATTCAGATCCGGAACCTTGTGCAGAAAGATCTTGTTGCTAATTTCGGCCTGGATGCGGATGAGGTGGCCCGCATGATCAAGGAAGGCAAGATCGAAATCAGGGTCGATCTAAAAACAAACCGCGCAGAAGTTATTTTCCACGAAAAGCCAAAGTCTTATACCAATCGGCCCGGAGTTGCCGGTCTCATTGATCCTCTTGAAAGCATCAAGGTTCCGGATTCCGTGTCTTACGAGTTTCAGGAAGGGATCGATTTGTTTGGTAATATTTGCCTTTCTCTAGAGGGCTGCGACGGTCCTCCCAGGAAGATTTATTTTCTCACAGCCGCGCATTTTGAAACCGTGGTTCAGACGTATGATGTGACGTATCAAGTTGATCATCTGTACCAGTTGGACTCCAACGGCAATGTTGTTGACATGGGGCCCCATTATGGCGAAAGTCGGCTTAAAAGTGTCATCGTCAAATTTAAAGGCACGAGTGATAGACCCGCACGGACAATAAGTTTCGAATATGCAGGTCAATGGCCCCAATATGATACGGGTAAAATCTCGGTCGAAATCGTTTACGGCCACATTGATGATCATGAGCCTGATCGGCAGCTTGTGGAATTGGTTCAAAAGGACGGCACTTATTACGTCCAAAAAGTCACGGAAATGGATGCGAGCGGAAATATCCTGAGTGTCAGTGATTTTGAATATGAAGAACAAATTCTGTTTGACGGAGAGCAAGAGACACCTGTGTTTCTTAGACTCAACCGGGTCGTGCGCACGGACGCAAATGGAGAGCTGATTTCAACCTTGACATCTATCACGAGCAATACCGCCGTCCTGACGTTTGCGGGAAAAGAACAGCCGATCGCTTATTTGGGGGGTCTTGCCAACATGCTGAAAGCGGCAAGATTATGGGAGGACTACCTCGCGAATGCAGACGAGATTGCCGGCATGAAACAAACTATTATGAATAACCTCATCGATCAGTTTGGTTTTTCATCTGAGGAGCTTAATGAGTATTTGACCAAGCGTTTGGTTGTTATTAACATCATTTGGTCGGATCGCACGGCGATTGTTTCTATCGATCCGAGCATTCAGGTGCGGGGAGGGCCGGTTGGACTGTTAAATCCGCTCGGAGAAAATCGCCTGCCGCGCAGCATTCATTATAACTTTTATCAAACAAATTTTATGTGTATGGGGCCAGGTTGTCTTCCGACCGGAATTTATCTGCGCTCAGCGCAGTTTCAGCTAGGAGACGACACCTACGCTCTTTCTTACACGAATATCTGGATCCGCGGAACACTCGGCGGCTTTCATACGAACCTGCTTTCTTCTGTCACGGTTTCCCGCGGCGGACGAAAAGTCCGGGAAATGGCTTATTCTTACCCGGGATGGGAGAATGAGGGTGAGGCTGTGTTAATTTCGATTATTCCGAGCAATGATCCGGTTGAAAGACGCCCGGTAGATATTATGATCACAGAGTATGACGATCATGAAATGGTTCAAAGCCGGCGCGAAATACTTCTGGTTGAAATGGCGGACAATGCTTACCACGTCAAGACCGTTAAAGATTTTGACGCGGCGGACAATTTGCTTGTGCAAAGCGAATTCAAATATCGGGTCGAGTGGGATATCGACGATTATTTGGAGTTTCTGGATGGCGGGCGAATCCCCATACGGGGAACCGGCCGTGTCACGCTTGAGCACATCGTACGGACGGCCGCGAA
>MHFC01000044.1:3865-5255 GCA_001804025.1 Omnitrophica bacterium GWA2_52_8 | reverse complement strand
GAAGCTGTGATTTCGATTCATGGCGAAGATCATGGTGTAAATTTTGAATCCCTGGAGGAACTGCTCGATAAAATCCGTGAGCTGGAAATGTCTGATGCGCAAACGATACGGCGTTATTACGATGCCCAGGGCAGGTTGGTGATGGAGATTTCCGAGGACGGTTCCATGACGACTTATTACGCGTACGGACCCGAAGACGGGAGCGTTACGACGGTCGTTAACAAGGACGGAACGTTTCTTGGTGCCAAGAAAACCTTCGAGGACGGACACGAGGAATTTTATGATGTCGTGCGTGAAGACCGTGAGGTCTTCCGGGATTTAAGAAATGAGGAAACCGTGCTTTGGGCCGGCCGGGAAAACAATGCCGGGCTTCCGGTTCAAATCGTGGGCATTTTAAAAAGAAGCCGTCCCTCTGTCGGGGTCCAAATTAATGACGGATCGACAACAACGGATTCCCGGGACGTGGAAGTGAAATTAAATATCAATGACAGCCTGATCAACGCCGGCCTGTCCGCGCTTGAGGATTATCAAATCCGCATTGCGGTCAACGGCTTCAGGTACGGAGCTTACCGGACCGTGCGCGAGCTGATCGCGGCAGGAATCGCCCGGATTGAAAATGGCGCGGTCATTTTAAGTCAGAAAATCCCGGCCCATAAGGGAATGAATTATATCAATGTCCAAATAAAGGACCCTGCCGGAAATACGGGATTTGTTTACAGCAGGATCGCCTACGAACCGCACCCGCGTCCGGCGGCAGCAAATGGCGCTCTACGGCTTCAAATTAACGCCGGTGCCGAGACGACCGCCTCCCGGACGGTGGAGCTAAAGCTGGATATTCCGGCAACGGCTTCGCTTGAGGATTATGAGGTGCGGGTTGCCATTAACGGATTCCAATACGGGGCGTACCGGATCGTGCGGGAACTGATCGCCGCCGGGATCGCAAGGATTGAAGACGGAGCGGTGTTTCTTAGTCAAAAAATAACGGCTTACAAGGGCATGAACTATATTAATGTTGAAACGCGGGCTCCGGATGGAAACGTAAGGTTTGCTTATGCTAAGATTATTTATAGCCCGGAGGCCGCCCATTCAAATGTTTGATTGATAGCAGTGTTTGATCCTGATTCGCTCAATACTGCCTAGTACTAGGGTCTGTTGACATTTGACTTGTATTTCTCCCTCTCCCGTTGGGAGAGGGGTGGGGTGAGGGAAAAAGTTTTTAATTTCCCCTCACCTTAATCCTCTCCCCGTCCGCCGGAGGACGGATCCGCCTCTGGCGGAAAATGAGAGAGGAGATATTTTTGTAATGTCAACAGAACCTGAGAAAGTGAAATGATGGGCGCCTGCCACTTCATACAGTTCTTGCCTCTTGTCATCCGAATGGTTTTATCGG
>MHFC01000044.1:0-3858 GCA_001804025.1 Omnitrophica bacterium GWA2_52_8 | reverse complement strand
ACTTTCCCGTGCCGGTTTAATGAAAAACCGGCCGGGAATGAAAAACAACTGCATCAAATGGTCGGCACCCTGAAATGATTTCCTTCCTGACATAATCCCTGCTTTTTGGTAGAATCCGGGGCATGCAGAAAACGGTGTCTCTTCAGGAAATATACGCCCCCATTGAGCGGCATTTGGAAGCCGTACCGCCCGCCATTCTTGAAATCCTTTCTTCGCCGAATGAATTGGCCCATGATGTGACCCGTTATTTTTTTTCCGCGCTGGGCAAACTGTTGCGTCCGGCACTGACGTTTCTCGGCGCCGGGATCAAGGGAGACAGCCTTGAAATCTCCGCACGTTTGGTTAAACTGGGTTCGGCTTTTGAAATTTTCCATGCGGCGACCTTGATCCACGATGATATTATTGATTCCGCCTACCTGCGCCGGAATATTCCGACCGTAAACGTTAAATGGGGGCCCGAAGTTGCGGTTCTGGTCGGCGATTATCTGCACAATCATGCGATTGAAGCGATTTTTCAGAACGGCAATGAGAAGATTTTTTCGCTCTTTCTTCAGACGGCGGGGCGTGTCTGTGACGGTGAAATTCACGAGCTCAAGGAAAAAGACAACTACGGTCTGACGGAAGCCGAGTATTTCGAGATCATCGACAAAAAAACGGCCGTGCTCCTGGCCTGCAACGCTGCAGCCGGGGCCATGCTGGCCGGAAGTTCTCCGGAGGAGGCCGAGGCGCTCAAACGCTACGGCCACGCCTTCGGCAAAGCGTTTCAAATTGTCGACGACTGCCTTGATTTTACGGGCGAGCAGCACGAATTCGGCAAGACGCTCGGGGCGGATTGTGCGGCCGGCGTTTTGACGCTGCCTTTGATCCGGCTGACGCAGCTTGTGGATGAGAAAAAGAAGAGTGAGACAGTTAAGATTTTCTCCGCCCTTGAGCTTGGCGGATGCGCCGGTAACTTTGGCGGAAAATCGGAAATGAGCACAAGCAAGTTCCAGACGCTCCTGTCGATGATCCGCGAATACGGTACGATTGAGTATTCGATGGAGCGTGCGCGCGAATTTTGCGACCAGGCCCGCCTTGAACTCAGCGTCTTCAAGCAGTCCCCTGCACGCCGGAGCCTCGAGCTTTTGCTCGACTACGTACTCGAGCGCGGCCGGTAGGCGCCCGGCATTACGGATTTAAAATTTTCGGCGGATTCAAATGGCGGTTATCTGTCCCAAATTCAATCTGCTTTTCATTTGCATTCCGAAGACCGGCAGCACCGCGGTGTCGCGGTGGCTTATCAGGCATTTTGGCGGCTGCTGGCTGCCGCCGGACCATCTCTGGGATGAAACGGGGAATACGATCCGGGTTTCTTTCAAACACAGCACGGTGAGCGAGCTTTTGGAATCCGGAATCCTGAGTCCGGAACGTTTGCGGGAGCTGACGGTGGTCGCGGTGATGCGCAATCCCTTTGACCGGGTCCTCTCTGATTTTCTCAGCGTCAAAAGTCTGTATCACAAACACAAACATGAAATCGAAGCCTACGAAGCGGGCGGCACGTTCGACCGGAACAAAAAAGGCCCCATGCGCTGGATGGTTTCCCGTCTTGACAGGGTGCGGGACGCCGGGGAAATGGAATTTGACGGTTATGTCCGCAAATATTTTGCAAACAAGAAATTTTCAACCGCTAATAATTTTACCGCAGGGGCCGATGCCGTCTTCCTGCGGTATGAAAACCTTCAGGCTGATACCAAAGTTTTTTTTGGCCCGCTCGCCGGCTGTGACCTGCCGGCGCTTGAGTGGGTGAATAAAACGGCGGCCAAGGACCGGCCCTATTGGGAATATTACACGCCGGCCTGCCAAAAAATGATGGAAGAGGCTTTTCAAAACGACCTTGAACGCTTTCACTATAAATTCGGGCCGCCGCAGCCATGCTCACTTTGATTCCCACGCCGATCGGAAATCTCGGTGATATCACCCTGCGCGCCCTTGAAGGATTGAAAGCCGCCGCAGTAATCGTTTGTGAAGATACGCGCCGGACGAAAAAACTTCTGGACCATTACGGCATTGGAAAACAACTCCTCAGTTTTCACGAGCATAGCGGTACGGGGCGGTGCGCTGAAATTGTCCGGTTGCTTGAGGATGGCAAACCCGTTGCGCTGGTCACCGACGGCGGGATGCCCGTGATCTCGGACCCCGGGTTTGAAATTGTGCGTGAAGCGTTGAAAAAGAATATCCGCGTGGAGGCCCTGCCCGGGCCGTCGGCGGGAATCACCGCTCTTGCCGCAAGCGGCCTCGCGCCGGACCGGTTTTCATTTTTCGGGTTTCCGCCGCAAAAATCGGCCGCGCGGAAAAAATGGCTGGCGGAACTCGCGGAACGCGAGGAGACGCTTATCTTTTATGAGTCGCCGCACCGGACGGTAAAGTGCCTGGCGGACATGGCCGAGGTTTTCGGCGGCCGCGAGGCCGTTTTGGCGCGCGAGATCAGCAAAATTCACGAAGAATATCTGCGCGGGACGCTGCCCGGCCTGAAAGAGGCCGTGGGGCAGAAGAAAATCCTCGGTGAGTGCGTGATCCTCGTGGCAGGGAAGGGGCGGAAGAGGTTATTTGGTCACTAATTTAGTATCTGGTGAATGGTATCTGGTATCTGGCACATGGAAACAAGACCGCTAAAGATTAAAAACTTCAGGGATCTGGAGATCTGGCAGTTCGGTAAAAAGATCGTATTGCAGATTTATGAAATGACCAATACCTTTCCTCATATTGAAAAATATGGCTTAGTTTCACAAATGCGCCGGGCCGCTCTTTCCATTCCGTCAAATATTGCAGAAGGGTTTAACCGTTGCCATAATAAGGAGTATAAACAATTTTTATTCATAGCGTTAGGCTCGTGTGCAGAATTGGAAACACAACTTGAAATCTGTTTCGATTTAAAATTATTGAAGGGTGATATCTTTACGGAGGCTATCGAATTTATTCAGTCAGAAAGCAAAATGTTGCGAAGTCTTATTTCCAAATTGTGAGGATCAATCGGGCAATGAACACCAGATACCAGATACTAGATACCGGCGACCTATTATGGTTCGCTCTTCACGGTTCCTAATGAAGCGCATCGCATTTTTAGTCTCGGGAAACGGGACCAATATGGAAAATCTTGTCCGCGAAATCCAGGCGGGACGTGTGCCCGGCCAGGCCGCGGTGGTGATTTCCGACAACCCGCGCGCGGGCGCTCTCGAACGCGCCAAAAAACTCGGCGTAACGACGGCGGTCGTCGAGCGCAAGGACTATGAAACCAAGCAGGATTTCGAAACCGGTATCGAAGAAGCGCTGTCGCAATATGAAGCCGATTTGGTTTGTCTTGCCGGATTTATGCGGATTTTAAGCCCCGGATTCGTCGAGCGGCATTTCGGCCGCATCGTCAATATCCATCCCGCCTATTTGCCCGAGTTTCCGGGAGCGCATGCGATCAAAGACGCTTTTGAGGCCAAAGTAAAACAAACCGGCGTGACGGTCCATTTTGTTGATGCCGGTGTGGACTCGGGGCCCATCATCCTGCAGGAACGGGTTGCGGTACGGCCGGAGGACACGCTTGAAACGCTCGAAGCGCGTATTCATGAGAAAGAATACCGGCTTTATCCCGAGGCTGTGAAGCTTGTGCTGTCGGGAAAAGCACGGCTGGAGAAGATGTAATCAGGAATAAGTTCCGTTCTTTCAAACTCCCTATCTGCCGGCAGGCGTTAAGCGTATGCGGGAATGACCGCAAGCATAAAATAGTTAATTCTCTCCCCTCACCCCAGCCCTCTCCCGTCGGGAGAGGGGGGAAAAAGGATTGCTCATTAACCATTCCCTTCTCCCGCCGGGAGAAGGCTAGGATGAGGG
>MHFC01000043.1:16556-16793 GCA_001804025.1 Omnitrophica bacterium GWA2_52_8 | reverse complement strand
TGACCTCATAGGGCCCGGAACGTTCAAATACGAAGACAGGCAAAGTGGAGAATTCATTGAATATGACGGTGGCAAGCGATTATTTAATTTGATAAATTCCCCGCTTGGTAATCATCTCGGGATTAATCTCCTTTTGTATGGCGCTCATCCCGAAAATAATGATTGCTGGTTGATTCTCTTACAGAGTCGCAGCGGTTTGGTCCACGTCGAAAAAGGAAAGCTGTGCCCATCTGCCAG
>MHFC01000043.1:11249-16489 GCA_001804025.1 Omnitrophica bacterium GWA2_52_8 | reverse complement strand
TCCTGTATCGTTATTGTTTCTTTTGATACAAGCGCGATTTCCGGAGCCTTGGGCCGAAGCGATTCATAAACCGCCGGGCCGAAAACTGCAATCAATCCGAAAACGACTGCCGACGCCGCGGCATAGATGCCGGCCCGGATCCGTTTCGCGTGCTTTTTTCTCCAGGCCAGCTTTTCTTCCTGACGCTTTTCTTCCTCCCGCGTGGGAAGCTGCGGCAGCAAGGCCTCTAAATCCCGCAAGACCTCGTCGTCCGTTTCATACCGCCAAAGATACCGGGACGGATCCTGAATCGCAAGTTTCCCGGTGCGCCACTTGCGAGGAATTTTATTTCCATTTGCATCCCGGATCACAAAATCATCTTTGGACAAGACATCCGTAAGATAGCGTCCATGCTGGATCGTGACACTTTCATCTTTGGATCTAGCGGCAGGCCGGTCCGCTTCCGGTTCAGGGCGATCAACAGACGCCGTCTTATCGGCCCTGCCGGTCAGGGTAGCAGCTGAAGGTAAAGATCCCGCGGGTTCCGCCCCTGGGACGGCGGGACTTGCAGACCCTTCCCGACTAACAAGAGGTGAAATCATTCGCAGAATAATACGCTCCAACTCGGCGGGGATAAGCGGGTTATACTTGCCCGGATTTTCGATATTCCCGTGGGCATGCTGCAAATGAACCATAAACCGGTCATCAAATTCCACAATACCGGGATTACGTTCAAGAGCCGGGAGATACCGTCCGGTCACCATGCTATACAAGATCAACCCGAGAGAATAAATGTCGATGGAAACAGTTTTGGCCGCACGTGAGTCATACATGTCCCGCGGGGCAAGTTCCGGGGTGCCGAAAACATCATTTTCTTCCGTCGTCATTGTGCCTTGCCGGAGCACGCTCACGTCTTTGTTCGCTCCGTCCAGAGTATTCGTCATTCCAAGATCAATAAGAGTCACATTCCCGCGATCATCCACAAGAATGTTCCTCGGAGAAATGTCCCGATGAATATAAGCAGGCTCGCCTTGATGAATGATTTTGAGTTGCCGGAGGGTTTGAATTGCAATTTTAACCGCTTCCCTTTGAGATAATTTGCGGCGAAAATCAAACATATCCTTAAGACTGGCCCCATCGACCAAAGGCATGATGATATAGCCCGGCATCCGATTGCGAATCCCTTCAAAATCCAAAACGGGTAAATACCGGTTTCCGGTTTCAGGAAGAACATTGGGCACGGCAGGCAGCTCATAACCCCGTTGTTTCGGCGTACCGTCCAGGGTGGCGAGATCTCCTGATGAAATTGTTTGGTTCAATTCAGGCACGGCCTGATCTTCCGCAGCCGCCGCGCTGACGTCAGCTTTAGCAAGCGGCACCTCGGCCCC
Organism: Omnitrophica bacterium GWA2_52_8; assembly: GCA_001804025.1. Lineage (GTDB taxonomy): Bacteria > Omnitrophota > Omnitrophia > Omnitrophales > Aquincolibacteriaceae > GWA2-52-8. Next base: position 15,122 of record MHFC01000043.1, on the reverse strand, counting down.
GGCCGTCTTATCGCCCCCATAAAGCAGCATCGCAGTAAGCTCCCGTTGTCCGCGTACAAGCAGATTTCGCGCCTGCCTCGCGTCTTTAGGCAGAAAAACTTTCATGGCCGCCTCATAACCGGCATCACCCGGCCTTTTTCTCAGGTCCCGGACGCGATAAACGGTTGCCATTCCCCCCTTACCCAAAACACCGGCCACTTCATATTGACCGTTCCGGCCAAAGCGATCTCCCTCCTTCATAACTCGGAGCCTTTGCTCCAGCGTCAGCTCATGATCCGTTGTTGATGCAACCCCCGCCGCACCTGCAGGCTGCAGGGAACCGCCATCTTGCGCAAGAAGCAATTCGATCAACCTGGCAACCTTTTCATTTTGAGCGCTGAGTTGGTCATTCTTCGCGATTCCACGCAAATCTTGAAGCAGCCTTCCGCGGCTTTGACTATAGCTGGAACCCGGACGGCGATCGAGTTGTATCTCCTGATGGCTGTCCAAAACAGACACCAAGGTTTCCACCAGATCCAGAACGTTGGGCAGCCATTGGCCTACTGAATCGTCGGAAGAACCCTCTTGAGACTGGACTCGAGTCAAAACTGCGTCAAGCTCCTCCAGCAGTTCTATCACGGTCACTTCCGGAGGTTTATTTGGCAGGCTTGCGGGTTTTTCACCTGATTTAAGCCAGGTGCTGACGTCATTACCTTTTGTCAGCAGGGCATCGGCCTGCGCTTTTAACAGATTATTTCTAGCTTCGCTCCGTTGGTATTGAGAAACACGTATCCCGTTGATTGCCAAATTAAACGCTGACTGGTACCGCTCCAAACTGTATGGAACCTTGGGTGCGTCATCGGCTCCCGCATACCGGATCGTATCTTGATATCCTCGATATCGCGACCAGCCATCAGACCGGATTTCAAGACCCTGCAAGCCGTCCGGCGCAATGAGCCCGCGGCGCATAAGCGGCTCCGCATAGCTTGTCTGCCAACGTGTCTGCGGCAGTTGGACGCCGGCCAAACCCGACAAGTTCAGAAAGGTGGCCCATTGAAAAACATCGAGGCGTACGGCGGGATCCGCATGCGCCGAACGGAGTTTGGCATGAGACGCTATTCCGTCCGGAAAAGTTTGAAGCGGCAAAGAATTTGCCATCAAGCGCCAATAGTTTTCCTGCCCCTCCTTACCCGTAATCCTGGGAGTCAAAACGACATATCCCACACGACGATCCCGCAAAATCCGCGTAATCTCTTCACGGTGAAATCCTCCCGCAATAAAAATCGTATTGGCATCGGAATATTCTTCTGATAGCCGCATGAGGTTTTCGGCCAACGGCCGGTCGCGCGCAGCTGCAGCCGCGTAGAAATCAAGGCATTTCTTCGCGGCGCTCTCAAAAACGGTAAAATCGGCTTGATGCGGCCGTAAAGACCGCGGCCGCAGGACAAAGTTGTAGCGGCGAAGCAGCGATCGAAGCTTTTTGAAACTGTAACGGTAAGGATCTTTTTGATAATCACGGAAATTATCAGGCAGAAGTGAAAATGAAAAAAGCTGTTCGTAAAAACGGATGATTGTCGCTATTTCATGCACCTCGCGGGCTTCCCGGTAGGTTAGAAGCTGATGCCACAAATCCGCTTCGAGCGACTTAAGATCGTCAAGCATGGCCTTGCCTTGAAGCCCTCCGATCAATGTTTGCAGACGAACATTGGCTTCGGCGTTCTCGCCGGCTTGTTTTTCTGCCTCCCGGATCTCCTGATAGCGCAAAAGCTGCGGATAAGCTTTAAGGCTGATGGATTTTTCAAGAGCAAAACGGACCAGTTCTGCAAAGTATTCATGCGCCATGCCGCCGCGGTCTTTTTTTGCGATCAAAGAATCGAGATAAAGCATCTCCCGATCATATACCCGGCCGCGTAAAAGTTTTCCCGCGCGGACCAGCTTTGCAAGAGCCGCCTCATTTGCTTCTCTGAAAGCCAGGTATCCGCGATAGCTTTCATGAATCTCCCGGACAAGCGCAAGAGAATCCACTCCGAACAAGCGAGCGCCGGCAGGATTGCCTGACAAAAAGTAATCCGCACCGTCAAACTCTCCGCGCTGTAAGAAGATTTCGGCAGTCAAGCGGCGGATATTTTCGTCGGGGATTGCGGTCAAGACCGAGGGATCGATTTCGCCTGTCTCAGTGCCCTCAAGGGCAATGGTGACTTTTTTGCCGGCGGAATGCTCTTTAAACACCTCGATAACCGATGCGATGTTCTTTTGAGCCGAAATATTTCCGTGGGCGTCTTCAATATAAATAATGAGATCCTGCGCGGGGCCGGTAAAAAGTTTTTTTAATTCGGGTAAGGCGTCGCTGCCGGGAATGTAATAATCGCTTACCGTCGCGTAATCCTTAAGAATAACCGCGGCTGGGTCTGCCGGAAGGGCGTCGGACGGCAGCGCAACAGCGGCAGGAGGCGTGACGCCGTAAACTGTCTGCTGGACAAGAAAAACAAGGCTCAAACACAGGCATAACGCGCGGGTTTTTGGAAAGATACAAAATCCATTCATGAGCCGGAACTCCTTTAAAACCGGAAGAAATTAACTATTTATGGAGCCTCGCGGGCATGCCCGCGGCCCCTTGAAACCCGCCTTCGCCCGTCGGGCTTCGGCGAGGTCCGTCCTGCGCACCCGCCAGAGGCGACATCTCGTCCGAAGCAGAAGACTTAGCGCATTCATCCCCGTGCATGCACGGGATCTTCTGCGCAGGCGGATAAAAGTTTTGCCGGCGTTTGAGATTAACATAGAAAATATTAATGCGCAAATAACCGCCATTCATGGCCATTATGCGGCCTATAAAAAAATGGCACCGACTATCAGAAGTTAGCAATGATGATCCAAAAATACGGCGGGAAATAATACCGGGATAACTTTAAAGAACCATCTTAACGCCCGGAATAGCACGCAGTCCGGCGTCAATCCGGTTCATCCACTCTTTGGACTCTACGCGCACGGTGACATTGTAAGTCACATAACGCCCTTTTTCGGAATGGCTTCCTTCAATCAAGGGTTCAACAATATCAAGCTCGAGCAAAACTTTTTCGATGCGCCCACGGATACCGCTGCTTGTTTCGGCAATAATTTTATAGTGACAATAAAGCGGAAATTCCAGATCGGGTCCGTCATCAGCCATCAGTGCGCCTCGTCCATTCAAAAAAAAATTGCTTACAAATTTCCGGTCAACTTTTGCGCCTCTTGTTTTTGTTCTATCCGGTACCGGCCTTCCTCATGCCCCGGCGCTTCCCACGCATAATAAACCCCGCCGTTAAGCTCCATTTTGCGGGGCTCCCGGTCCGGAAATCTCCGGTCACGGGGGTAGGCGGTGACACTGGAGTAATGGGACACCAAGCTTTTGCGCGTGAACGCCGGATCTGCCGGCCGGGAACCGCCGTGGACAAGCGCGGCATGCCAAATAAAAATATCGCCTTTCCTGGCGTTCAGAATTTGTTTTTTGCACCCGCAGCGCTCGCATGTTTTCCGCAAATACGCGGCGAACAATTCCGGCGCCCGGGGATCACGGTAATCATAATCAAGATGGCCGCCGCCGAAATCATATTTCGGGATCCTGTGGGATCCGGGATAATAAAAAACCGACCCGTTATCTTCTCCGGCATCTTCGCACGCAATCCAGGAGGCGGCCAGATACGGCAGAACGCCCGACTTCACATACGGAAAATCCTGATGTTCGGGTTGCTGGCTGCTGTATTCAAAAAAAAGCGTCTGCATGGCAACGGGAACATCTTCAAAAATCAAGCGCATGAAACTCAGGACCTCAGGATGCATCATGATCCGCGCAGCGGCGGCCGAAACATTATGAAAATCCATCACGCGGAAGAAACGCGGCACCTGCCCGCGGGGCCC
>MHFC01000043.1:9250-11177 GCA_001804025.1 Omnitrophica bacterium GWA2_52_8 | reverse complement strand
CTCATAATCTTCCAGCATGCCGTTAATCCAGGACTCCGGAACGGCATTCGGAATCACAATATAGCCGTCACGGTTCCACTGGAGCAGCCGCGCGGCGCCGCGGGGATCAATTTGCCGGGATGCACAGCGTTTGCTTAGAGAGCTTTGAAAATCCTTGCGGTCGGGCCATGGGAGGTCCTTCGGATCAAATTCGGGCCGGGATCGGCGAAAATTCAACGGCCAAAGCCGTGAAAACATTGCGGCAGTCATAGGACGACGGTCATTCTATCCCTAAATCAAGGCGGCACAAATCAAAAAAAATGACGTGCTAAAAAGATGCCGGCCCGCATAGTTTTTGCTGAGTTTTCTGTTTGTGCATCTACTGATTTGATAGCGGCTCCTGTCAAAGGATAATCTGGGCCGTAAAAATAAAACAGGCCAAAACTTAAGCGTCGCCGTCTCCCGTCACTGGTTTGCGCAAATGTTTGGTTTCACTGCGGCTGTGCTTGGCATGTAATATTTTATCTTTGGCCCGCTTGGAGCGTTTGCGTTTTTGCCGTTTGATTTTGGCAATACGCCGCGCTTCCTCGCTTTGCTTGCCGCATACCATGGCCTCGATGCGTCCGGCCAAAATCCGCCGCGCCAAAAACCGGTTCATCGCCTGGGAGCGTTCCTGCCCGCACTTGACGGTGATTCCCGTCGGAAGGTGTTTTAAGACCACGCAAGTCGAGACTTTGTTGACATTCTGACCGCCGGGTCCCGAAGACCGAACAAAAGACTCTTCAAAGTCCGTTTCCCGCAGGCCGAGGCGTACCATCATCCGTATTAATGCGTCACTTTTCTTTTTCGACACAGGAAAAAACATAGGCCGCCCGCGTTACCTTTCAGGATCCGGTCAAAAAATCGAGGATACGGTTTTCGAGCCAGGGACTTCCCGTTCCCGTCAAAAACCCGAGATGGCCTCCGTACCGGCTGATGCATGGTCTCAGATGAGAAGATGTTTCAAAAATACCGCCGGGCAAAAGATCCCCCGGATAAAACGGGTCATCCTGCGCATGAATCAGCAGCGCCGGCACGCGGACACCGGACAGCACATGCCGGCAGCTTGAGCGTGTCCAGTAATCGGTCTCGTCCCGGAATCCGTTCAGCGGGGCCGTAAATTCCCGGTCAAAGACGCGAAAGGTGCGGCAGTTTTTTAACCGCTCATACGGCAGCGCGTCCGGAAACCGCTTCTTCTTTTCCAGGACTTTCTTTTTCAGGGAGCGGATCAAAAGGGGCGAATACAAATATCGGGGGACACCGCGGTCAAGTTGTTTGACCGCGAGCATCAAATCATACGGCACCGAAACGGCCGCGGCCGTCCGCACCCATTTTTTTGCCTCCTCCCCTTTTTCGCCCAGCCATTTTAAAATAATATTACCCCCGATGGAAAAACCCGCAAGCGCAAGCGGACGGGACGGAAACTTCTCCTTCAGATACCGCACGACGGAATCCAGGTCTTCGCTTTTTCCCGAATGATAGGTTAGAAGAAGACGGTTGGGGACCCCGCTGCACATGCGCATATTCATGACAACCGCGTGGCGGCCGCGTTGGTGTACCGCCTCAATCAGACTGAGGATGTAAGGCGACCGGGACGACCCCTCAAGACCGTGAAGCATCACGATCAACGGTCCGGAAGCCGTCTCCATGACCGCGGGTTTAGCGGAGTAATCCAAATCCAGGAAATCACCGTCCGGAGTTTCAATCCGCTCGCGGGTATAAGCCGGCACCGGCTGCGTCCGGCACAACGCCCCGAAAATCGTCTGCAGATGGGCGCCGCGGACCCACCATGCGGGATTAAAATCAGACTGTACGCGTTTCATCATCGGGACCGCATTCACAGGTTTCTATCCTCCCCCGTCTGTCACCGGCCTGCCGCTGTCTGCCGGGCTGATGTGCATGCGGTAAA
>MHFC01000043.1:0-9235 GCA_001804025.1 Omnitrophica bacterium GWA2_52_8 | reverse complement strand
CCACTCCCGCTGCGCCAAACCCTGCCGCACCGCTTCCCGTGCCGGTTCCGGCCGCTGCGGGAAATATTGCAGGCCCGGCCACACCGGCGACAACACCGGTTGCCGCCAATGTCCCGGCCAGAATATAAACTTTCTTGCGGGACGAAACAGGCCCGTCATAGGGAATGTCTCCGGATTTTACATCGCCGGCAAGCATGCGGTAATCCGGCCGGGAAAAATGTTTACCCTCCGCGGCCAAAAGACCCGTCGGCGCCGCGGCCCCGCGCTCCGTAATCGCAACATAGGATTGTCCCGTTCTGGGATGAGTCCGCACCATGACTTCCGTGCGGGTATCGGGAATGACCTCGTTTTGTGCAAAAGCAGGAAACACCCTGAAAATCAGTGTGAGACCGATAAGGCATGGAAACCATTGACGCATAAATGTCCGCAGCCGGCTCATGGATGCCTCATACCGGGCTTGCGCCTGTTTTTACCTGCGTCATCAGGTCCTGCAGGTAAATCACGACAGAACGTAAGTTGCTTTCGATCGCGTGATTCAAATTGACTTCCGGGCCTCCGCGCTTTGCAAATGTCCCGGGGGCGTCGCTTGCGCCTGTGGTTTCATACCGCGCCAGCAAATGCAAATCGGGTTTAAAAACCGTTGTTTCTGTCTGAACGTCAAGACCCTGCTCGCGGTACTTTTTGCGGTTCCTGAACCCCGTGATTTTTACAACCGCCAGATAATCAACACCATATTGCGTCATCATCGCCGGGATAGGAACGGTTTCAAACAGCACAAACTCTTCGAATCCCGTCTGAAACGCTTCCACGAGCATGGGAACAAAAGATTCCCCGACATAATAAGTCTGGGGATCAGACATCCGCGTCCCCTTGTCTTTGGAAATAAAAGCGGATTGATCTTCCGGAATATAAAGTCCAACGCGCGCTGCGTATGGCGGAATATCACGGGCAAATTCCCCGGACATAAGCCCGGGCGCGTGGATGTTCCATCCGTAAATTGCGGCGCATCCTGCCATCATGGGGAAAACAAGCGCGCCGAAAACAAAAACCGCGGCGTTCTGCCGCGGTTTTTGCTGCCGGATCCGGTCTTTTATCTGAAAATGCCGTGGACCTATCATGGAAACATACGCAGGTTTATCAAATCCGGCCCCTTGCCCCGACAGGTTAAATTTTAATTTTGGACAAATTTCCGCCGAGCTCTTTAAATTTGGCCACGTAAAGATTATAGCGTTCCGTCAAGGCCTTCACATCGGTACCGACTTTGTTCAGATTCTCGCGAATCCGTTTCGTTTCTTCTCCGAGCAGTTGGGCCGGAGAAAGTCCGTTCAAGGCCTGATGTATTTTCTCAAGTTCGGCTTTTTTGCTCACAAGCACGTTGGCATATGCCTGGGCCTTGCTTTGAAGCTGAGAGACCGACATCCCTTCGATTTCCTGCCTGATAATATCAAGCGGTTTGTTTTGGTCAACCCCGCTGCCACAACCTGCCAGCATGACCATCATGACAAAAAAAACTGCTGATTTTTTAATTCCCATACATTTTCCTTTCTTGATAATGTTTAACGCCTTGAGCGGGGCCCGTTTAAAAACTCCTCACACCACATTAAAGCCCACTAACCACTCCCTTCTCCCGGCGGGAGAAGGTGGGGATGAGGGATGGAATATTTTTTTTATTAACATGAGTTTGTTTCTCATCACCCTATGTAATCGTTCAAAAGTCTTTTGATATTTGTGAGCTGTCATTTTAACCCGCGGATTTTCCGCCAGAGGCGGATCCGTCCTTCGGCGGATTAGCGCCTGTCTGCTGATAGGCAGGGAATCTCCGCCCGAGGCGGAATGCCTGCGGGCGACAAAATATTAAAAGACTTATGCATTGTTACTTAGATCCCGACACGTACCCGGTACCGGACAAATTCGGTCCCGCCCTTAGGGACCTTCACGGTAAAACGGGCCGTTTGGGAGTTTATTTTTTCATAAGGTTTGTCCGTGTCGAAAATTTCCCACGTCCCGTAAAGCGATTCGTGAATTTCAACGACAGCGTCCGATTCCTTATGGTTCTTGATTTCGATTTCCCACCCGTTCTCGGACATTTTTTGAGACAACTGCCTGAAATCCGTCTGCTTGCGCTTGACCGCAAGATCAAACGCCTCACCGACCTTAAGTTCAATTTCCTCGTCTTTGGCGGTGTGCCGGATAGTGTCTTCGCCGATCCAAAGCGGCTGACCGTCATGATCTTCCGCATAAACCTTGAACGAGCCCGCCGGCATGGGAATTCCAAGCCTGTTTTTTTCGGAATTGTTCAGCCTCACAAAAATTTGGACCGGTTGTTTTTGGCCGTCACTTTCCGGTGAAGCCTGATAATACCCTTGATTGCTGAAGACCCGGTAACTTTTTTCAACCATAACCGACGGCACCTCCACAAAACGGATTTGCTTGGCCTCCTGGTCTTCCAGCGTGACCGGCCGTTTCAAATCATATTGATGATAGTCCGAAAATGCCTGCTGCTGAAACGATTCGCCCCCGGCATCAGCCGCCATCATGGCCATCTCTTTTCGTATCAGCATCGCCGGCTGAGCCTGGTTCCGGTTAAGGTTTCCGGCCACAAGTTTCAATCGGGCATCTTCATAACGCGTGCCGCTGCGGTTATCCAGATTAAACCACCCGTCCAGACGCGCCGTTTTTTCATCGCCGCCTATCGTCAATAAATAATCGGCCGTCCAGCCAAAACCGCCGGTCATATAAGTGAGTTCAAGCTTTTGGTCTTCGCCGCCGGAATTTTCATACCGCCAGGTGATCGAAGGTTTTAAAAGAACATTTTCGGGAAGTTCCGGCAATATCGGGATCCCCGGGTGTCCGATATAGACCTCGCTTCCGATGCGGTAAACAGGCCCTCGTGTGGAAAGCAGTTCGGCTTCAACAACCTCTCTTCGGTCCTGATATTGGTTCCACTCGACCAGTTTGATTTTCTTGCCGACGAACTTTTCAAGAAGGTGGTTCGGATCGACCAGGCCGTACTGGTAATTCTGCTCCAGGGTACTGAACCCGCCGGGCTGACTAAGCGACCTCAGCTGAATACTCGACGGCTGGACCTGGGCCGCGACATTTTCATAGGCCAGCGTCCCGCCACCCGCCGTGAGGCGGACATTGCGGACTTCCCGGACCAAAGCCAGATTTTGCTGATAAACCGTGAGGGACGCAGAAACAGGACGCCCGGCAGCATTAAGACGCGCCTGGTTTTCGGCGCTGCATGCTGAAGCAAATACGGACAGCATCCATAAACTCAAAACGGCAGTGCGCATTGTCATAAGATTCTCTTTCTGTTGAAACAAGTTAAGGGGTTTGCCAAAAGACGGCGGAGCAAGGGACAATATTCAAATGGCTTTGTGATTCTCCGCCGGCCCGAACCGCCCCGAAAGCCGCCGCATTCCACGTACTGTGTTTCATTTAATTATTAGAAACAATGTACCCGAGGGTCACGATACCGACATCGTCCCTTCCTTGGCCTTTTCGGGCTGAGACACAACCCGCACCTCACGCTGCGGGAAAGGGATGCTGATACCGGCCTGTTGGATTGCCTTATAGACGGCGAGATTGACGGCGTAGACCGTTTGGAAATATTTCACCGTCGACACCCAATAACGAAACCCCATATTGACGGATGAATCCGCGAACGCCTGGACCCCGACTTGAGGCGCCGGATTTTGAATGACCCCGGGAAGCTGGCCAAGCGTTTTTTGAATCACACTGACGGCCTTGGCCGGGTCATCGCTGTAGCTGATTCCGATCACCCCCTCGGCTGCTTTATTGGCTCTTGAATTTTGGACGATCTCCCCGACAATCTGCTTGTTGGGAATCGTGATTTTGACCCCGTCCTCATCCACAAGCACCGTACAGGCCAACTTGACTTCCTGGACAACCCCGCTCATCCCGGCAACGCTGATCGTATCTCCGACAATAAACGGCCGGGAAAGAATGATCGACAAGCCGGCCCCGTAATTGGACAAAGGGCCTTGGATGGCGATGCTGGCGCCGAAAGCCATGGCGCTCAAGGCTGCGATGAACGGCGCGATCGTGATGCCGAATTTTCCGAGGGCGATGATAAACGCGAAAACAAGAACGGAAATCCGGCCGATGCTCGCAATGAACCTTGCGAGCGTGACGTCCATTTTTTTCTTCTCAAACATGCGTAGCAGGGTCTTGTTGACCCAGTTTCCGGCGACCATCCCGATAATCAGGACGATAATCGCACCGAGGACCTGAAAACTGTAATTGACAAAAAATTCCATAACGGTATTAATCAACTGCTGAATCGTAGACAACCCATTCTGTACATTTTCTTCGCTCATGACATTCACCTTTCAAATAGGATTCCGGATGATTTCCAGGCGCGGTATAGTATCTAAAATCAGCGAGACTGGCAAGCCGAAGACAGTCTCTGCAGCGGAGCCCTCTGACCTGTTTCGCGGCCCCCTTCAAGGGTTGACTTCCTTAATTGATCAGGGTAGCATGATGCCGTTTATGAAGAATTTATTAGCCGTCATGGATCAAAAACGGCCTCTGAGCAAATTCCGGGCTCGTCCAAGGAGACCTACTTAATGAAAAGATTTAGCGTAATCCTCGTTCTTGTTTTTTTATTTTCAGCTTTTCGTCCGGCCTGCGCCGATGCCGTCCCGTTCGAAAATTTTCAAGCCAGCTCCTGGGTCAAGGAAAAAACCTATGTCGATCAAGTCACGGGGAAACTCGGGTTCGGAATCCTGAATGTCTTTACAGGCTGGTCGGCGCTTTTCTTCGAGCCTTATAAAAACCCGAACAAATTTTCCGGCCTCGCCAAAGGGATCTGGCGGACCGTCACCAATTCCGCGGGCGGCGCACTTCATGCGGTAACCTTTATCGCGCCTTTTGACATTCCGCTTCCGGACGGAGGCGTTCGCTTTGACTCCTAAATCTGCCTTCATTAAAAAGCTGGCAGCCATGACCCTGATCGCGTTGTTGGCCATTCCCTCAGCGGCTTCGGCATCTCCCTGGGCTAAAAAAGAAACTTATCTCGGAAAAACCGGCGGGAAGTTTTTATTCGGACTGGAACACAGCCTTTTTTCCTGGCTGCAATGGTGGCCTGAGTCCATGGAAAAAAAATATCCGAAACCATGGAATGGTTTTTGCGTTGGCATCGGAAAATCCGTGGTTTATACGGCAGCCGGCCTGGTTCAGCTTGCGACCTTCCCGGTCCCGGTCGATTTTCCGGACATCGGAGACGGCATCGGCCTTCCCAAAGAACCGCGGAAGATGTAACCCAATTTAATATCCCCATTTTTCGCTTTAATAACTTTGCAAAAATAAAAACATTCCGATCACCCCACACCCGCGAACAAATACGCACCGCATCTCTTCCAAGGCCATCTTTTATTCTCTGATTATTTAGAGCACCTAACAAAACTCCTTTCGTTTTGTCTTTGCGAGGAGGCGAAGCCGACGAAGCAATCTCAAAACCTGAGATTGCCGCGCCCGCCAAAAGTACGAGCGGGCTCGCAATGACAATTTTGTTAAATAGTCTTAGTTGTTTAGCTGAAAGCAAAACCATTTGACACCTTTTGACACGGTTGTGTCATTTTTTTTTGATTTTAATAAAACTTTTGAATTCATATCTTTAATCAGCGCCGTAACTTGCATAATGGCACGCTGTTTGTTTGTGTGAAACTAAAAAGTAACAATCACAGCAAATAGAAGGAGGGTAATACCATGGAATTGAAGAAACGGGAGAGTGACTTCCTCGGCCCCTTTGATTTGATAAGCGATCTACAATGGGGCTTAAACCGGGCATTTGACCGGAACATGACAAAATACCGGGATTTTAAAACCGGGTTCAGTCCCGATGTGGACCTGAATGAAGAAAAAGACCATTACGAATTATGTGCCGACCTGCCCGGTATCGAGAAAAAAAACCTGAACATTGAGGTCGAAGGCAATGTTCTCACGATCAAGGGAGAACGGAGACACGAACAAAAGACCGGTGACAAAAGTTATCACCTTTCCGAACGTTTTGAGGGAAGCTTTACGCGCATCGTCGAATTTCCATCGGAAATACAGGCCGACAAAGTGAAAGCGTCATACACCAACGGCGTTCTGGAAATAACCGTTCCGAAGTCAGAGAACGCCCGGCCGAAACAAATTCAGGTCGAAATCAAATAAGGAAACTCGGGTTAAAGGGCAAGTTCCGGTCTTCCCGGAACTTGCCTCTGAAAATAAAAGGAGGTCATTTCGCCATGGAAACTGACAAAAAAAATTACCCGCTGCCCAGATGGGCATTTTTTTTGATCGGAGTTTTGATGCTCTTTTTAACGGTTCAATCCGCATTTTTGTTTTCCGTTTGGCTGGACAGCAGAGCCGCTAGGCGCAATAACCCTAACGCGCAAACGGCCGTTATTCACCCTTCGCGTTTATTGTACCCCCACGCCGGACCGCAATCTTATGCCCCTGCAAAAACTCAGGGCCGTCTGCAAAATCAATACCGCCATGACGACCCTTTCTCCCTGATGCGTCAATTAGAGGAAAGGATGAACCGCATGTTCGACGATTTTTCAACTTACTCTTTTCCGTCGCTGCATTCCTGGGATTCGGGCTTTTTTGACTTTAGCCCCAATGTCGATTTCCAAGAAAACGAGAAAAGTTATGTCGTCCGTGCCGACTTGCCCGGTTTGGATAAAGACAAGATTAACGTGACCGTGCGGGGAAACGTCCTGACCCTTCAGGGCGTCCGTGAATCAGGTTCTGAAACTCAGGATGAGGATCAAGGATACTACGCTCAGGAACGCTCTTACGGTTCCTTTGCCCGCAGCATCCAGCTGCCCGGCCCGGTCGATGAAACAAATATTCAAGCTGACTATAAGGAGGGGGTCTTAACGGTCACTTTGCCCAAGGCTGGCGGTCAAAAAGACCTCAAAAAAATTTCGGTTCAGTGAGTTTCCGCGTGTGTGCAAAAAAACAAACGGCACAGAATGATTGCTTAGGGCAGCAGCGTGAGCAGTCCTGCGGAGATCACGCCGGTAGCAACAGCCTGCACGAGGATCAAATAACCCCGGCCCTTCAGCGCCTTGACGGCTTCTGCTTCCGTAATTGCCGACTGTCCTTTGTCCATGTTTTGCAGTCCGGCAATTGCCAAAAAAGCGCAGGTTTTTTTCCGGGCCTGAATAAATCCCAGGGCCGCCCCCGTAAACGGCAGCGCAAGGACCCAGCGCGACGCGGGAGCTGCCGACGTCAAAAATAAAAACGCCGTCAGCGCAACTCCGGCGCCCAGCGCCATGACCCCGAAGGCCACCCGCTTTTGACGCTCGTGCGGGCCGATGTTCAATTGACCGTTTCCCATCGTAAGTTGATTGCGGTAATATTCGGCACAAGGACCGCAAGTGCCGTCTGTCTCCACCCATTCAGGATGGGATATTTTGATCTGATCGATGATATGCTGGTCGGTGTGCTTCAAAAACAAAACCAGGTCACGCGCGATGCGGCGCTTGCATAAAGGGCAAACATAGTCCGCCATAGGGAAATCTCCTTTAGAATAGGCGTATTGTAATGCCTGTGCGCGGCGGGAGCAATCCCCATACTTTAAAAACGCTTGAATGAAATCCCGTTAAAATCGTCGAATAGTCCGTGCAAATTGAGTATATTAAGTAATCGTTCAATAAGTTTTTTGATATTTGTACGCTGTCATTCCGCAGATTTTTTCCGCCAAAGACGGATCGGCCTCAGGCTGAAGCGGGAATCTCCACTCGAGGCGGACCCGCCTGTATTTTCCGCCCAAGGCGGATCAGCCTCAGGCTGAGGCGGGCAGTCACAATTTCGTGGATCCCTGGTTATCCGCCGAAGGACGGATCCGCCTTGGGCGGAATGCATGCGGGGATGACGAGGGCTTCATTGGCCCTCGTACTTCCCCGTGCGGGTTTAATGAAAAACCAGCCGGAGATGACAAGACATAAAAAGACTGATGCTTTGTTACCGAGCGCTGTGTTTCATTAATTTTTATGAATCGGAATACAATACTAGCCCGCATTTCTCATCACCAATGAGAAATGCCCTCGCGGAGGCTGTGGTGCAAATGGGCTTTTTCATTTGTACCCCAGGGGTTGTCTTTTGCGCCCTGTTAAAACGCGGGCGCAAAACTTTGGATGCAACCCCATGCGTCCAAAGCGGTTTTCTTATCGATTCACCTAATCGATGAGAAAACCGGACTAGGGGCTCTCTCATTAAGGAGCAGTTATGGCTAAAAAAAAATTACCCTCGGTTTCCTTTGTAGTTTTCGGCGCTTTCTTAATTTCAGGCTGTGCGTCCCTAAATCCCTTTATCGAAGACCTTAATATCATTTCCGTGCCCCAGGAACGGGCATTAAGCTCCGAAATGTCCCGGTCGCTCAAAACCGAAATGAAAATCGTCGGGGATGTGACCGCCGTCAACCGCGTCAACACGATCGGCAACCGTCTTGTGGGCGCACTTCCCCGCAAGAATTTTGACTACCGCTTCGCCGTTGTGGACGACCCCACTCCAAATGCTTTCACAATCGCCGGCGGCGCGATCTATGTTCATACGGGGCTTCTCAAAATGACCTCAGACGAAGAACTTGCCGGAGTTTTGGCCCATGAAATCGGGCATGCTTACGAACGTCATCCGACCAAGGGGATCACGCGTGCCTACGGCGCGAAGTTTCTGGAGACCCTGGTTTTAAATCCCAATGAACAAAACAAGGTCAAAACGCTGGCGCTGCAAATGGTGCAGCAGTCGGTCCTTAATAAATATACGCGCTCCGACGAACGCGAAGCCGACGAAATCGCTTTTTATCTTCTAAAGCGCGCAAACATGCCGGCCGGCGGACTGCTCAGCTTTTTCCAAAAACTTCAAAGTCTTCAGGGCAAACAGCCGGCATTTCTTGCTTTTCTGAACACCCATCCCCCGACGTCCGAAAGAATCGCGCACATCGAAGAACTGATGCGGAGTGAAACTCCCTCTACGGTTTTGAATTAAGAGCTTCCAAATGAACGGCTGCGCAGTCGGCTAGTGCCTGAAGGTCATACCCGCCTTCCAGCAATGAGAGCAGACGCCCGCCGGCATATTGCCCGGCGATTTCCATCATTCTCTCCGTCATCCAGCCGAACATTTCCGTGCTCAGCTGGATTTGCCCGAGCGGGTCATCGCGGTGCGCGTCAAAACCCGACGAGATCAACACCGCGTCGGGCTTGAATTGATGCGCCTT
>MHFC01000042.1 GCA_001804025.1 Omnitrophica bacterium GWA2_52_8 | reverse complement strand
TCCCATCTCAGAGTTTCCACCTCTCGGACAGGTCACAAAAATCCTCCAACCTCTCCTAAAAAAAATTGTCCGCCCTTCATAACTGGCGAAGTTGGGCTAAGCCATTATAAAACGTTTTACTCCCATAAACCGCTATTGTACACTACATTATCTTTGCAAAGGAGGGCCGGAATTTGAGTAAACAGAAACAAGGCGGATTTGTGCGGCGGATGGATCATATCGTGTCAAAATTCGTTGACGGGAAGGCAATTCTGCTGAATCTTGACAGCGGAACGTATTTTGAAATGAATGCGGTCGGTATGGAAATCTGGAAGCTGTGCGACGGCAAAAAAAACGCCCAGGATATCGCACGCAAGGTAAACGGAAAGTTCGATGCGGATCAAAGCCGGATTTGCCGGGAAGTGACTCAATTCATCAGCGGTCTCAAGCGGCAACGGCTGGTTCAAACGACGGCATGTCCGGCCCGCAAGGCTAACAGGGTGTTAGCTTAGGAACGTGATATGGCGTAAATTGCCAAGGCGCTTCAATGCCGGTTTTTGGTATTTCGCCTCTCAGGTCACGTCAAAAATGTCGAGCGCGGATGTAACAGGGCGGGTGGGATTAAGCTGGATCGAGCACAGCATGAGATATTATGGACACCGTAGTTTGTTGAGTGAGCCGGGACGGCAGATCATGGTTTCTTCGGATACGGTGATGTTGTATGCAAAGGTTAAGAGGAATGCAGGGAAGTTGAGAAAAATCAAAAAAGATGGGGCGATCAAGGCCTCGCTCAAATATTTCAGGCGGCTCGCGGTTTTAAGAGCGCGTCAGCTGTATTTTGGCGCGAAACTGGCTTGGGCTTACCGCACCACAAAAAAAAATCCGAAACGCCCTTTTTTTGTTTTGTGCGCTGCGCGGACCGGCAGCAACCTTTTTATCAGCTATTTAAACTCTATTCCCGGCGTCTCATTTGATCTCGAAATTATTTCCCGTTACCAGACCTACGGATTAAGGCGGTTTTGGATTTCCAAAAAAGCGGTGTTCCGGCACATCCGTCACTTTTTACACTACCGGCGCGAGAAGGTGCGCGGCGGAAAACTTTTTTTTGTCCATTTGGAAGAATTGAAAATCTCGCTTGATGAACTGATAAGAGAGTTTCCGGACGCCTTTTGGTTTGTCCTTTACCGCAAAGACATTCTGGCCCAGTACTTATCCTATAAAATTGCCAATCAAACGCAGCGCTGGACCCGCCGGATTAATTCTCCGCCGGAAAAACCGGTACAGTTTGTTTTTGATGCCGCTGACGCTTTGGCTTACCGGGACCGCATAAGAAGGAACTATCAAAATGTGCTTGCGTCGGAAGCGATGTGCAAGCGTTGTCTCTGGATCAGTTATGAAGCGCTTGCAGCCAATCCTCAAAAGCTGTTTGAAGACAAAGTGTTTTCCTTTTTACAGGTCCCGCCGGCACCGATCCGCACACATCTTGGCAAGCAGAATCTCCGTCCGGTTGCGGAAGTAATCACCAATTATGCCGCTGTCCGGGAATTCATCGAAAAAGCGGTTTTTACGCAGGATTATGAATCTGAAGCAACGCCGGCCGGCGGCGGGAGACCGACAAAAAATAAAAAACCACAGATGCCGGAAGATAGAGAAACTACGGCCCGGATGAAGCCATGATTATGGAAAAAAATGGACCCGCCGGAGGCGGCTTGCCGCTGACAGATATCATTATTGTGACGTATAACGCGAGGCAGATATTGACAAAATGTCTGCTCTCCGTGAGGCGCCACACGCGGGGACTGCCGTGTCAGGTGACGGTTTTGGACAACGCCAGTTCCGATGGTACGGCGGATCATCTTGAGAAGCATTTTGCCCGGGATGTCCGGCTGATTAAAAGCCGGCGAAATCTCGGATTTTCGGGCGGAGCCAATTTAGCGCTGCGGCGGACGGACCGTCCGTGGGTTGTGCTTTTAGATGATGATGTGAAAGTCACCGGCGGATGGCTGGAGAAATTGTATGCCGTAACAAAACAGCAGCCGGGTGTGGGGATCGTGGGCGGCAAAGTGGTTTTTCCCGGCCGGCGCATTTTCTGTGCCGAATACAGCATTTTGCCGTTCGGTTCGGTGGGACGCGAAGAAATCGACCGCGGTCAAAGAGATTATCTTAAAGAGGTGGATGCCCTTCCGGGGCCCTGCTGGCTTGTGCCGAGGCATGTGATCAACAAAGTCGGCGGGTTTGACGAAAGATTTTTCCCGAGCCAATATGAAGACATTGATTATTGCCTGCGGGTGCGGCAGGCCGGGTTCAAGATTTTTTATCACGGCGGCGTCAAAATTATTCATCACAATTTGTTCCGAAGCGGCCGTCCCGGGGCTGTTGACCAGAATGCGTTAAGATTTTTCAAAAAATGGAAAAATGACCTGAGGCGCTTTCCGTTGAGCAATCTCGGGAAAAACGACAAAATAATTTCTGCGGGGGCCGGTTTATTACAAAAAGAACCGGTTTTTCCTGTCCACCCGGTCTTTGGAAAAATACCGCGGCTCAACCGATGGTTTTCCGAATCCCTGTATCGCGGAATCTTTTATGCGGCGTTGAATAGCCGGCAAAAAGCGGTTCGGGATCTTCGGGCGAGCGTGCGCGGGATCGGCAAGAAACATTTCGAGAATACGCGAGAAGCGATGAGCCGCGATATGGTGCTTTCATCTTTTTTTACCCGGCTGGGGATGGCTAAGGAAGCCCGCCGCTGCGGACGGCGTGTGATGATCGCTTTAGCGAAGAGAAACTATTTCAACTCACAGAAGCCGGCGCTGCTGCGGACTAAAGAATTAAACTTTCACGGCTGGAAGGTCCGTTTAAAAACCGGCAGTTCTGACTACTTCAGCATTGTGAAAAGATTTTTACCGTCTCTCTGGGAAAATAAATTAATGCAGGAAGGCCCTGACCGTAAACCGCTGGAAATTTATTTTTTCGAGCAAAGGAAAGATTGGGAAAAGAAAGTCGGTTCCGGTCAGGGGCTCCTTTCCTGTGACTCTCCCGGATGCGGGATTTATGGAAGAATCGACCCTCATAAAAATAGAGCGTTTATCACAATGACCAAGCGGCGGTTTTACAGGGATAATTGGATTTTTCACGGGGCCTTCTTGGGGCCGCTGGCGCTTCTGATGCGACCGCAGGGGGCATCGCTGGTTCATGGTGCTTTGCTTCAAAAAGGCGGTCGGGGCGTTTTGATTATGGGAGAAAAAGGGGCCGGAAAAAGTACGCTGGCAACGGCATGCCTGCAAGCCGGCTACCGTTATTTTTCGGATGAACATCCCGTTCTGGAACTCAACAATGGCCGTGTGCGGGGAAGAAGCCTGTTTAATTCCGTCGCCCTCCCCGCCGTGTCCGTAGAAAAAAATTTTTCCAGCCTCAAGAACAGCATGATATGGTCTGCCGGCCGGAAAAAATATTTGCTCGATCCTTTAAAGATATGGCGGGGCTGTGCGGGTGACGTTTCAGACGTCTTGCGGGTGATTTTCCCAAGATTTCGGAAAAATGAAAGATTATCCGTTAAAACCATGGACCGGAGTTCATTCCGCCGGAGGCTGCTTGATGATGAATATTTGAGGACTGTGTGCGGGAATGAGAATGAAAATTCTAAAAAGACGGTGCCGCAAAAAATTGCAGCACAGTTGTCCGAAACGTCGCGCGGGTATACTTTGGTGTATGGCGCCAAGGATATTTTGAGGATACCCGTCCTTTTAGAGGGGCTATAAAATCAAAAATCATTCTTTTGGTGCAGATTTTTCGATCCTTCTGAAGTTTTTCGTCATGGCCCGGGTTAATTTCATTTTCGGCGCAGGCGCTTTGGGGCTCGCCCTTTTAGCGGTGGGTCTTCAGGGAATTGTTTATGCCTTGCTGGTTCCGACGATTCACACGCTGATCGGGGGGAGTGCAGACTCCTTCCGCGAGACCTTTTATTTTCAATATCTCGCCGGTTTGATACCGTCTCAAATGAGGACTCCCGGTTCCCGCCCTTTGATTTCCTTGATCGGATTTGTGTTTCTTATGATGCTTTTAAAAAACCTGATTCAAATGGTTTACAACATGAGCGTCATGGTCCAGGTTAAGCAGTTTTCGACCCGGTTGAGGTTTTTGATTTATGAACGGTATCTTGGTTTTGGGAAGTTTTTTTTCGATAAAAATCATGCGGGACATCTTCAGAATATCGTCATCAATCATCCGCGGCACGTCGCCCAAAGTTTAAGGGCGCTGCACCAGGTTTTTTATGCTGCGGCTCTTTTGGCGATCAGTCTTATGATCATGGCCAAAATTTCATGGTTGTTGACGATCATTACCTTGATCGTCTGGCCCTTTTTGACACTGCTTGTGGGGCGGGTCATCCGCCAAATCCGCAAAGCGTCGATTTTGCTCGCAAAAGACCACGCGCGCCTTGCCCGGAAGATTTCGAACACATTGTCCTGCATCCCGCTGATCAAGGCTTTTTCAAGCGAAACACGCGAGAAGGAAAGCTTTAAGAAATTCAGCGATGCCGTGGAGGAGGCATCCGCAAAGATTGAAAAGAAACAGGCGGTCATCGGGCCGGTCCAGGAGATGGCCGGTCTCACGATGATTTTTATTTTAATGATGCTGCTGCCGTTCGTTTTGTCAGGCAAGGGTTCCGGAACTGTTGCCGGGCACCTGGTTTTTTTTCTTGTCTTGCGCCGCTCAACGGCTTCTTTCGGGGCCTTCGCGCGCCTTCGCGCTGTTTTTGCATCCCTGCGCGGCGCTCTGGATGAACTGGAAGAAATTTTCTCCGACCGGGACAAGTACGCCGTAATGGACGGTGCGCATGAGTTTCGCGGGGTCGAAAGAGAGATTTGTTTTGAGAGGTTAAGTTTTAACTATCCCAGACAGAAAAAGCCGGCGCTTAAAAACGTATCTTTTAAAATGGAAAAAGGACGCATGACGGCTATTGTAGGCTTGAGCGGTTCGGGAAAGACAACCTTAATTCATCTTTTGATGCGGCTTTATGAGTGCCCCCGGGGGACTCTTTTTGCGGACGGACGGGACATTTGTGATTTTACCCTGCAGTCCTATCACCGCCGGTTGGCCTATATCGGGCAGGAGTCTCTGCTTTTTAATGAGACGATTTTGTTTAATTTGACTTATGGTTTGGAGGAGACGGAATTTTCACAGGAATCCTTGACGCGTGTTTTAAAACAGGCGCGGCTTAACGATTTTGTGATGACTCTTCCCGATGGCCTGAATACGCCCGTCGGCGACCGCGGAATCCGGCTTTCCGGCGGAGAACGGCAAAGGCTTTCTATTGCCCGCGCGCTTTTAAAGCAGGCGGAGATCCTTGTGCTGGATGAGGCGACAAGTGCGCTCGACAGCGAAACCGAGCGGCTGATTCAGGAAGCGGTTCAGGATGCGGTGAAAGATAGAACCTCGATCGTGATTGCGCACCGGCTTTCGACCATTCGCCATGCGGACCGGATTGTGGTGCTGGAGGAAGGGATGATTGCCGAACAAGGGACTTTGGAGGAACTGCTCGCCCGAAAAGGAAGATTTCTCAAGCTTTGGGAAGCTCAGAAATTTTATTAAATTCTACAACCGGCCCGGCCCGGAAGTTCTTGCTTTTCGCTCTCCGCCAAGCCAGTCTAAGACCTCTCCGTTTTTTCGATAGCGAAACCTGTATAAAAGACAGATGTGGGGCGCGGGCGCCTACCCCTTCATACAGTGCTTGCCTCTTGTCATCCGAATGGTTTTATCGGAGATCTTCGAAATTGTGGCTGCCCGCCTCAGCCTGAGGCTGATCCGCCTTTGGCGGAAAATACGTGCGGGAATGAAAAACAACTGCATCAAATGGTAGGTACCCGCCTGAATTACGTTATTGTCGGAGGCCCTAAAAGGCGCTATTCTAGACCACATTATCTCAAGGAGCCAGGTGTTTTGAGCACACTAACCCAAGAACCCCAGAGTCAACTGCTGAATCATGAAGCGGATCTGACCCATTATTTCGACCGCTTTGAAAAGAAGGAAGAAATGATCCGGGTCGGCTTGGAATCCGAGTTTCTCGGGGTGTGTCACAAAGACGGTTTTGCCCTGCCTTATCATGGAGAAACGGGTGTCCATGCGGTCCTCAAGAGACTGGTTTCTGAGTTTCATTATGAAGCGCTCATGGAGGGGCCGAACATCATCGGGCTGAGACGGGGAAATCTTTATATTTCCCTTGAACCGGGAGGGCAAATCGAATTGAGCGCCCCTCCGGTTTGCAGTATCTTTGAGATTGAAGCCCAACTTCAAACTTTTTTGTATGAATTAAGGCAGGCATCTTCAGAACTGCCGGACGTAAAATGGCTTGCTTTTGGGATCCAGCCCTTCAGTACCCTGGAACAGGTTTCCTGGGTTCCGAAGGAACGGTATGCGATCATGGCGGCCTACATGGAGAAGCATGGCCCGCTTTCCCATCACATGATGAAGCTGACGGCCACCAATCAAATTAATCTTGATTATCTTAGTGAAGCCGATGCCATGGAAAAACTGCGCGTGGCGCTCGGGATTACTTCGATTGTTTCGGCCATGTTCGCTCATTCGTGCTTCTCGGAGGGAAGTCCCAACGGATGGATGTCAAAGCGGCTTGAAATATGGAATCAAACGGATCCGGACCGCTCCGGGCTCCTGCCGGCGTTCACCCAGCCGGGAAAAACCTTCCGGGATTATATGGACTATGTATTGGACATCCCGATGTTGTTTATCGTGCGCCGGAAAAAATGGATTGCCGTTTCGGGGCTGACCTTCCGTCAATATATAAAAAAAGGGTTTCAAAATGAAAAAGCGACGCTGGGCGATTTTGAACTTCATCTCAGCACCGCTTTCCCCGAAGTGAGATTAAAGCAGTATATCGAAATCCGGGGTGCGGACGGGCAGGAGCCCGCTTTGATCCCCTCGGTTGCGGCATTCTGGAAGGGAATTCTCTATGATCAAGAGGCGCTTGTCAGAGCGTGGGAATTGGTGGCTTTCGCGAATGAAAATGAGCGTCTGCGGCTGCACGCGGAGGTTCCGAAAAAGGGACTTAAGGCAAAGCTGGGGGACAAACCGATCCTGCCTATTGCGGCGGAGCTCGTTCAAATTGCCTGCGCAAGTTTGGCCAAACAAATCCGTTGCCGTGAATCGCGTAATGAATGTTTGTTCGTTGACCGTATTCGTCAAAAAATTATAAATAACGGAAAATCGCCCGCTGAAACGCTGCTAGAGGCGTGGCGCGGGAAGCTTGGTCAGAAACGTGAAAATCTGATACAATACCTCCGAATTTGAGGCAAGCTCCAAATACCGTAGTTCAAACATCAACTTTTTCGAAAGCGGCCGGTACAGGAAAATATTTTTCTGTCTGGACCGGCTTTTATTGAGGGGTGGACGGCACGCCAGAGTTTGATTATTGTTGAGAACATCGGGATGTAGCACAGCTTGGTAGTGCGCTCGGTTCGGGACCGAGAGGCCGCAGGTTCAAATCCTGCCATCCCGACCAACTATTCATCGACATAAAAGATTTAAAGCGGTTGGTCCCGGAAATTGCACCCCTATGCTTTTTAATTCCCTGACGTTTTGCGGTTTCTCCCTGCTGGTTCTTTTGCTGCATCAATGCCCGTTTTCGTAGCGTGTAAAAAAAAAATTATTTGACGATTATCAATTCCGTTTTTTTTGCGGGGCATGGAACCTGCTCTTTTGGGACTCTTGGGGTTGTCGACGCTCATGGGCTGGTGTTTTTGAAAAAGCCCTGTACCGGACGAATCAGTCGCGTTGGCAAGGGCCTGATCCCGAGGTTTCTTTGAAGGGACGCACGGCGATAGTCGCT
>MHFC01000041.1 GCA_001804025.1 Omnitrophica bacterium GWA2_52_8 | reverse complement strand
TTTTTTCATCCCGGACTCTCCCTTAGGCATTCAGACAAATATTTTTTTAGTTTCGTCACTCACAGCTTCCGCACTTTTTTCGGGTCTGGGCTGGTCATACGGCAGCCGGACCAGAAACAAACTGCCTTTTCCGACTTCGCTTTCGACCCGGATGCACCCGCCGTAGCGCCGGACAATCTGGCGCGCAACAAATAGTCCCAAACCGACTCCGTCTTGGCGCGTTGTAAAAAACGGATCGAAAAGTTTATCAATCGCCTCTGCGGGAATCCCCTTGCCGGTATCCGAGATCGCAACCTCGATCACCTGCTCGGAAATGCGGTAATTGATTTCGCACCGGATCATGCCGCCGCTTTCCACGGACTGGACCGCATTCAGGATAAGATTCAAAAAGACTTCGCGCAACTCATGAACATTTCCGTAAAAAGTCGGTATTGCCTTGCCGAAAACCCGGCGTATTTCAATACCATCAAGGGATGTCTGATAGGAAACAAGCGCAAGCGTGTCATCCAAAACCTGGTCCAGCCTTAATTCTTCTTTCGGCGCGCCCGTCCCTTGCGAAAACATGAGTAATTTCTTAGTAATATCGGCCGCCCGCTTGGTCTGCTTCACAATGGTCCTTAAGACTTCCTCAACCTGGGACGGCAGGTCATACTTTTCCTTTTGCAGCAACAGGACTTGCGCTTTGCCGGAAATAATGGTCAAAGGGTTATGAATTTCATGCGCAATACCTGTTGCCAGCTGTTCGATGGCCTGAAGCTTGGTCGACTGCAGGAATGAGGATTGTGCATCTTTGAGCTCTTCGCTGGCCGATTTTAATTGGGAATATTCCAGGGCATTACGGACACACGTTGCCGCAATCCTGCCGAATTCAAGGAAGAATTGAAAATCCGCTTCATCAAAACGCTGCTCCGGGCTCCAAGAAGCAAACGCCAAAGCCCCGGCAAATTCCTCCTTCACCATCAGCGGAATAATCCAGCTGGCCCGCAGATTATTAAAATCATGGGCCAGCTGATTCGCTTCCTGCCATGAAAGGGCGCGGAGTTCGCGGTCCCGAACCAGCACATGCGGCCCGTTCTCATAAATCAGTTTGATCAGCGGCGACTCTTTATTCAAGCGCACCCGCTTGGCTTCCGTAACGTTCCAGCCGTTGGCCGAAACAATTTCAAAATCTCCCCGCTCCCGGTTGGGAACAAGCAGTGCCACCGTCTTCAAGCGGAGAATTTCACCGAATGAATTGACGATCATATTGGCAAGCTCTTTTAAATCCAGGACCAACACCGCGTCCTTTGCAAAGTTCATCAGCGCAATATGCGGATAACTTTTGCTTTTAAAGAGAACGTTTTTGAACAGTTTTGTGTAAACACGGTCGAGCGGCTTGTAGGCAAGAATGCTGATGAGAGTCATCAGGAGAAACGGATAAATAGGATGGTCCAGCCAGAGGATCGAAAAATAACGCCGGTTTGCAACCGCCAAAAGATAGGAAAAACCGATCCCGATAAAGAAGAGGCTGGTGCCGACGAGGACTTTTTTATAGACTCTTTTTTTCCGGATTAAATAAAAGGCCATTTCCCCAGTCCGTCCTGATTCAGGATAACGGTTTCGAAACCATGATGCCCCCTCACAACCGCCTCAGACCTTCCCCGCCTGGGAAGGAACCGCCTCAAAACACCGTGTGCATAGGGTCGGATGCAGGCTGTGCTGCCCTACGGAACCCCTGAAATTCCAGCACCGTTCACATTTACGGCCATCGGCCTTCAAAACTTCGACGGCCAATGAAGGACTCTCGCCGTCCAGCCAGTCCACAGGTTCCGCCCCGGCAAAGTTTCCGGTCATTATCTTCGCATCTGAAATAATACAGGCAAAACTCAGATCTTTTAAGTGTTTTTCCAAAAATCCGCGCAGCCCCGGATGATCTGTTCCGAGACGGACCTGCGCTTCCATCGCACTGCCGATATGTCCGCTTTCACGGAATTTTTCAATCCGGGCGTTGACAGCGTTCCGGATTTTCTGGATTCCTTCCCACTTTTCGAAAGCCGCATCATCCGTTTTTTCCGCATCGTATTGCGGCCATGATGCCGTGTGAACGCTCGGCGATTCCCGGTTCAGCCAGCTGGCATTCCAGACTTCTTCGCAGGTAAACGGCAGAATCGGCGCCATGATCTTGGCAAGCCCGCTCAACATGATCCAGAACGCGGTTTGGGAAGAGCGTCGCTCCCGGCCGTTAACGGGGTCGCAATACATCCGGTCTTTCAGCACATCCAAATAGAAATTGCTGAGCGAGAGGGTGCAAAAATCATGGACCAGACGGTAAATGTGGCAAAACTCGAACCGGTCGTAGAGTTCCGTGACCTGTTTGAGAAGCCTCATCCATTTACTGACGGCCCACCGGTCTAGAGACGTCATGTCCGAAAAGGGAACGGTGTCTTTTTCGGGATTAAAGTCACCGCAGTTGCCGAGCAAATACCGGAACGTATTGCGGATCCGGCGGTAGGCTTCCACCGTCCGGCTGAGGATCTCCTTCGACATCCGCACATCAAACTGATAATCACAGGAAGAGACCCAAAGCCTCAGGACATCCGCCCCCATCTGGTCCGCGACTTCGGCGGGGCTGATAACGTTACCTTTCGATTTGGACATCTTTTTGCCCTCTCCATCGACAACAAATCCGTGCGTCAAAATTGCGTCATACGGCGCCTGATTCTTCAGCGCCATGGATGTGATCAAAGAGACTTGAAACCACCCCCGGTGCTGGTCCGAGCCTTCAAGATAAAGATCCGCGCGGTCTTTCAATTCAGGGCGCTGGCGCAGAACACATTCGTGGCTGACCCCCGAATCAAACCAGACATCCAGAATGTCCGTCTCTTTGACGAGATTTTCGGGGTCAACGCAGCCGCTGCCTTCCTTTAAAAAAAAGGCGGCCTCTTTTTCATACCAGACATCCGCCCCGCACCTGCGGAACTCCTCCACAATTTTCTTTCGTGTTTGCCCGACCCAGAATTGGTCCGTTTCCTTGTGACGGATGACGGGAATCGGAACGCCCCAAAACCGCTGGCGCGAGAGGCACCAGTCCGGCCTGTGTTCGACCGTCCCGGCAAACCGGTTCCTGCCCCAGTCGGGATGAAAACGGACCGTTTGGTTCACGGCGTTCAGCACACGGCCCCGCAAATCTTCGTGATCCATTTTTAAAAACCACTGCTGTGTGGCGCGGAAAATAATGGGCACATGCCCGCGGGAACTGTAGGGATAAGCGTGGCGGTAATCCTCACTATGCAGCAGCCGGTTTTTTTCTTTCAGGTGCTGCACAATCACCTCATTGGCCTTAAAAACATGCATGCCGCTGCAGAGCGGAAACTCTTCGGTAAAGCGGCCCTTTTCATCAACCGGGCACAAAACCGGTAATTGATTTTTGATATGCCCGTAGAAATAGTCGTCTTCTCCGTGTCCGGGGGCAATGTGGACGACCCCGGTCCCGTCTTCGGCCGAAACGTAGTCGGCCAGAATCAGTTTCACTTTGCGGTCGGGAAGAAACGGGTGCAGGGCCTCATCAAACGGAATTTTTTTTCCGGCGCCGAAATGTGCAAGGATTTGACACTGTTCCCACCCAAGCTTGTCTTTCAAGGACGGGACCCGCGATGTGGCGCAGACATAAACGCCGTGTTCGGTTTTGACCGCGCAATATTCAAGCTGAGGATGAAACGCCATGCCGACGTTGGCGGGCAGCGTCCACGGGGTTGTCGTCCAGATTAAAACGAAGACCTCTTCCGCGCCGGACAGTCGTTCCATAGCTTCCAAGAAAGCGCGGTTCGCTTCGGTTTCCGGATTCAATTTAAAAGCGGCATAAACGGACTGGGACACTTTCTCTTCATACTCGATCTCGGCATCCGCCAGCGCCGTTTCGCTTTGATAGTCCCAGGGCACGGGCTTTAACCGGCGCTCAATGTAACCTTTTTCGAAAAGGTCGAGAAAACACTCGGCGATTTTTGCTTGGTAGGCATAATCCATCGTCAGATAAGGCCGGTCCCATTCCCCCATCACCCCGAGCCGCTGGAACTCTTTTTTCTGAATGCCGACAAACTTCTCCGCGTAAGCGCGCGCTTGCTTGCGAAACAAAACCGGGTCCACTTCATCCTTTTTCTTGCCTAATTCTTTGAGGGCCTGCAGCTCGATCGGCAGTCCGTGACAATCCCAGCCGGGGACATAACAGGCGTCGAAGCCGGCCATGGTTTTATATTTCACCACCATATCTTTGAGGACTTTATTGAGCGCGTGCCCCATGTGAATATGGCCGTTGGCGTAGGGGGGGCCGTCATGAAGCAAATAAGGTTTCTTTCCTTTTGAAGCGGACCGGATTAAATCCTGAAGGTGCATGGCATCCCAACGCTTGAGAAACTCCGGCTCCCGCTGGGCAAGGTTTGCCTTCATCGGAAAATCCGTTTTGGGAAGATTCAGTGAATTTTTGTATTTCTTTTCGTCAGCCATGGCCGTCACACATCAAAATTTGGCAATCGCTTTGACAAGGAGGCTGTCAAGTTTGGGACCGGCCGCATTGGCCACATGAATAATTTCTTTGATATCAACGGGTTTTAAATGGTCCGGGTCGCAAACATCCGTCACAACGCTCAAACCCAGGACTTCCATGCCCATGTGCACCCCCGCCAAAACTTCGGGAATGGTTGACATGCCGACAAGGTCCGCCCCCCAGTTCCGCAGCATGCGGTACTCCGCGCGGGTTTCAAGATTCGGCCCCGCCACCCCGACATAAACACCCCGCTGCAATTTCAACTTAAGCGCGTCAGCGGCCGCAACGACCCGCTGGACAAGCCTGCGGGAATACGGCTCCGACATGTCCGGAAAGCGGTGCCCGATACGCTCGTCATTCGTTCCCCGCAAAGGATTATCCGGCATAAAATTGATGTGGTCTTCAATCACGGCGATGTCCCCTTTTTGATAGGCGGGGTTCAAACCTCCGGAGGCATTTGAAACAACCAGAATCTTTGCTCCCAGCTCCCGAAGCACGCGCACGGGAAACGTAATGTCCTGCATGGCATACCCTTCATAATAATGAAAACGCCCGACCATGACGGCAACTTTTTTCCCCGAAAGATGTCCAAGAACCAGTTTGCCCTGATGAGACTCGACCGTCACCTGCGGAAAATGGGCAATGTCCGAATAATCAACGGTGCTCTCAACTTCAACTTTCTGCGTTAAATTTCCCAAACCCGTACCGAGAATGATCGCGATATCGGGTTTCAGCGAGGTGCGTTCTTTGACCGTCTCCGCCGCTTCGCGGATCCGCATCAGCATTTCCCCGCCTTCCTTTTGCATTCTTTTCATGGCCATAAACGCCGCCTATTGACCTTTTCATTGCGGCGCCATGCGGCACCGCGGATTTTTTAATAAGGGCTGACTCCGACTTTATGGGCAAGCGAGAGCAGGATTCCCACTAAAACGTTGCGGATAAAAAACAATGCGATGAAGGCGACCAGAGGAGACAAATCCAGCATCCCGATTTGCAGCGGAAGCCGGCGAAAAGGCGCCAAAATCGGGTCCGTCACCTGGTGGAGAAACTGGACAACCCCGTGATAGGGGTCGACCGGGAACCACGAGATGATGATCCTTGCAAACAAAAGCCAATAAAGGATCTGGCATATCCCGTTCACCAAAAGTGCAAGCGCCTGAAACAATTCTCCTAAAATAAACATAATTGCAGCTCCTATCGTTTTCTAAAATGAATCCTGTGTTGGGTCATCGCCCGCCGAGTTTGCGGCCGCGTTCAACGGCCGCCTGGATCGCGCTGTGAAAAATATCCCGGATTTTTGCCTGTTCCAAAACACCCAGTGCCGCTTCGGTTGTCCCGCCCTTGGAGGTGACTTTTTCCCGCAAAACGGCCGGTTCCTCGGAGGACGAGGCCGCAAGCAGGCCGGCCCCCGCGGCCGTTTGGACCGCCAGCATTTTTGCCTGAGCCGGCGTAAGGCCGGCGCGTACGCCTTCAGCCGCCATCATTTCCATCAGAAGAAAATAATACGCAGGACCGCTTCCGCTCAGGGCTGTAACACAGTCAAAATAAGCTTCCTCAAGCCGCAATGTCAGGCCGCACCCGGAAAAAATAAATTCGGCTTCCTCGAGCGACTGTTGATCACCGCCCGTAACCGCCGTGATCCCGGCGCCGACCTTGGCCCCCAGATTCGGCATGGCCCGCACAATACGGGGTTTGTCCCCTAGCTGTTTTCTCAGGACTTCGATCGAAATACCGGCCAGAATGGAAATCACTGTATGCGACTCCGTCAGCCCCCTTTTAAAATCCGCAGCCGACGCCGGCAAATCCTGCGGTTTAAACGCGAGGAGAATCAACCGGGTTTTTCCGGCCAACTCCGGAATGCTTTGCGCTGTCTTGGCTTTCCATTCCCTGGCAAAACTTTCTTTCCGGTCAGTGAGGGTGTCGTAAACCCAGACCTGAGCGGCCGAAATCATGGACTTGCGCAGCAACCCTTCGAAGACCGCGCTTCCCATGTTCCCCGCGCCGGCCAATCCGATTTTTTTATCTAATTTTTTCATCATCCCGGCTCCCGAAGCGAACTCTCACGCGGCCCCATAACAGCCGAACCGATCCGCACATGCGTGGCCCCTTCCTCAACCGCTATTTCATAGTCTGCCGACATCCCCAACGACAGGACATCCCAGCCGATGCCGGAAAAGTCCCGCCGCAGCCGGTCGCGAAGTTCCCGCACATTTTTAAAACATTTCCGGACGGCGGAAACGCCGTTATCGGTATGGGGGCCGATTGCCATCAACCCCTGAAGCCGGATCCGCCGGAACTCACGGCAGCGGCTTACAAATTCCGGCACTGTTTCCGGAGCCAACCCGAATTTTGTCGTCTCACCGGAGGCATTCACCTGAACGAGACAATCGACATGCGGTACGCCGGTTAGTTCCGCTGTTTTTTCAATAACCGCCGCCAATTCGATCCGGTCAAGCGAATGAATCATGCAAACATGCGGCAAAAGCAGTTTTACTTTATTGGTCTGAAGATGGCCGATAAAATGCCAGCGCATTGCCGCGGGCAGGCCGTCTTTTTTGGCAACCAATTCCTGGACTTTATTTTCTCCGAAATCAAGAATGCCTGCCCGAAAAATTTCCATCACCTCCGGCCGCGGAAAACTCTTCGTAACGACGATAAGCCGGACATCGTCCGGGTTTCTGCCGCTCCGGATGGCCGCCTCTTTAATTCCAGCCCGGACTTCCTTAAGCCTTTCTTCCGCCGATGCTTTCACTTTTTAAAATCCAAAAACTAACGGCTGAGCTGCGGTACGGATTGTGATATGCGCACCCGGTACTCCCGCGACAATTCATCCATGCGTTTGAAAAAATTATGGATATTGGTCCGGGAAATGACAAATAACCCCGTGTTACCCTCTTTAAGTGCGTAATAAGCGTCTCTCGCGGGCAGCTCATCGCCCAGAAACAGGGTCTCCTGATCGAGTGAATCACTTTTAAGCCTCACCAAAGACCCCCACTCG
>MHFC01000040.1:7882-17450 GCA_001804025.1 Omnitrophica bacterium GWA2_52_8 | reverse complement strand
GACCGGAAAGGGCGTCTTTGCGACGCAGTCACAGCCGGCAAAGTGCCGGGACTGCGGAAATTCAGATTTGCGGCAGGACCCCGATGTCCTGGACACCTGGTTTTCATCCTGGTTGTGGCCGTTTTCAACGCTCGGCTGGCCGGATGAAAAATCCGGCGATCTGAAAAAGTTTTATCCGACATCCGATCTGATTACGGCGCCGGAAATTATTTTTTTCTGGGTCGCCCGCATGATCATGGCAGGCATTGAATTTATGGGCAAGGAACCCTTCAGCCGGATTTATATCCACGGCACCGTACGTGCGCAAAGCGGGCTGAAAATGTCCAAATCTCTCGGAAACGCTATCGATCCGATTGAAGTGATTGATGAAATGGGAGCCGATGCCCTGCGCTACAGCCTGATCATGTTGAGCGCCCAGGACGTTTATCTTTCACGCGAAAAGTTTGAAGTCGGGCGTAATTTTACGAACAAGATCTGGAACGCGGCGCGGTTTTCCATGATGCATATGAGCGGATTTGAAAAGGCCCAGGCTGCGATGGGATTCAAGCCGTCCGAAACGTCTTTGCCGGACCGCTGGATTTTGTCCCGGCTCGCAAAAGTGACCGGTGACATCGAAAAAGAACTGGATGGGTTCCGGCTCGGTCAGGCCTCGGCGACACTCTATCATTTTATTTGGAACGATTTTTGTGACTGGTATATTGAATTGGTGAAGCCGGTTCTGACCGGTTCCGATAAAAGGGGCAAAGCCGAAAGCCAGGCCGTTCTTTTTTACGTTCTGGAAAAAATTTTGCGGCTGCTGCACCCTTTCATGCCCTTTCTGACCGAGGAAATATGGCAGCATCTTAAATCCATGGCCGCTGACTCGAGGCAATGGCCGGAGAGCATCATGATTGCCGAATGGCCCGCGGCCGGCCGGGGGGCGTTCAGCGACGGTTATGCGGAAACCGCGGTTTCGCGGATGCAGAATGCCGTGACGGCCGTACGCGATTTGCGGCTGAATCTCGGGATTCCGCCGGCAACCCGGCTCAAGGCGGTTATTGTCTCGCGTGAGGCGCAAGTCCTCGAATCATTTGATTCGTTCAAAAACGAAATCAGCGTGCTCGCGCGGCTCGATTCTCTGGACTTCAAAAACACGTTTACCAAGGACAAAACCTTTGTCGGGGCGCCGTTCCCGGATTTTGAAATCTTTGTTTCAATCGAAGGGATAGTCAATCCCGCACAGGAGCGCGAGCGGATTCAAAAGAAAATCAAGGAGCTTAGGGGGTGGACGGTCACGCTTGAAAAAAAACTCGCCGACGACCGGTTTGTCCGGAATGCACCCGAAGAGATTGTCATTAAGGAGCGCGAAAAACTTGCCGATGCGCTCAAGGTGCTGCAGTCCCAGGAGGAACTTTTCCGCTTGTTTCAGTAAAGCTGCAGCCGCAGGCTGCGATCGGATGGGATGATGAAACTTTGGAAAAAGATCCCGCTTAAGAAGAAACTTCTCGCCAGGATTTCAAGGACTTCGCCGTTTGTTCTCGCGCGTCTTTTGTTGACGGGGCTTGTTTTATTTCCGTTTTGGGTGCTGGCGCTGATTGTCAGTTTTGTCAAAACGATTAAATGGAAAAATCCGGCCCAAAGTGTCCGTTTTGTCCGTGAACACCAGCTGGCTTTTCCTGAGATTTTTCCCGAGACACTGGAAATCCGTTATCTGACCGCAGGGCTGAGCAATTTGAACATGCTCTGGAGGGTCAAACTTAAAACGGGGGTACAGGCCGAATATTTCGTAAAAGTTTTTTTGCCCCTCGGAAGTCTCTGGGCAACCGTCAATGCATGGGCCAGTCCTTTTCCGGAAGTCCGCGGCAGTCTCAGCCATGAAAGGTTTACCGTGGATATGGTCAGCCGTACACTGCTGTCCGAGCGCGGTATCGCGGTCCCGAAACTGATTGCCTTCGATACGGTGGAACGGGTCATGGTGACGGAAAGCATCCAGGGGCCGAATGTGGATGCGATGCTTAAGCAATTTGAAGGAGCGGAAGCATTAAATCCCGAGATCCGCCGGGTCATACGGGAATGTGGTTCAGGTTTGGGTCGGATCCATTCCGAGGGTTTTTCGCTGATTGATACGCAGCCCGTGAATTGCATCTGGGTCGCCGAACGCGAAAAAGTCTACTTTGTGGACCTGGAGTTTTGCACCCGCGCGGACCAGAGGCTCTGGGATGTCGGATTCTTTTTGGCGTTTCTCACCGTCCGCCTGAAAGGGACCGCCGCGCATGATGCGCGACGCACTTTTTTGGAAAGCTACGGCCGCTACCGGGCCAGCGATTTAAAAGCGATTTTAAACGCCAGCGGAAAACTTAAAGAATATATCCCGGTCTTTCAAACGATCCTTGATTTAAGGGAACTGTCCCCGGAAGAGTTGCTGAACGAAATCCTCAGCTAGCCGGCACTCATGGGCATGAGGGCAGCAGCTGCAGATTTTTTGGAAATTTAAATAGTTGTCGAAAAGAAGGCTTTATTTTAGTACCCTAAGTTCAATACGGACCGGGAGGTCATTAGCCGCATCATGCTGACCCAGCTAAGGATTTGCAATTTTGCGCTTATTGAAGACCTGACGCTTCAGTTTTCACCCCGCTTAAATGTTCTGACGGGCGAAACCGGCGCGGGAAAGTCGATCCTGATCGACGGCCTCCGCTTTTTAATGGGCGAACGGCTGAACAACCCCCGTTTTGTTTCGCCGAAGGAACCGGTTTCTGCCGAAGCGGCTTTTGAGCCGGACGATGTTTTCTTGAAATCGCATGTTTTGGCCGACCCGTTTATGGACGGCGAAGAAAAGGTGCTTATTCTGCGCCGCGAGGTGTTGGAAGGTAAATCGCGCTGCTGGATCAACGGCCACCTTGTCACGCTGGCGACGCTGCGCGAAATCGGAGGCGATCTCATCGATATTCACGGCCAGTACGATCACCAGCTTTTATTTAATCCGGGAACCCATCTCACCGTTACCGACCAGTTTTCAAAAATCGAAACACTTAAAAATAAGTACGCCGCGGTCTATGAAAAATACAAGGGGCTGCTAGCTGAGCAGGAACGCATGCGTTCCATTGAAGCCGGCCGCGAGCGCGAACTGGATCTTCTGAAATATCAAATTGACGAGATCGAGCGCGCGGGGATCGAAGATCTGGACGAGGAAGAATTAGCTCAGGAACATTCGCGGCTCGCAAATTCGGAGAAACTTTTCGAAAAAATTTCCGCGTTGATTGAAATGCTGGAAGAAGGGGACCCGTCTGCCGGAGCCCTCATCGGGGACGCGTCCAGGGACATGCAGGAAATCGCGCGGATCGACGCGTCTTTGGAGGCGCTCAAAGAAGATTTTGAGGTGCTTCAGGTCAAACTGGATGAAGTGGTCCAGTCTTTGCGCGGTTATCAGGAATTGCTGACTTTTGATCCGGCGCGTCTCAAGGAAGTGGAAGGAAAACTGGATGTCATCGAACTCCTGAAGAAAAAGTACGGGCAAAATCTATTGGAGGTCCAGGAATTTTATTATACAGCCAAAGAAAAATATGACAGGCTGCTTAACCGCGACCTCTATCAAAAAGAAAATAACGACCAAATTGCGGCCCTGCAGCCCGAATTGACCGCGCTTGCGGACAAGATGACAGGGAAGCGCCGGCAAGCCTGTGATTTTTTGAAAGAAAATATTGAAGCAGAGCTCAAAGACCTCGGGATTAACCGGGCCCGTTTTGATGCGGCATTTGAAAAAACGGATTTCGGGGCCGAAGGGCGGGACCGGTTGGAGTTTATGATCACGCTCAATCCGGGACAGCCGCCGATGCCTTTAAGCAAGATTATTTCGGGCGGTGAAGCCTCCCGCGTGATGCTGGCTTTAAAAAAAGCCTTAACCAAAGTTGATCCGGTACCGACGCTCATTTTTGATGAGATCGACGCCAATATCGGAGGGCGCCTCGGGCAGGTAACGGGGAAAAAGCTGAAAGAGCTGTCGCAGCAGCGTCAGGTCCTGCTGGTGACGCACTTGCCGCAGATTGCCTCATTTGCGGACCTGCATATTAAGGTGACGAAGACTTCAAACGCGGGGAAGACCCGGGTTCAATATCAGGTGATCCGCGGCGAAGAGCGTGTCCGGGAACTTGCGCAGATGATGAGCGGCCATGAAGAAACTGAAATTGCAAAAAAACATGCGCGGGAATTGTTGCGGCAACAAAAAAAGGAGTAATTTTTTAGAAGCTTTATGAGGCGCACCCGCAGTTCGGTCTTATTTTTATTTTATTTTTTTTCCGCGCTGGTTTTGCTGCAAAAAAATTTATGGGCTCAAACGGACAAGGCATCCCCTGCGGCCCTTCAAGAGATCATCGACCAGCAGGATCCGATGAGCGTTTCAAAAAAAAATAATCCTTATTTACGGGTCATAAAAGCCCTGGACGGAAATTCGGTGCTCCTGAGCGACGGTTTAAAAATCCGTCTGATTGGTTACGATGCTCCGGACGCATACGATAAGAAAATTAACCAGCGTTATGCGGAAATGTTCGGCATTCACCCTCAAAATTTCCGTACCTTTGCAAGGCAGTCTGCGGAATATCTTAATCAAATGACCGGCGGAAAATCGGTCGTGGTTCATATTGACCGCTACAATACCGTGCGCCAGCACAGGGATGAAGACAGCCGTTTGCTGGCGTACCTTTATGCCGACGGTGTTTTTGTCAACGCGGAGATGGTGCGGCAAGGGTACGGTTTTGTGAGCCGCACGGACACCTTCCAGTACCAAACGCTGTTTCTTCGATATGAGAAACAGGCCAAAGAGACCCGCCGGGGAATCTGGTCTTGACCTTTGATATTCCCCAAAAACTGGTTTTGCAAGACGCCGGATTGCCGTAAACGGCGTTCCGCCAGCCTTCAATTCTAATTCCGCTGTTATAGGGTGCAGGAAATTCTGACGTCTCTAACCCGCATTTCTCATCACCAATGAGAAATGCCCTCGCGGAGGCTGTGGTGCAAATGGGCTTTTTCATTTGTACCCCAGGGGTTGTCTTTTGCGCCCTGTTAAAACGCGGGCGCAAAACTTTGGATGCAACCCCATGCGTCCAAAGCGGTTTTCTTATCGATTCACCTAATCGATGAGAAAACCGGACTAAGTAGGTGCGGCGTATCTATGATGATCTTAACAAAAGGTATGGACTAAACTTACGTTATTTCCGAGGGGTCAAGAAAAAATGCCCACGGCCGTAATTTATTGGTAAAATACATGGTTGTCATTCCAAGCGCCCTTTCCCGGGGCGTTCGAAGGGGGTTGTACAGCGTGCGACAAGCGGACGGCATTCGTGTTTTACTCATTCAGGATAACCCCGAATATGCAAACCTGCTCAGCAAGAGACTGAAACAGGAACCCGGCTTTTCACCCAAAATCCAAAGTACCCAGGATTTAAAATCCGGCCTCGAAATTCTTAATCAGCACCAAACCGATGTCGTGCTACTGGAGCTTTCACTTCGCGATTCTTCGGGTCTGGATACTTTTGAAAAAATTCAAATCCAGTCTCCGATGACCCCGGTGATCATTTTGACGCATCTGGATGATGAGCTTATTGCGCTTCGCGCGATGCGCCAGGGTGCCCAGGACTATTTATTAAAGGGAGAAGTGGAAGGGAAGATGCTCGCGCGGATCATCCGCTATGCTATTGAGCGGCATCATATGACCTCCCGGCTTCTCAATTTGTCCATTCGCGATGACTTGACGGGGCTTTATAACCGCAGGGGTTTTTTTATTCTCACCGAACAACAGTTAAAACTCTCGATGAGGACCCGCAAGGGTCTGCTTCTGTTTCTCGCGGACTTGGACGGCCTGAAGCAAATCAACGATGTCCACGGCCATATGGAAGGCGACCGGGCCATCAAAGCGGCGGCGGACATTCTCTGCAAAACGTTCCGGACTTCGGACATTGTGACGCGTATCGGAGGCGACGAAATTGCAGTTGCCGCCGTCGAAGCGCAGCCGTCCTGCCAACCTCAGATCGTCATGAGGCTTCGTGAAGCCATTGAAACGCACAACGAGTCAAGCCGCGCGGCCTACGGAATATCGCTCAGTATGGGGTCGGCTTACTTCAATCCGGACGAACCCGTGAGCGTTGAAAGTTTATTGAATGCGGCCGATCAGGCGCTCTATGCCCAGAAGCGTGCGCAGCAAAAAGCATGACCGGGAATATTTGCCCGCCGCGGTTTTAGTGTCAAGTTCCCCCCGTTTGTAACACCGCTTGCTGACTATTTTCAAATCAACCCATTGATCGAGGAGGCCCCGGGTATGCCATCACTGACGATTTATGAAAAACCCACCTGCACCACATGCCGGGAGGTTCATAAGGTCCTTACGGAAAGCGGAGTCGATTTCAGCGCGGTCAATTATTATGTGGAACCTCTCAGCAAATCAAAACTCAAGGAATTGCTGACGAAAATGGGGATGCCTGCCGCCGCACTGCTCAGGCAAAAAGAAGAAATTTATAAAAAATTAAAACTGAGCGAAAAAAAACTGACGGAAGAACAGGTGCTGGATTATATGATAAAGTACCCGGACTTAATTCAAAGGCCGATTGCGGAAAAGGGAGCCAAAGCGATTCTTGCCCGGCCGGCCGAAAAAATCAAAGAACTGCTGTAAGCGGCGATCCTTTCATGAAGACTTTTAGCGGGCGGACGCAAAAACTGATCCGCCTGGCGCTCACCGAAGATATCGGGAACGGAGACGTAACGGCGCGGGCCTTGCTCCCGCGGCGGCCTCAAACGGCGACCGCAGTGGTCATTGCAAAGCAGTCCGGGATTTTTTGCGGCGAGCCCCTTGTCCGCTATCTTTGCCGTTTTGTCCGGCCCAGGCTGAATGTCCGGTTTTTCGTCCGGGACGGAGCCGCATTCGGCCGGAACCAAAAACTTTTCCTATTAAAGGGCCGGCTCACATCCCTGCTTGCGGCGGAGAGGGTGCTGCTGAATTTTTTGGGGCGTTTGACCGGGATTACCACCCTCACTCGGAGCTTTGTCAAACTTGCGCGCCGCCGGGGAGTGGCCGTTTACGATACGCGTAAGACAACGCCCCTTTGGCGGGAATTGGAGAAGTACGCGGTCAAAACCGGAGGCGGATGCAATCACCGGATGGATCTCGGGGCTCAGGTTTTTGTCAAAGAAAACCATAAAGTTTTCGGGCGTTTGGAGAGACTTAAAAAATTATCACGGCCTTATGTCATGGAGGTCCGGTCACAGCGGGAACTAATGCAGGTACTGGCTTACCGGCCGTCCGTTATTTTGTTCGATAATTTTACGCCGGGCCGCCTGAAGGCCCTTGTCGGAAAAGTCCGGAAACAAAACCGGAAGATAGGGCTCGAAGCTTCGGGCGGCATACGTCTTCAAAACCTCCAGGCCTATCTGAACACCGGGATTGACCGCATTTCAGTCGGCCAGCTGACGCATTCGGTTCCGTCCGTTGATCTAAGCATGCTTGTTTTAAAGCCTTCGCGGCGGCACCGCTGAAAATATGCCGATCTTCAGTCTTTCCACAAAATTCAAACCTTGCGGGGATCAGCCTGAAGCGATCCGTTCGCTCGTGCGCGGCTATAAGCAAGGCCGCAAAGAACAGGTCCTGCTCGGGGTGACAGGATCCGGTAAGACTTTCACTGTGGCCAATGTGATTGCGCAGTTTGACATGCCGGTGCTGGTAATGTCGCACAACAAAACTCTGGCCGCGCAGCTGTATTCCGAACTCAAAGATTTTTTTCCGGAAAATGCCGTGGAATATTTTGTGTCGTATTATGATTATTATCAGCCCGAAGCCTATATTCCGTATTCGGACACCTATATCGAGAAAGATGCATCGATCAATGATGATCTGGATCGTTTGAGGCTTGCCGCAACAAGCGCTGTTTTATCGCGCCGCGACTGTATTATTGTATCGAGCGTTTCCTGTATCTACGGTCTCGGAGCTCCGGAAGACTGGCAGAAATTGCTGGTGCGGATCGCGCGGGGCGGGGTGATGCAACGCGATGAGTTGCTTTCGGCGCTGATCGCGATTCAATATGAACGGACTGAGACCGAATTGAAACGGGGGGCTTTTTGGGTGCGCGGAAACCGTGTCGACTTGTTTCCGTCTTACGGCGAACATCCGTACCGCATTGAATTTGAAGACGCAAAGATCAGAGGCATTCAAGTGCTGGAGGCCGGCAGCATGAAACCGGTGCGTGATATAGAACAGCTGGCGATCTATCCGGCGAAGCACTTTGTGACGACGCCGGAACGTATCGGGGCGGCGATGACGGCGATTCAGGAGGAACTTAACGGGCGGCTGAAAGAGTTAAGGCTTCAAAATAAAGATTTGGAAGCACAAAGGCTTGAGTCTCGCACTCGTTATGACATGGAAATGCTGCGCGAAGTCGGATATTGTTCGGGCATCGAAAACTATTCCCGCCATCTGTCCGGCAGGGCGCCCGGTTCTACGCCTTATACCCTGCTTGATTATTTTCCGAAGGAGTTTTTAACGGTTATTGATGAAAGCCATCAAAGTATTCCCCAGATCCGGGGAATGTTTCAGGGGGATATGTCACGCAAAAAAGTTTTGGTGGAGCATGGTTTCCGCCTTCCCTCCGCGATGGACAACCGGCCGCTGAAGTTTGCCGAATTTGAACGCAAAATCGGGCGGATGCTTTATGTTTCCGCGACGCCGGGGCCCTATGAAATGCAGCGCAACGACGCAGTCGTCCGGCAGATCATCCGGCCCACGGGACTCATGGACCCCGAAATTGAAGTGCGCAAGACGGAGTTTCAAATCGATGACTTGATCCGGGAAATCAAGGAGCGCGCCAAGGCCGGAGAACGGACGCTGGTGACGACGCTGACAAAAAAAATGGCCGAAGACCTGAGCCGTTATTTAAAAGACGTTGGGATCAAGGTCAGCTACCTGCACTCCGAATTTGACGCGTTTGAACGCGTTGAAATCCTGCGGGACCTGCGCAAGCAGAAGTATGACTGTGTCATCGGGGTCAACTTGCTCCGGGAAGGTTTGGACCTTCCGGAGGTTTCGCTTGTGGCAATTCTTGATGCCGATAAAGAGGGGTTTCTCCGGAGTGATGTCTCGCTGATCCAGATTGCCGGGAGGGCCGCGCGTCATGTGCGCGGAAAAGTCATCATGTATGGGGATAAGATGACGCGGGCCATGAAAACGGCCATCGACGAGACCGGCCGGCGGCGTGAAATTCAAAGCGGCTACAATCAAAAAAACGGGATCACGCCGCAATCCATCCGGAAAGAGATTCGCGAAGGCATTGAAAAATGGAAAGCGGCCGAAGATATCGTCGCGGAGGTTGTCGGGGAGTCGCAGGAGGAGTACCGGACGAAAAGCTACCTGGCTTATTTGAAAAGCCGGATGGAACAGGCGGCGCATGCGCTTCAGTTTGACAAGGCGGCGCGGTATCGCGACGAGATCCGGAAAGTGGAAGCGAAGGAAGGCCTCCGAACGAGTGTTCTTACGCCGTCCGGCAGCCCCCAGCCGGCGAAACGCCGCGGTAATTCCTCCGCACGGCGGAAGCGCAAGCCTTGAAAAATAATCTTT
>MHFC01000040.1:0-7864 GCA_001804025.1 Omnitrophica bacterium GWA2_52_8 | reverse complement strand
CAAATCCGCTCCAGTTCGGCAGAAGATGCGGAAAGCATGCTGAATGCGGCTGCGGAAGGCGGGCTGTCGCTGTTTCAGATATCGATGGTCAATCCGCAGGCTATTAAATTAATTGAGTCGACTGCGAAACGCGACGGGATCATTGTCGGCGCGGGAAATGTTACGGACGGGGAGATGGCGCAGCGCGCCATCAATGCCGGCGCGAAATTTGTCGCAAGCCCTTATACCGACAGCGAACTCATCCGGGTTGCTAAAAACAATGACTGCTTTGTGATCCAAGGGGCCTTTACGGCAACCGAAGTTGCCGAAGCCTTCAAGCTCGGCGCGGACTTGGTGACGCTTTGGCCGGTGGCGTTTGCCGGCGGTGTCGATTATGTGAAACTGCTCCGGAATAATCTTCCGTTTGTCCGTTTGATTGCACAAGGCGGAGTCACTTTTGAAAACGCATTTGAGTATCTCAAGCATTGCACGGCCGTTTCTTTAAGGAGCGCTCTTTTTGAACGGGGTCTTATTCGCAGTGATAATTGGGCTGAAATTACGGCGCGCGCGAAACAGTTTGCCCAGCGCCTGGATGGGCTCAAAGTCTCCAAATCCTAAGGTTTTTGACGCTTCAGAATCAATCCCTTCTATTGTCACTGTAAGGATTTGCGCTAATACGGCACCCAGCCGCCTCTTAGATTGACACCCCCTGTAACTTGGTGTAATATAAGCCCTGTTTTTTCAGCAGGTTACGTCAATTATGCAGATTGTAGCCAGGTGCGTGATCTGCACAGATGGGTCATTGTCTTTGTACGTATAACCTTCATATCACTCAGGCATGAAATGATCATTCGGCGCTATCATGGCGGTTTTTGTTTCGCGGTCCTTGTGACGGTTATGTCTTTTCTTGGTTCGCAAGGGCCGGCAAAAGCAGAGACCTCCTATTTTGGACCGATTGTGACAGGCTTGCTGGAATTACCGGGTTACGGGTATCCCGTTTATCTGTTTATCCCCGACAATTATGATCCCGTCAGAGAATATCCTTTAATGATTTCCATTCCTGACGAGGGCGAGACCGCCGAAGAAAATATTCAAAGGTGGATCGGACTGGCCAAGCGGCGCAGTTTGATCGTGATGGCGCCCACAAACTTGCGTCCGCAGGATACGCCGAAAAAAATGGACGAGTGGGTGTTGAAAATAAAAAAAGATGTCGCGCAGCGTTATCACGTATCCGGTAAGAGAATCTATTTGGTGGGTTTCAAGGACGGGGCCCATTATGCGGCCTATCTTGCGACCAACTATCCGCAGGAGTTTACGGCCGTAGGGTTGTTAAAAGGTTCCTGGGTCGGAAGATTTCAATCATTGCTGCAGGAAAAAAAAGCGTCTTCGGATCAGGTCCCGTTTTTTCTTGCGCTGAAAGATGAAACCAATGATTTTATGAATCAGACGCGCGAAGTCGCGCGGCGTTACGAAGAAAAAGGGTATCTTGTTTTTCTCCGGCCCCTGGAGGACGATAAAGAACTCGACGAACTGGAGTTTAAGAACGAAATGCTGCAATGGCTGGATCAAAAGAGCCAGGCATGGGACGACGAGATTGCGGTTGAAAAGGGGACGTTTAAAGGAAAATTTCATGAATGGGTCCATCGACAATTTAAGATGTAACGGGGAGAATCTATGGAATTAACCGGCGCGCAAATTATGATCAAG
The DNA here is from genome assembly GCA_001804025.1 of Omnitrophica bacterium GWA2_52_8. Taxonomy (GTDB): domain Bacteria; phylum Omnitrophota; class Omnitrophia; order Omnitrophales; family Aquincolibacteriaceae; genus GWA2-52-8. The sequence continues at coordinate 6,178 of MHFC01000040.1, read as the reverse complement.
TGTCTTGAAAAAGAAGGGGCGGAATATGTCTTTGGGCTTCCCGGAGGCGCCATTCTTCCGACGTTTGATGCTCTCTACGATTCAAAATTAAAATTTATTCTGGTCCGTCACGAGCAAGGGGCGACCCACATGGCTGACGGCTTTGCCCGGGCGACGGGGCGGACAGGCGTCTGTCTCGTGACCTCCGGTCCCGGCGCGACTAATACGGTTACCGGACTTGCGACCGCTTATATGGACTCGGTGCCGATCGTTTGCATTACGGGTCAAGTGGCGACCCACGCGATCGGAAGCGATGCTTTTCAGGAAGCGGATGTGATGGGGATTACGCGGCCCGTAACAAAACATAATTTTCTGATTCGTGACGTTAAAGAAATTGCCAGCACGGTGAGAAAGGCTTTCTATATCGCAAATACGGGACGCCCTGGGCCTGTCTTGATTGATTTTCCCGTGGATGTCAGCCGCGCGAAGACGGAGTTTATCTGGCCGGAAAATGTCCATATCCGGAGTTATAACCCGAAGCCGGTGCAGACCGGATCTTCGTATACGGCGGACCAAATCCGCAAAGCCGCGGCCACGATTAACGCGAGCAAGCGGCCGGTGCTGTATGTCGGCGGGGGCGCGGTGGTTTCCGGGGCCGAAAAAGAATTGTTTGAGTTTGTCGAAAAAACGGGGATCCCGATTACGACTACCGTGCTGGGACTCGGGATTTTCCCAGAAACCCATCCCTCGTCGCTGAGGATGCTCGGCATGCACGGCACGCATTATGCCAATTATTCCGTTCAAGGTTCCGACGTCCTGATCGCCATCGGGGCGCGTTTTGATGACCGCGTGACCGGAAAGATCGACAAGTTTGCGCCGCATGCCAAAATTGTGCATATCGACATTGATCCGGCATCGATTTCCAAGGTTGTGCGCGTGGATCATCCGATCGTCGGGGACATTAAGCCGGCTTTGCGGGACTTGCTTAAGGAAGTCAAAAACTTAAGGCCGCAAATTAAAGACTGGACGAAACAAATTCAGGAGTGGAAGGAAAAACATCCGCTGAAGTTTAAGCAGCAGGGGAGCGAAATCCGCCAAGAGTATGTGATCCAGCAGGTGGGCGAGATTACAAAGCATCAGGCGGTTGTGACGACCGGTGTCGGACAACATCAAATGTGGACGGCGCAGTGGTACGGATTCAGTTCGCCGCGAAGCATGATCACGTCCGGCGGTCTGGGGACCATGGGGTACGGTTTTCCCGCCGCGATCGGGGCGAAGCTGGGACGGCCGAAAGAAACGGTGGTCTGCTTTGACGGAGACGGCTCTTTTCAGATGACGATGTGCGAGCTTGTGACGGCGAGTTACTATAAAATTCCCGTAAAACTTATCGTGATGGACAACGGCCATCACGGCATGGTGCGCCAATGGCAGCAGCTCTTTTACCGTGAGCGGTATGCCGCCAGCGAGCTTGGAAAGTCGAACCCGGATTTTACGGGGATTGCGCAAGCATGCGGTGTTTTTTCGATGAGTATTCAGAAAAACGATGAGGTTATTCCCGCGATCAAGAAAATTTTAGCGCATGATGGTCCCGCATTGCTGCATGTTAAAGTGGCGCGGACCGACAATGTTTATCCCATGGTGCCGGCGGGGCATGCGTTGGATCAAGTCATGGACATGGCCTGAGCGTTAATAGCGAAAGCAAGCGAACCGGCTACGAATCGATAACGCCGGAACAAGGGAGTTCTTATGAAGCATACAATTTCCGTTTTAGTCGAAAATCATTTTGGGGTTTTGAATCATGTGTCCGGTCTTTTTTCGGCGCGCGGTTTTAATATCGACAGTCTTGCCGTCGGTGAAACGGAAGATCCTACGGTTTCACGCATGACGATCGTGGCGACGGGAGATGACCGTATCGTCGAACAGATTTTGAAACAGCTGAATAAGTTGATCGATGTGATTACGGTCGAAGATGTGACCGGAGATGACATGATTGACCGTGAGCTGATGCTGTTGAAAGTTTCGGCCGATCAAGCCACCCGAAATGACGTGATGCAGGTTGTGAACACGTTCCGCGCAAAAGTGCTGAACGTAAGCCCCGATACGCTTACCCTCGAAGTTACGGGCAGCGAGAGCAAGGTAGACGCCATGCTCGAGCTGCTGCGCCCGTTCGGCATCCGGGAGACCGTCCGGACCGGCGTGATTGCGCTCTCAAGAAACCGGGAGCTTAAGATGCCGCCGTCCGGGATTGCCGCCGAAGGTCCGGTCCGCAAATCAGCCTCCAAGAAAACCGCATCTTCCTCGCGGAAAAAAGCAGTATCCAAAGCGGACTAGCGCCGGGCATTTTGGCCGCGTCTTAGGCTTGGCGGATATCTTCAAAAAAGTCCGGTTTTCCCGGGCCCTTTATTTGAGATGTTTCTTTTGGGTCCGGGTCCGAAATGACATGTTTCAGAAATCAAAGGAGAAGATATGGCAAAAATTTATTACGATAAAGATGCTGATTTGAAAGTGTTAAAAGGGAAAAAAGTTGCGATTGTCGGTTACGGTATTCAAGGCCGGGGCCAGGGGCTTAATTTGCGGGACTCCGGAGTGGAGGTGATGATTTCGCAGCGCAAAGGCGGAAAAAATTATGATATCGCCGTCCAGGACGGGTTTGAACCCGTTGAAGCCGAAGTTGCGGCGCGCGAAGCGGACATTATCCAAATTCTCGCACAGGATCACCTGCAGGCGGAAATTTACAAGAAAAGTATCGAGCCGCATTTGAAGCCCGGAAAAGCGCTTTTGTTCTCACATGGGTTTAATATTCACTTCGGCTATATCAAGCCGCCGGCCCAAGTCGATGTCATTATGGTGGCCCCGAAAGGACCGGGCGCGCTTGTGCGGACCCAGTATCTTGAAGGCGGCGGTGTGCCCTGCCTCGTGGCCGTTCATCAGAATGCGAGCGGTAAAGCGCTTCAAATCGCGCTGGCGCACGCCAAAGCGGTCGGGGGTACGCGCGCCGGTGTGATCGAAACAAATTTTAAAGAAGAAACGGAAACCGATCTCTTCGGCGAGCAGGCGGTTTTATGCGGCGGATTAAGCGAATTGATCCGCGCGGGCTACGAAACGCTTGTGGCTGCGGGCTATCAGCCTGAAATGGCCTATTTCGAATGCCTTCACGAAGTTAAATTGATCGTCGACGCCGTTTTTGTGGCGGGGATCAAAGGCATGCATCAGCGCATTTCCGATACGGCGGAATACGGGGATTATAGCCGGGGCAAAAGGGTCATCGGGGCGGAAGCGCGCGCCGCGATGAAAAAAATTTTACAGGAAATTCAGTCCGGTTCGTTTGCCAAAGAGTGGATCGATGAAAACAAGAACGGCCGGCCGAATTTTAACCGTTATAAAAAAGAATGCGAAAATCATCCCATTGAAAAAGTGGGCGAGGAGTTGCGGAGCATGATGGGCTGGATCGGAGGGCTGGACCACAAGCCGATGACCCAAAAGCCCGTTGCCAGCAAGAAATAAAATGGCCCCGAAAAAAAAAAGAAAAATCAATATCTTCGATACTACGCTGCGTGACGGCGAACAGTCTCCGGGCGCGTCTTTAACGCCTGAGGAAAAACTGAAAATCGCGCTCCAGCTTGAAAAGCTGAATGTGGATATTATCGAAGGCGGGTTTCCGGCATCGTCTCCCGGTGAAATGAGGGCCGTGCAGATGATTGCCGAGGCCGTGCGCAAACCGGTGATCTGCGGGCTGTCGCGGATGCTGCCCGGGGATATCGATGCCTGCCGGAAGGCGCTTGAGAAGGCCCGCCGTAAACGGCTGCATGTTTTTTTGGCGACGTCGCAAATTCACCGGCAATATAAGTTAAAAAAAGGCAAGCGCGAGATTTTGAACATGGCGGCGCAAAACATCCGTTTCGCCAAGACCGATTTCAAGGATATTGAATTCTCCCCGGAAGATGCGTCCCGGACCGAGCCAAAATTTTTAAACGAGGCTGTTCGGACCGCCATCGATGCGGGAGCGACGGCCATTAATATTCCCGATACAGTCGGGTATACGGTGCCGCAGGAATTTTCGGATCTGATACGGTTCTTGATCAAAAAAAATCCGGAGTTAGGCAAGTCGGTATATTTGTCGGTACACTGCCACAATGACCTGGGGCTGGCGGCCGCCAATTCTCTGGCTGCGGTATTGGCCGGTGCGAACCAGGTGGAATGTACGATTAACGGTATCGGTGAACGGGCGGGCAATGCCTCCATGGAAGAGATCGTCATGACGATTGACACGCGCCGCGACTTTATGGATTGCTACACGGACATTAAGCTGGGCGAGATCACAAAGACATCGCGTCTGGTTTCTCATTTGACGGGGATGGTGGTTCAGCCTAACAAGGCCATTGTCGGACGCAATGCCTTTTCGCACGAGTCGGGCATCCATCAGGACGGCGTTTTGAAAAAACGGCAGACCTATGAAATTATCAATCCGAAGCGCATCGGATTGTCAGGAAATCAATTGCTGCTTGGCAAGCTTTCGGGACGCCATGCGTTTTCCGAAAGGGTGAATAAACTGGGGTTTCATCTGTCCGGGGCCGAACTGGACAAGGCGTTTTCCGATTTTAAAGTCCTCGCGGATAAAAAAAAGTATGTTTTTGATGAAGATATCGAGGCGCTTTTGGAAGAGCAGATTTCCGAAGTGCCCGAGGTTTGGAAATTGAATTATTTGAAGGTGACCAGTGAAACCGGAAAGTCGCCCCAGGCCGAAGTCCGCCTGAGTTGGCGCGGTAAAATCGAAAAAGCGGTCTCGGAAGGAGACGGTCCGGTCGACGCCTGTTATAAAGCGATAGAAACCATCGCGCGGACCGGGGCGCGCGTCACGCACTATGGCATCCAGTCCGTGACCGGAGGCAAGGACGCTCTCGGAGACGTGATCGTTAAATTGTCCATCGACGGCAAAGAAGTCGCGGGACGCGGAACCAGTACCGACATTCTCGAAGCCAGTGTGAAGGCCTATTTGTTCGCCTTGAATAAGGTGTCGGCCCGGTTTTTTAAGGATGAGGAACAATCCCCTTCGCCGGTGTAGTGAGTCTGAACCGGTTGGTCATGCGTTGAATCCGGTGCATGGGCGAATGATTCCAGTCCTTTAATTGCCGATTACTATTTGCAGGTTACCGGTTGGCTCATTCCATAAATCGGAAAGATTTGCGTGTGAAAACCCGTCAGAGTTTCAGCCTTTTTGGGATTTTGGGCTTTCCATTGGCTCATACTCTGTCACCCCGGATGCAGGAAGCGGCATTCGAACACCTCGGCATTAAAGCCTTTTATCTGGTTCTTGAGATGCGGCCGTCTGATTTTAAGTTTGTGATGCGCCGGCTGCGGCACTTCTTAATCGACGGTTTCAATGTTACGGTGCCCTATAAGAGTGCTGTGATACCTTATCTTGACCGTGTTACGGAAGAAGCCCGAAAAATCGGAGCCGTGAATACGGTTTGCCGCCAAGGTAAACGCTGGGTTGGGGCCAATACGGATGCGGAAGGGTTTTACCGTTCTTTAGTCCATGACGGCGGTTTTCATCCCCGGCGAAAAGATGCGGTAGTCTTCGGCGCCGGAGGTAGCGCCCGTGCCGTCATCTATGCCTTGGCCGGGCACGGTGCCCGGCATATTTTGATTGCGAACCGTCATCCGGCGCGCGCCGAAAAAATCGCGCGCGATTTCCGGAAGGTGTTTAAGCTGTGCCGGTTTACGGCGATCAAACTCACGGATCCGGCGATTCGAAAGGCCGTTGAGCAAGCCCCGCTGATTATCAATGCGACATCGGCCGGATTGAAGCCTTCGGATACGCCGGTTTTTAAGGCGTCCTGGATACCGCCGGCCAAAAAAGGCGGCCGCAAACTTTTTTATGATTTGATTTACTCTCCGGCCCGGACCCGCTTTCTAAAAGCGGCGGCCGGCCGTGGCCATCGCATCCTGAACGGTGTCGGCATGCTGGTGCATCAGGGAGCACTGGCGCAGGAACTATGGCTGAAGCGTCCCGCACCGGTTGCGGTGATGCGGCGGGCCCTTGCGGCGGCGTTGAAAGAAAAAGACAGCCGCGGAAAGAAAAACGCATGACGCCGGTTCTCTATGGGGCATTTGTTTTTTCGATGGGGCTGTGTGTCGGAAGTTTTTTGAATGTTTGTATTTACCGGATTCCGAGAGGGCAGTCGATAGTTTTTCCGGC
>MHFC01000039.1 GCA_001804025.1 Omnitrophica bacterium GWA2_52_8 | reverse complement strand
CGACTACGACTATTCTTTCTCTCTCTTAAACCCAGAGGGGACAATTCACTTGCTATTAAAAGGGGACATCTTGACTAGCTACGAACACCGGCCAAAAACCGCGAGAGGTAGAGAATGAAAAGCGTGAGATTAATGAAATGCGAGGTAAAACAAAGCGGGCACGGGATCCTGGTCACAAAGACCAGGCTGTAGGCCAGGTATATCGAGCGTGCGGCACTTAAAAACAGAAGGATTGTTCCGGCAAGCGGCTCAAACCCAGACACGGCGTCCAGGATCAAATAACTGTAGACCCCGATGCCGAAAACCGAATTCGGAATCCCGAAAAATTTTGCGCGCGGCGTATCCAGCACCGACATGCAGGTTTTCTCCTTCATCTGGCACACCTTCGGCACCCAGTAAACATGCGGGGAAAACCAGCGGTAAATAATCCCGGTGAAATAAACGGAAATGTAAAGTCCGGCGAAGGCGAAGATAAAGATGATAATGGATGACATAAATTTCCCGATTGCCAGAGGTTATCCGGGCTGCGGGCATGGTTATTGGGTTAAGAGGTGATACGATGACAGCCCGGAAGCTATTCTACATGCTCCGCCTGTCCGATATCACTCTAATCTTTCTTCTAAAATTTTCTGGGCCGTATCGTCGCTTCCCATATAAGTACGGGTTGTTTCGATCCCGAACTTGCGGGCCAGCACGGTCCATTCGACAAGCGTGAGGCTCACGGCCTGACCGATGACCGACGTCAAAGGTTCTCCGGATTCCTGACCGCCGGGGAAATTTTTCCGGGACTCGCGCAGGATTCTGTCATAAACCAGCGCCAGCCCGTACTGCCCCGCGCCGTCCGTTTTCCATTCCGAATTCAGCGCTTCGATTTGTTCCTGAAGCATCGCGCGGGCTGCTTTTTCCGCGTCCTTTCGGGAAACTCCGGTCCCTTGCCGGGCCGCTTCCAAAAGCGTTTCGTAAAAGCTCCGCGTGCTTTCGTGCTTTTCAGGCCCCAGCGCAAGCATCACGGCATGGACCGAAATATGCGCCGCAAAAAGGCGCGCCAAAAACAAACCCTGCCGCGAATCCCGGGTACCGGTCCGGCCGCAAGAGTCTGCGTATATTTTTTCAAACCGCGGCATCCAGGACTGCGCATGTTCTCCGGCGGCACGTAAAATTTCATCTTCTGCCGGCTTGTCCTGCGTCATACTTCCCCCTTGATTCCCTCACCCTGCCACTCTCCCACCGGAAGGGAGCATTCGTTTCTTTTTAACCCCGAATGCTTGTATCGGGGATCTACGAAATTGTGGCTGCCCGCCTCAGCCAGAGGCTGATCCCTGCCTGCAGCAGGCAGGCGCCTTTGGCGGAAAATACATGTGGGTCCGCCTCGGGCGGAGATTCCCGCTAACAATCCGCGGGAATGCAAACTTACAATGACTGGTCCCCCCTCATCCTAACCTTCTCCCACAGGGAGAAGGAAGTGATTAATGGGCTTAACTCTTTTCCCCCTCTCCCAACGGGAGAGGGTTGGGGTGAGGGGGCACTTATTTTTTCCCGCCGTGATGGTTCACGGGTCCGGTGCCGCGGCCGATCCCGGGACTGCCCAGAATCGCTGCCGTAATAAATTCTTTCGCTGTCCGGACCGCCTTGAGCAGATCCGCGCCCTTAGCCAATTCAGCGGTAATGGCCGCCGAAAAGGCACATCCCGTGCCATGCGTATGCCGCGACTCAATATGTTTGGATGGAAACAGATGAAAGCTTGCGCCGTCATAAAGTACATCCGTCGCATCGCCTTCCAAATGGCCGCCTTTGATCAAAACGGCCTTCGGTCCCAGCGCCAGAATGATGCGGGCCGCTTCTTTCATCGACGCCACATCTTCAACTTTAATTCCCGATAAAATTTGCGCTTCCTTCAAGTTGGGAGTCAAAAGGGCCGCCAGCGGGACGATTTTTTCCTTAAAAATAATGCGGGCATTTTCATCCATCAACGGCGGGCCCGCGGAACTGTCCATGACGGGATCGACCACCAGCGGAAAACGCGCGGCACAAAGACGCATCGCCAGTTTCTCCACGATCCGGGCATTGCCGAGGGCCCCGGTTTTGACTGCATGCGGCGGAATGTCCTCCAAAATCGCATCCAGCTGGGCCGCGACATTCGCCGCATCCAGCGTGATGACTTCCTTCACCCCCAGCGTGTTCTGGATCGTTAAAAGCGTAATCACGCTCATGCCATACACGCCGTGATGATGGAATGTTTTGAGGTCGGCCTGAATTCCGGCGCCGCCCGAAGGGTCGGAACCGGCGATCGTAAGCGCAATGGGTTTCATAAGATTAAAGTTGTGAGCTGTCAGCCACCGGATGAGAAGATTGCGGGTATCGGATATCCGGCATCATTTTTTTCGCGCCAGTGTAATGCCGTCCCGGACCGGAAGCATAACAATCTCCACACGCGGATCATTCAGGATGCGTTTGTTAAAAGCAGCAACGGTTTTGTCGGTTTCATCTTTCGGGTCGAGCACCCGCCCGCCCCAGAGCACATTATCCACGGCAATCACGCCGCCTTTGCGGACCTTCGGGAGGCACAATTCCCAATACCGGATATAATTTTCCTTGTCCGCATCGATAAAAACAAAATCAAAGGGACCTTTTTGCGCCGGAATGGTTTTAATCGCATCTCCGAGTGTCAAATAAATTTTTTTCCCGTGCGGGCTTCGGTCCCAGAATTCGCGCGCAATCCGCGTCGTTTTTTCATTCCGGTCGCAGGTAATCAATTCCCCGTCTTCGGGCAATCCGGCCGCCATCGCCAGCGCGCTGTAACCGGTAAACGTTCCGACGTCAAGGACCCGCTTGGCCTGCAGGATTTCGATCAGCATTCTCAGGAATTGGCCTTCGACATGACCGATCAGCATTTGCGGCCATTCCGTCTGCTCGTGGGTCACCTGCTCCAGCTCTTTGAGCAAAGGATCTTCTGACGTACTGTGGCAGGCAGCATATTTTTCGATGAGTTCATGATGAATTGGATTCATAGGCGGTGCATTGTATCACGGCCGGACAGACAAACGAAAGCTCGTGCGCGCCGGACGCCGCCTTCCCGTTCTTTGTTTAAATTTTATGAATTTTGTTGAACTTTCGCCGGAATATATCCCATCGACACCTGAATCCCGGAATCTCCGAGGAAATACGGGGCCGCTGGTTTTGGATCGACTAATGCCGGTTTCAGGCTGGCTTGAGGGCTGCGGTTTGACGGGTTTAAGATTTCATGCGGAATGACCCAAAGGCAGGCCGCAACAAATGTGATAAAACAAGCAATTGCATAGGTTTGGAGGCGTTTCATACCTCAAACCTTACATGATCAAAATTGAGATTTCAAGTTATCAGATGCTCTATTTTAGGCTAAATTTGTTATCGGACGCAAAAAACCCGTATTGCGTGCAGTGTATTTCGTTAAGCGTCAGATTAGACATTTTAGTGGGCAGCCCGCCTTCACTTTGGCATTTGTTTATCCATCAGCGGGTTCTGCTTACGCGGATTTCCGGACTTCGTAAAGTGCATTGCTGAGGGAACCGTGTCTTGTCCTGCCAGACTGTAATAATTTTAGACATCCCCAGCTGGTTTTTCATTAAACCAGCACGGGGAAGTACGAGGGCCAATGAAGCCCTCGTCATCCCCGCATGCCTTTGGCGGGGATCTCCTATAAGATTTCTTGATATAAATCTTTCCACTCGGGATTCATTTTTTTAATCAACCTGATTTTCCATTCCCTATTCCATTTTTTAATCTGCTTCTCACGAGCCAGCGCAGCTTGAATATCCGTTGTTGCCTCATAATAAACCAGCCGATGAAGTTTGTATTTTTCTGTAAAACCTTCGATCACCCCGGTTTTATGAGCATAAACCCGCTGAATCAAATCACCGCTTACGCCAACGTAAAGAACCCCGTTCTTTTTATTAGTCATGATATAAACGTAAAATTGTTTCATTGTTTCAATCCGAGATCCCCGCTAAAAATCCGCGGGGATGACAAGCAAAAAAAACGGGTAAGACCGTTTTTATTATCACTGCCACTGATGATTTTTCCGCCCGGCATTTGTTTATCCATCATCGGGTTCTGCTTACGCGGATTTTCGGACTTCGGAGCGGGAGAGAAATTCTGCGGCGAGGCGGCCCAAAATCTGCTGGTTGACGATGAGCCGGTTGCCGCTGAAATCAAGCAGTCCCTCCAGCACATCCGCGGGAACTTCGCGCAACGCGGAGGATTGAGTTATAAGCGCCTGAATGATTTTGCGGCGCACCTCAGCACGCTGCGTTTTGATTTCATTCAAACCGTCAGCCTGAAGCCCCGTCAATGCCGCGAAGAATGTGCGGGAGGCTGCGTCCACAACCGGCGCAAACGCTCCGAAGACCTCCTCAGCAGCGCCCGTTGATTCGACCAAAATCAAATCGCCGTTTTCGGCGGCATGGGCAACCGGTTCCCCGATTGCGACGACAGGAATGAAATCTGAATTTCTTGCCATGCGCCCGCTGCCATAAGAGGCCAGCGCCCGCTGACGCGCCAGATCCCCTATGCGCATTGCCCCTTCCGGCAAGTACGGGGTGTCTCTTGAAATCAGCGCGATCATATTCGTTCCGCCGGCCGTACGGCCAAGCGCATCTTTTAATATATCTCCGTTACTGCCCGGCGCATGGAAACCGACCGCCGGCGCTCCCTCTTTCGTCACTTGATCGAGCGCAACGGCTTTCACGGCTGCGGCAAGCAGATCCAGAACTCTCTCAGCATTAATCTGCTGGGCCGTTACCAATCTTGATTCGGACCGCGTCTGCGGGTTTGTTTCAAGAATCAATTCCTGTGCCGCCCGCCTGACTCCATCCGCCCATACCGTATAACCTTTCAGGCGTACTTCCGCGCGGACGTCCCGGGCAATTTCCGGTAATTCAATGCCGTCCAAGGTGCCGAGAACCGCCTTCACAACTAACGGATAAACCTGACCCGCTGAAGCCTCTAAAGGAGGATTCCTTACTTCAGAACGCGTATTTTTAATTTCACGGTAGACAGCCTGGAGTTTTTCGACAATCTTTTCATGCGAAAGCGCCGGCTGTCCGGATTGTGCTATTAATGCTTGTGCAAGAGCCGCCGGATGCAGCAGCGTATTAATTTCATCGGATGCGTCATGTTCATCTTCTTCAATCAGGGCTCCAAGGACCTCGGCAGTGTCCTTAAGCAGCCGGTTATTTCCGCTGTTTTCAGAAATCGCAGTCCCAAGATTAAACTCACGGATTAACGCATCGATTATTTCCTGGTTAAGCTCAGCAGAGTCGGTGACGGGCTCAATAACCTGAAACGGAATTCTATTTTTAGAAGCTTCTGCAAAAACCGAGTCAAAAAAATCTTTCGGGACAACATGCGCGTTGCTCCGCAAAGCATCCCAAGCCGCGCTCCGCACATCCGGATTTTCGTTATCATCCTTCACAATATGTTTCAATTGGCCGATCAATACCCCGGTGTCCGTCACACCCGGTTTCGAATATCCGGCAAAAAATTCCGCCGCAAGAAGGCGGCCTCGCACATCATCACCCTCGAGCGCCCGACGATAGCGATCAATCTCCTCCTCGTCTAAATCCGCGTTAAAAAGGGACGCCATTTGATTCAGCTCGCCGAAGCTGCGGACCCGCGTTTTTATGTCACCCAAGTGTTTATGGTCCCAAAGGAATGTATGAATTCTCGAGATCGCACCTTCATCTCGAAGCGTGGCTTGAAATAAATCCGCATCGAAATTGCTTTCCGCCAGGGATGAAAATACGTCAAAATTAAAATCATGCGCCGGATTTAACATTTTGTTGATCCAGACTCCGAGGCTCAACCGCTGCTTTTCCAACTCCCGTTCATAGGGAATGCCGGATACTGCCCTTGTCGCCATCGCCACAAACATCGCGTCCAACAAGGCGTTTTGCGCCCTGGGATTATCAGCGATCCGATCGGTTACTTCTTCTCTACCCATCAATTCGATCAACAAATGCACTACGGCTGCATGAAGACTGCTGATATCTGTGTCATTAGGAAGTGACGCGCCAATATCCCTCATAAGATCGGCTATGAGATAATGGCTGAGCTCATCCCAAGTCTGAGTTGACGGCAGTTCTGGGTCTGATGCTAGCAAGAAAAAGTCCAGGTCGTCCTCCGTGAAAGGATCATCTTCCGAAGGCTCAAAATCAGAACGTAATTCTTTTCCCAATTGGTCCCAGCCGATGGATTCCCCTTTTCGTTTCAATTCCACAGATTGGGTTAACAAAGCTTCAACGGTCTGCAGCAGATGGGTCAGTTTTTCTTTAGTATAACTTTCAAAGTAGCCCTTGAATGCGTCGATGTCGTTTCTCACAAGCGCCGAACGGATATCCTCTTCGGAAGGCCAATCCGGGTTCCGCACCTCGGCGCGGCCCTGCGATGATTCCCGGCCGGCGCCCATAATCGAATCGATCCATTGCTGCTGCCGTCCCGCGTCGGCGGCCGAAATCTCTCCAAGTCCGTGCAATAATGCTGACATCAAGAGCTTATCGCTTCCTCCGGGAACCGGTTTTTCTCCGCTGACTAAAATTTTTCTGGGGATCCCTTTTTCGCTGCGGCCGTAAATAATCGCCGTGAGAAATGCCGCAGGGTCAGAAATCTGAAAGACGTTCTCCCGTGAATTCGCCGAAAAGATTACCGGAAACAGGACGTCTATTTTTGTTTCTGCGATAAAGTTTTCCGCATCCGCTCCGCTTTCGACGACGGCAAGCACCGCATACTCGCCGCGCGACTGCCGGTAAATTGTATTCAGATAACGCAAATAGAGCCTTGCCTTTTCTTTCTGAAGATCCGTTTTCGGGTTCAGGAATGCCGCCAAAACCGGCCGTTTTAAAATTTCATCGAGACTTTGCTTTTTCCCCGAAGATGTTTCCAGAAAAACCTGCTTTGAAACGGCGTCCACCGTAAAAACAGCCGCTCCTGCCTGAGGCTTAAACTCCGGGTCCCAGCCGATCCATGAATAGAGTCCGGCGTCGAGTTTTTCTCCCGCAACCGGTTCGGATTGCGCGTAACGGATGGGCCAAGTCCGGGCGGCCAAAATGTTCCGGACATTTCCGATTGTGGAAGCCATGAACTGCAGCCGGTCCGCAGGATTTCCTGAGCCGGTTTTTGCCTTTGCCTGTGACAGAGCCTCCTCGAGAGGCCCCCGCAATTCACCGGCCGGAATCCCGGTTTTCGCCGCCAGAATTTTCCATACAGTACCGGTTTCGGCAGAAACTGAAAGCTCCCCGTTTCGACTTAAATGGAGGAGTCCGAACCCCCCTTGCCCGGTTTCGATCTGCCGGACAAGATTCCCCTGCACCCAATCCCTCAATGATTCAGGGGCACGCTCCTCCCATTCAACGGATTCTTTCAAAATGCGCATTTCGAGATCATTTAAACCCGCCAACAGGATATCCGGAACTGCGGATGAACCGGACAGCCCGTTCACCCATTCGCGAGCTTCGGGATCTGCGGCCGCCGGCTTTAAAAGCGCCTGGCCGCCGGGAAGCGCCGTCGACACGAAGCTTTCGTCATCGATCTGTTCTGCTCCATATCGCGTAATCTCGGCGTCCATAAATGTCCCAGCCGCTACCCCCAGATCCTTCATTAACAGCATGCCCCGTTCTCCGCCCTTAAGCAGCGAAGCCACATTCCAGACCCCAGGCGAGACCCGTCCGATCCATAAATTGTCTTTTGTCAGCAAGACTTCGTTATCACCGCCCGGCCCCAGCAACAGGATTCCGATTCCAAGATCAGGCCGCAAACGGGCCAGCCGAAGAAACAGTTCAACGTCCGAAGAATTGAATTCTTGCGCCGGGATCCCCATCAGAAGAACCTCCCCGTGATTACGGTAGGCCT
>MHFC01000038.1 GCA_001804025.1 Omnitrophica bacterium GWA2_52_8 | reverse complement strand
TGGCGGCGGTTGAGTTTGTGGTGGACCAGAGCCTGGTGAAGTCCTGGGGCAAGATGAAGGGCGGGAAAGTGACGATCCGGACGTCGGGGACTAGTTTTACGCCGACGGTCTTCGGGACGACGCCGTTTGATGCGAACCAGGTACATAATTTTGCGGAGAACCCCGTGGTGAACGGCCTTGGGTCGAATGTGGATGCGGCGGCGCCGAAGGGGACGATTGATCTGAAGCAGGTGAATTCGAAGGAGTTCAATTTCACGTATGACGTCAGCACGCACGCGAGCGCGTTTGTGGTGGCGTCGATCACGAAGGGGTTTTTCGACAATGCGGGAGTGTTTCAGGGGACGCTGCTGAACGTGCCGCAGGTATTCAAGTTTGGGCTGCAGGGGGACTCGGCAAAAGGATATCCGGGACGGGTGCGGGTGCAGATCGTGGACAAGAACGGAAAGAAAGCGATCGCGGACGTCGGGGTGACGGGGACGCTGAAGATGTATACGATTGATTTTGCGGCCTGCGATTGTACGCAGACCGGGTTTGACCGGACGCAAGTGGCGGCGGTTGAGTTTGTGGTGGACCAGAGCCTGGTGAAGTCCTGGGGCAAGATGAAGGGCGGGAAAGTGACGATCCGGACGTCGGGGCTTGAATATACCCCGGAGGTCAACGGAACCGCATTTAATGCGTCAGCGCTGACAGATCTTCCGGGCAGCCCGGCTACTTCATCCGGGAAAGGTACCGGGACCGGCGGAGATAACGATGCGACGATTACGCTCACGCAAACAAGCCCACGGGATTTTAGTTTCGATTACGCGCTCCCGGACAGCGATGATTTTGCATTCGGGCAGATCAGCTGGGGCTTTTTCAATGCGGGTGGGATGTTTGTCGGAACGCCTCAGAACCTGGGAACGAGCGTGATCCTGGCGCTGAATGCGGCGGTGGGGTCAAAGATCAAGATCGAGGTACTAGACAGCTTTGGGCGGGTCGCGGACTTTTACGCGGTGGGTGCCGGAGCGAAGAAGAATTACACGTTTGCGTTATCCGGGGACAATCTTCCTGCGGGCGGATTTGATGTGACGAAGATCGCAATGATTAATGCTGTGGTGGACCGTCAAAAAGCCGTGGCGGCGGGAACGGTAACGGTGGAGACGAAAGGGCTGAATTACGTACCGGTGCTTACGGGTAATGCTTATGATGCCTCCGTTTTGAGTGCCTTCCCGGGCAACCCCGCTCTCGCAACGGGAAAAGGAACAGGAGCGTCGGGAGATGATGATGCCGCGATCACGCTGACTCAGACGAGCTCCAAAGAATTTAATTTTAATTATACGCTTCCCGATGCGGATGATTTTGCATTCGGGCAGATCAGCTGGGGCTTTTTCAATGCGGGCGGGACGTTTGTCGGAACGCCTCAAAGTCTGGGGTCCTCCGTTATTTTGGCGTTGAATGTTCCAAACGGAAAGCGGATTAAAATCGAAGTTGTCGACAACCAAAAGAGGATTGCGGATTTCTTCATCGCAGGAACAGGGACAAGGCGGAATTACGAGCTTGCATTAAGCGGAGACAATATCCCGGCCGGGTTTGATACTTCAAACATCGGGTTTATTAATTTTGTTGTGGATCAGCCGAATTCCGGAAATTCCGGAACGGTCGAAGTTGAAGCGAAGGGGTTCATTCCTGTAGTTATGGGAGACACCTATAATCAGTCGAATTTGACCGTATTACCGGGAAAGCCGGTAACTGCAAGCGGAAAAGGAACGAGCGCGTCGGGAGATGATGACGCCGCGATCACCTTGACTCAGACAAGTTCGATGGATTTTAGTTTCGATTACACGCTCCCGGACAGCGATGATTTTGCATTCGGGCAGATCAGCTGGGGCTTTTTTGATGCGGGGGGAGTCTTCCAAGGAACGGCCCAAAATTTGGGGGCAAGCCTGACTCTGGCCCTGGATATTGCGAACGGGAAACGTATCGTTCTCGAAGTTGTCGACGATCATGACCGGCGGGCAAGGTATCTTGTTGAAGGCACAGGAGCCAAAAAGAATTATACGTTTGCATTTTCCGGCAGTAATGTGCCCTCGGGATTTGACTCTTCAAAGATTGCGCTTATTAATTTTGTTGCCGAAAAATCAGTGGCCGGAGCCAACGGCACGGTGGTCGTGGAAACAAAAGGCCTCGACTTTGTTCCGGAAGTAAGCGGGACAACGTTTGATGAAAATGCGGTCTCTTCTTTTACGGCGGCACCGGCTGTGAGCGGGAACCAGGGGCATGTGAACAGCGGAGACGCGGATGCCGAGATGTTTTTTAGCCAGACAAGCGACCATGAATTCAGCTATAACTTTAATCTCCCGGATCCGACAAGCTTTGCTTTTACCTACATCAGCCCGGGATTTTTTAATGCCGGCGGGACCTATGTCGGGCCGAGCATGAACCTTTCCCAAAATTTCACGCTTGCCGCCCGGGGAAGCGAAGGCAGCCAGGTGAAAGTTGAAATCACGGATATTAATCATAGCGTGGCCAAGTTTGAATTAAACTTACGGCCGGTATTCCAAAACTTTACCTTGCAATTATCCGGCAGTAATATTCCGGCCGGCTTTGACCGCACTCAAGTTGCGACCTTTGTCATTGTAAGCGATCAGCCTCATGCCCCGGCGTCGGGAATGGACGTAGTGCGTGTCATCGTTAATGGGCTGAAATATACGGCGCCCTCCGTGCCCCAGGCCTTGCTGGACGTTAAGCAAAAACTCATTACGGACGGAATAAAGTACTTCGATGTTACTAAAGGAATTGATCCTGTAAAACACTACCCCTACGATCACGGAAATGCCGACGGAACTTTCGATGCCACGCAAAAATTTACCCAGCCGACGTTAATCGGATATTACGCTCAAATTCTCGGGGATGCGATTCTGGCCGAGGCCCAATCCCAGACGGGGTTTAGCAATGGAAAAACGCTCGATGAGAATTTGACCGAATTGAATGCTCTGATGGATTCGCTTTTGGCGGATCAGGCAGCGTTTGGTTATAAAGGATTGATGCCTTGGCTTGATTTAGACCCTGTCGTCGCCGCGACCGATGATGTCGTTGGCGTAGGAGACAATGCACTCCTTGCACAGAGCTTGGCCGTTACTATCGGGGCGTTGGAACGGTCGGGCTTGACCGGCGCTCAACTAACGGCAGCGAATACGATTATCAATAAAATGGACCAGTTTATGACCAATCAACAAACGGGTTATGCCGACGCCGTGGATCCAGTGTCGGGGCTGCTGGCATTGGCCCTCAATAAGAACTCCGGAGCAAGACTGGGCCTTATTGACCGTTTTGCCAATGAATTCCGGGGCGCGATCGCTTTCCTGAAGGTAAGATATCCGGCGCTGCCGCAAACGATTTTAGACCTGAATGTTGTGACCTCAACTTATACGGATCAAAACGGAAACGGGCTCAGAAACCTGGTGCCGTTTGATGGGGGGGCCTTTCAAATATTTTGGCCGAACTTGCGCAATGACGAATTAAGTTTCGCCCCGATTCATAACGCTATTTATAATCATCTGCTAAGCCAACTCGATTACGCCGCTAAAAATAAAATTCCGGGGATTATTTCTGCGAGCAATGTCCCACCGGACAACGGCTATGTTGGAAAAGCAGGCGTCCCAACCTTGGCTGAAACCACGGACCCGCTTCTCACGGATTCCGGATCAACCTATGCTTTGGCGGCCGCCTATCTTGCCGATCCCATGCTTGTATTGACTTGGCTCAATGCTATCGAAGATCAGCTCCCTAATTTATCGGGTGTTTACGGTCTCCTTGATGCTGCCCGGTCGAATCAAGAGGTTTCTGATGCCTATTTGGGAATTGATCTTGCCTCAGCGGTTTTAGGTTTACACGGGGAGGGGCCCGAGTCATTTAATGTCTATTTGAGAAACCGTAATTTGGAACTGGCCTATAATCTTGTTTATGATCAAACATATTCGCAGATGAGTATTGCCAAATCGATGGCGGCTGTGGCGGCGCCCCCGGTTTTTCCGGACCGGACCGTTGCCGTGTTTAGTCAGTTTAGTGCCGAGGGCGTAATCAATGGTTTTCCGGTCGTAACAACACAGCTGACGGGGAGCCCGTTTATTTATGGGCAATTGAACGGCGGTCAGGGCGGAAGGTTCTGGGACTTACCGCAGAATTATAATGCGTCGGAAAACGAACTGCTGATTCGGTACTCCTCGATCGATGTGCCGGATCAAATCAAGATTGAGCTCAAAGATGCTGCGGATCAGGTGCTGCGTACCGAGTTTGTTACCCTCCAAAACGGACAATCTTATGCGGATGCCGTCATTCAACTACCGAACCAGGCGAATCTTGCTAACGTCCAGCGTATTGTGATTACGGCCCTTGACAGCAACAACCTGGACCCGGGTGAATTTTATATCCATGCCGTCGATTTCAGGCATTTTCAGTAGATCAAGGTTTTCCCGTTGCAGCCGATACTTCGTTTACGCGTTCCGGTTCCGCCCGGATGGAGAACGGCTTATTCCGGCAGACCGCTTGTAATGCGTTAGTTCATAGACTAGACTTACACAAGGATTTAAAAATGTCCTTGCATGGAGGCGTCAAATGAAAAAAACATGGATTTTTGTCGTAACCGGCCTTTTTCTGATATTGCAGGTGGTTCCTACTTTGTATGCCGCTGTTAATATTGAACAAAACTTCCAGGGAACTCTCATTATTACCGATCCAAACGCCACAGACCCCGATAAGCTTATTACGATGGTTGATGCGGGGAACGCCCTGCCGGCGATTCCAACCGGGGCGACACTTGAAGTTTATGACGGTTCTTTTGTGCTTCAAACCGACGGCGCTGATGTGGTGAACGTGTCGTTGCTGGATCACGAGTTTACCGTTTCCAACGGGACGCAGGTCAGTGTGACGAACCAAGAGGACAAAGGGAAAGTCTGCGTGCTGAAAGGGTCTATCACTTTTACGGACTTTACGGGACAGGAAATCACGCTTGCCGAATCGACGGATGAAAAGAAATCATGCTATGAAATCGGATACGATTTGGACGAAGCCCCTGAAACCGCAGCCGGTGAAGAACTGGGAAGTGAATTGGCCGATGATCCGCCCGTTGACTCCCGCAACCTTGTTTCAAGCCCATAATCATACCCAATATGAAAAAGCTAGTTTCCTTCCTGCTGGTGCTGATGCTGGCGTTTGGCTACGCGCAGCCGGCAAGCTTTGCCGATTTTAAGATCCTCGACAGTATTCAAGAATTCGGAGAAAAGCGGTTTATGCGGACCCGAACCGCCCGGTTGCAGACAGGTCCCGTTAAAATTTACCCTAAAATCGACACAAAAATCGAGTATGACGACAACATCCTTCTTGAAGACGAGGATGCCCGTGAAGACGTGATTTTTGACGTGACGCCCGGGGTCATTCTTGAACTGCCGATAGATACGCACCAGCTTGCGGTCGGCTACGAGGCTGACTTTGAAAATTTCGTCAAACGTACGGACCAAAATGATCAAAATCAGAACTTTTTTGCCCTCGCCGATGTTAATTTCCCGTCCTGGTACATCAACGTCCTGGAAAAGTTTTCTGAAACGTCGGGACGGGCCGGGACGACTTTTGAAAGCCGTGTTCCGCGTTTCGATCAGTCGATTTATCCAAAAATAGGTTATCGCTGGAAGCGCTTTACGATCGAACAGGGATTCCGTCATTTTGTCCGAGACTTCAGGCGCCAGGTTAGTGATTCCTTTGATTTTCAAATGGTCCAGTGGTCGACGGTGCTGTTCTATGATATGACGGCAAGACTGAAAGCGCTGGCCGAATACACCTATGGGCAGATTGATTACGATGATGCCGTGACACGGGGCGGGTCGCTTAATCAAATGCGTTTAGGCCTGGAGGGTGAAATAAGGCCCGATTTGTTCGTCCGATTGAAGGTAGGCCCCCATTTGCGTAATTATAAGAAATCAACCGAGGTTGATTTTAACTCCTGGGTCGGATCGCTTGAACTGGAATATGACTTTAGAAGCAATATTCACTTTGAACTCGAAGGCTACCGGGATGCCGTTGAAGCCACATTTCAGGATGTGAACTTCTATAAACAGCACGGCATCCGGTTTTTGGGGGAGTATGAGTTTCAGCCGCACTGGACGGCTTTCTCCGAAACGGAGTATTACCGGAATGATTATGCCGAACGGGCGACCGTAGGGAGAACCGTTGCGCAATTCCGGGATGACAACCACATTCTGACGGATCTAGGCCTGCGGTATGCTTTCCGCGAATGGATGGAATTTGAGCTTGCCTATCACTTCAAGCACCGGGAGTCCAATTTTCCCGAGTTTGACTACACCGACCACCGCGTTTCACTGACTTCCTCTATAAGCTACTGATCCCCTTTCAAGTTTGATTTTATGGGTTCGCAGTACTGACCGAGATTGAAATCGGAACAGCCAATTTCAATCTTGAAGCCGCCTCGCATCCTAATCTTGCCCCTCAACACATGAGATGCCAATTGCTGTCATGCGTAGGCGGATTTATGGAATCATCAGCTATCAAAACCAATCAATTTTAATCTCCGCAAGTCATCTCATAATACTAAAATAAATATGATTGTTGGGACTTGTAAAGTAGTCCTTAGCCGTATAATCTTTATAAAGACATTAATAAACCTGAGGAAAAACACTAAGACAACTAATGCACATCCAGCGATCAGCGTTTCTAGCTAAATTCGTCAGTATTCTACTATCTCTTAACATGCTCCAGCTTGGTGTGCCCATTCCAAGCGCGGCAGCCGCAACGCCCGCGTCCCTCGAAGATTTGCAAAAGAAACTCATGGGTGAAAAAACCTATGAAGAATCAGATCAAAATGCGTCGGAAACCGCGCAGTCTGAGGAACAGAAAAAGGATCCTAACAGCTGGTTTTTTTTCGACGGCGGCTTGAGTGCGGCGGACACTGCAGACTCGGAAGCGGGGCAGGCATCGCAAAGTGAGTCCGAATCCCGGAAAATCACGCAAGCCGATTCTGAAGCAGAAGTGCCGGAGAATTTAAATGTGCGGCCCACATACGGAGAAGCTGAAGATTTAGAATCAGGTCTCGACCAGATATCCCAGGACGTTATTGATTTTGTTTTTGTCAAAAAAATTGATTCGCAAGAGCAGTTTGATCTTGTGCGCCAATATGCCCAAACTTACGGCAAAGAAATTGCGGTCGTCGTTATCGGAGGGCAAACCATTCTTATCAGCGGTACTGAAGCTGAGATCACGGCAGTGCGTCCTGCAATCGAGCTGTTGACCCAAGCAACGTATCAGTTTCATGCTCATATCGATGATGATGAGACCGCGGAACAGGCCAGTTATACAGACCGGCTGCGCGCAAGCCAGGCCGGCATCGTTCATTATCTCGCGACGGCCAGCGGCCGTTATCTGGCTTATGACGGAGAAGGGCAGGTTGATGACGGGGATGTAAGTCTGGCCTTTTCAGCTTATCAAAAGTCATTCCAGGAGAAGAGCGATATTAATGAAGTTGAAATCCGCGAATTGTTGAATGAGCTGGTTCGTTTATGGGATCTTGATAAGATTGATCCTTCGGTCCATCGCGAGTTGTGGCTGGCCAGCGAACGTCATTTCTCATTACCCGAGGATTCTACCTTTTATGGTTCTCTCGGAACGGCGTTTTTAGGCGGGCAGCGGTTGGGCCGCGGCATTTCCGTTACTTCGGCGACGAATCAAAATGGTTTGGTGGGCCGGCTCGGAGATGTGAACGGGGATGGGTACATTTCTCCTCTGGATTACATGATTCTTGGTGGTTTGATTCAGAATGGCGGCGCAACGCCGCAGCAGATATTACGCGGCGATGTTAACGGGGACGGTGCACTAACGGCATTCGACAGCATGCAGCTGGGACAATATCTCAATGGTGAGCGCCTTCAGTTTTTGGCGGCCCAGGCATATGGAATCGGCAATGACGAGATTGTCATGGTTTATAAACCCGCTACTAATTTTTTCGGCAATGACTTTGTGGACGTGCGCTACTTTGACGAGCAAGACGCCTTTCGCGTCAACTTTGCCGTGACAAATATCAACGATGCGCCGGTCGCAATAGATTTTTCAAAAAGCCTCAATGAGGATCAGGCGCTGACAATTAATTTATCAGAATTTGGGACGAATGTGGACGGGGACGCGCTGCAATTTGTCTCGGTCGATGGGCCTGATGACGGAACGTGGGTTTGCGCAAGCGGGATATGTACTTATACTCCGGATGCAAATTATGTCGGAGTCGAAACAATCCGTTTTAAAGTAAGGGATGCGGCGCTGACTTCGGCCAATGAAGCCGTTTTGACGATTACAGTAAACCCCGTTAATGACGTACCACCGGTGCAGGACATCAGCGTGACAACGGCTGAAGACACGAAAAAGTATTTTGTGGCCGGTAAGTTTAAAGATATTGACGGAGACTCAATCCGGTATGAGTTGCTGAGTACGCCGGCGTACGGATTGCTTCGGCGTTTGGGAGATTTAGACGGGGACGGGACGATGGTAAACCAGGACATCCTGGTGGTGGTCAATCATTTGAATGATCCCACGG
>MHFC01000037.1:3790-11745 GCA_001804025.1 Omnitrophica bacterium GWA2_52_8 | reverse complement strand
CGGGCGCGCCGCCGATTGACCGCAATAACGAGCGGGACCTGGCGCTGATCAGCGCTCTGCTCGAGTTCGCCGAGAATGCCAAGATGCCGATGGGTGATTTGCGTCAGCTTCTTGAAGATTACATGGCTTCGAATGTCCAGGATGTCAAAGCCATCCTCGAAAAATTTGACCCGGCATATCCTTTCAATCTCCGCAATCCTCGTGTGTTCGGATTTGTGACGGCGTTTACGATGGGGCGTCTGATCGACGGCTGGGACATCACCGAAGACCGCGGTAAAAAAATGCTCGAGCTTATGTCCGTTGTTAATCCGGATGACATTGTGAAACAGGCCAATGCGTATTGGCCGAAATACGCCAAGGTTGTTTACGGCCAGAAATACGACGCGCAGGGCAATCCGGCTGGAACGCCGGAGTTGACGGACGCCCAAATCGCAGCCCGGTTTAATATCACGCGCAACCTTCTTGAGATCTCGTCTGAAAATCAGGGGAATCTGATGATTTTCATGCAAATGGCGACCCAGGAAATTCAGGGAAGTCATCCGCGCCTGATCCAGCAGGGCTGGGACACATGGCTGCTCATTGCCGAACGGATCGGCCGCTATCTGGGCGACCCGGTCAAGGCGCAAAAGATTCTCAGCCAATCGCCTCAAGCTCAAGGCTATGCGGAAATCTTGTATCGCGCGCTTCTCAAAGAGCAATTTCCTTTGACTTCATTGACGGCCGACAAACTAAAGGCTCCTGCCAGTCAGATCAATGCGACCGGTGCGGCGCTCCCGACGCTGGACGAAATCCGGGCCACGCGCAATGCCCAAAGTATGTTCCTGGCCTGGAACGTATTTTCAGCCAATCAGCCCGGTACCGATGAACGTGCGTTTGCGGCAGGAGAAATTGAAACCAAGCAGCTGATTAATCTGTTTGGACAAGATGAGGTCTTTACAAGAGATGAGATGAATAAGCTGAGTCTGCTGCCTTATTTTGATTTTATACCGGCCGGTCAACAGATTACGCACCGGGACACGATCATCGCAACGGCCAGGAAACAGCAGGATATTGATGATCCGCAATACGGACCCTGGGGCTATGAGGAGTTAATCAAAAATCCGCAGTTTCAAGCAACGGTGATTGCCCTTGCGCGCGACGCCCTGAAGGACGAAGCGGATTTGGCGCCCTGGGCATGGAAAGACTGGGTCATCAAACGTCTCGGGGTTCAGAAAAGCGTCGAAGACGCGCAAAAGGCAAACGGAGACAAATCGGCACGCAGCGGTAAACCCGAAACGGCCGTGTCGGACTTGGGATGGATTCCCACATTGAGGGAGATCTTCGGCGGCGTCCTGCATTATCAGCCGCCCGCGCCTGTTTCCGGCGGTGCCGCCGCGGCCGGTCTCCCTGCTGATTATGAAGCGGTCATATTCGCCGAAGTTCAAAAAATCGTCGATTTACGCTGGGGCAAAGGCATTTTGACCGTGGATGCCGCGTCAAACCGCTCGAACGCTAAAGTACATGCGACCGTCGAAGGCTGGCGTGATTTCCGTGCCACCTATTTTGATCATGTGGACCGGAGCTGGAAAGACACGGAAAAAGTTGCCGATGATCTTATCGCGGTTTTGACCGAGTTGAACCAATATGCGCAATTGCCGCCCGCAGATCCGAATGCAAAGACCGGACAGCAATTCTTCAGGGCCGTGTATGAGCTCTATTTGTTTGATCAGGGTTATCCCGATGATCAAATTGATGTGCGCGCGGCTACAGTCAACAGCCTTGATGATTTTGTTCAGGACAACAATGCCTGGAATTTTCTCCAGGGCCATGTCTCCGCGCTGATTCTGGATTTTCGCAAGGGAAGGATCAAGGAAGACAAGAACATTCCCCGCGAGGAGTGGTTTTCCTACCATACGCAGAACATGGCATATATCATTCAAAACTTTGCGCACCTGCATTTGAAACCGGCGCAGTTGGATTTTGGCCGGGTCCGCCAGTCGCTTGCCCTGAATGCCGATGCGGCCACGCAATATATTCTGACGCAGGCAAAGACTACACCTGCGAACGCGGCCGCGGCCGGCGAACAAGATCTTCTAAACGCCGTCAACCTGCTCATCTCGATACCAGACCTGCATAAACGCTTGGCCATCCAGTCCGCTCAATTAAATCCCGATGCCCAGCGCTGGCTGAAAGTGATTCAAGAAGACGAACAGAATACCGAATTGCCGGACGATCAGGTTGTGCGGGCCTTGAATGCGGCCATTCTAATCACGCTTCATCCCGAATTTTTTGCGGATGTGCTGAAACAGGCCAACGGGAGCACTGCAGATGCAAATTTATATGAAACACTGCATTTGAAAGGCGCCCTGGCGGAATATTACAAGGGCATCAACCGTTTCCACGACGACCTGGACCCGCAGATGCGCGACAAGCGCGCCCGTCAGATTGTCTGGGGTGAGTTTTCGGCGCGGACCAAGGTGCTCGAAAAGATCTGGGGACGTTACCGGCTTACGCCCGATGAAATCGCAACGGGCTGGGCGAACCTTTTGAGAATGCAAAAAAGCGCCGCGGCATCCAACTGGATCGAAGACGGCCGGCCCAAGGTGCTTGAAGACGCGGAAAACATTTACTACTACATTTTTTATTATGACACGCAGCGCGTGATTCCCGAGCTTTCGCATCCGATCGTATCGATTCTCACGACGCCCGAAGATTTCTTTGCCGCGGTGTCGACGAGCAGCCGTCTGCGCCTCCTGGCGGCGGAGGGCGAAAAGAATTTCAAGCCCATCTTGCAAAAGGAAGGACTTTTGCCCGAACTCAAGCGGTATGCGGCAGACCCCGACGCCGTACCGGATAACCGCAAGTGGGTTGATCCTGATCTCGATCTTCACAAAAATGGCCAAAAATACAGTCTTGTCAGCATTATCGAAGAAGGAAACGGACTTGAAGGACTGCGGGAGCAAAAAGTCCGGGCTCCGGAAGCAGTCGAGAAAGTTGCCAATGAAGTAGAGGAAATTATGAAAGAACAGGCACTGAGCGGCGCTGTCCATGCGGTTGCGGTTAATGATCTTGAAAAACGCTTGCTCGAACACGCGCGGGCCGAAATGTTGTGGCTGGCGGCCTACATGCTGCGGCATCGTGATGCAAAGGGAGAAGCAGAGCGTATCGACTTGGCCGACCTTTCTTCCTGGTTTGAAAAAATGCAGGACAATCTGCTGACCGAAGACCAGATTGCCGAGGTCCTGAAGCTGGACGGTGTTTTTGAGCAGGAAGAGAAAGCGGCAAAAATCGAGGTCTTAAAAAATATCCGGCAAGCGGCTTTTGATAAAGCTGTCGGCGCAGGCAAAAGTCAGGCGGATGCGGCTTCGGCGGCCGATCAGGAGGTTGCCGCAGTTACGTCCAAATTTCCAAAGGTTGACCGCTGGCAGCGTTTTGGATTTGTTTTTATGGTCCAGCGTCTCGGACGGGACGAAACCTGGCTGCGGGACTGGCTGAAAGACTACGTCATTATTCAAACCGAACATTATCTCGGGCTCGGTGAGTTTGTCGATCCTGTTGAAGTCAGCTCCAGGACCCGCAGATTCCGCAAGGTTAACGAAGTCCTTCATCCGGACTATCAAGACAGACCCATTTACAAAGAAAAGGCGTTGTTCGGTGTTTGGCCCGTCAGGCGGATGCAGATGCGCCGCTACATTGAAAAGGTATCGCAAACCGATCTTGGAATGGCCGATGTGGGGGTCGAAGGGTCTGCAGTGAGAGATATGATGTGGGCCTGGCGCAATTTCTTCAACGAAATTCCGGACGACACAGACATTCAAAAGGGGCGGGGCTGGACCACTCAGTTGAAAACCCAACTCCAGGCTCAGGACCCGAACTTGCCCGATAGTAGTGTTGAGATGTATCAGCGCGAACTACTCGAGCGTTTGGATATGGTAAAGGGCACTGTTAGCGATACGATGATCGACTGGGTTGACGCGCGCGCCCCCAAACAAGTCGATAATCATTTGAAAGCGGTTGTCGACCCGCTGATGGATCTATTGGTTCCGGAGTTTGCCGCAAATTTCAAGCGCTATCCCGAACGCGTGGAACGCATGATGGAGCTCCGCAACATCAAGCTGGCGCAGACCAAAGTGATGGAAAAATCCCGCGACTGGCATGACGGACTTGGAGCGGTCTCGATCTGGGAACGCCGCAATCTTTTATGGGAAAAGACCCGCGAGCAGCATGCGCAAAGCTACCCCTCACGGCAGGATAAAATCAAATTGCGCGGTGACATTCTTCAGACAGTGCCCACGATGGACCGCAAGGAGCTCGTGCTTCTTGCGGATAAAATGGTGGAGTCCGGCTACAGCGTGGATGACGTGGTGTTCCGCTTTGTGACGGTGACTGACCGTGTGCGGGAAGCTTATCGGCAAGTTTATAAAGACAAACTCGGTCTGCCTGCGGAGGGTCGCCTGGATGAGGAGCAGGAGGCGGTGGTGGCTTCTTTTGCGACCGCAATTTTCCAGACCTGGGGAATTACACAGGTTGACCATTTGCGCATAATTGCCGTGGAATTGGGCGGGCTGACGGAAGACCAGGCGGCCAAGGCCTCTAAAGAAGAACTGAATAAAATCCGGGACGGCTACATCGGCAAGGAAATCGACCGGTTGATCGAAGTCCTCAATCTGGCGGAATATCTAAAAGAACAGCTGACGGCTTATTATAAGGAAAGCGGCGCAAGCGCGGCTCTCATGGACCTGCGGCTGCGCGACGAGCGGATCCGTCTGCTGGCTGACAGCGCTTACAACAGCGGGACGGCACCGGATGATATTGATTTTTGGCTCAAAAACGCCCGGTTGGTCCGCGATACTGCAAAAAATCTAAAAATTGGAGCCGAAAGCTTCCCGGCCGACCCCGAAATGGCGCTCTACCTGGCGGATTCATGGTTCAAGATCGGCCTCGCCAAAGAGCCGGATCCTAAAAAATGGACGCTGCAGGAAATTCAACAGGATTTCAAATCCAAGCCTGACCGGACTGAGGATCTGAAAGGAGCCCTCGAAGGGCATGTCTCGAAGCAATTGAAAAAATGGATTACGCTTCCCGGCGGCCGAATGGTCCAGCCTGATGATCTGTCGTTTATGCAAGCGGTTGAAAAGCGCATGGCCGAGCGCAATATCAGCCCGGCAAAATTCAGCCAGCTCATGGCCGAAGCGCAGGGAATTGCAGGTTTTCTTAAAGACCGGATTGCAATCGAAGAAAAAAGAGAATGGAATGATCCGGCATCGCTGCGCGTCAATATCACTAATTTTTCATTGCTGGACATTGTCCTGTATCTGGATATGTCGGGAGAACTTGAAGACCAGATTGGGCTCGTGGATGTGGTCCAGTCTGTCAGCGGTTATAGGTCTGCAGATGTAAAAAAAGAAATTCTGGACTGGTATCAGTCCGTCGACGATTCGGTGACGGCCGGTATGCGTCAAAAAGTTATGGACCGGCTTGCGTCCATTCCGGAAATCCAGCAGAAATTGGATGCGGGAAAACCGATCTATGCAAAGATTTATGATTTGCAAAAGACCAAACTTAAAAGTGCTTTCTGGACGGCCGTTATCGCGACGGCTGCGATCAGCATTTACAACGGAATTATCCGCCGGGACCTGATTCCGGGAGTGCGCGGTCACTCGCACTTCAGAATGCGCGGACCGTTTATTTATCATCTGATGCACTTTATCTCCCAGCGGTTCGTTGATTTTCTTACCATCATGCTGACGGTGGCGATCGGGTTGACATTCAATCTGACGATATTCCCGATGCCATCGGCTGAAACTCCGGGTATGTTGACGATGCTGATTCTCTTTTTGGTCACGACAATCATGAAAAATATGCCCGTGCCGTGGATGGGCTATCAACAATCCAAAGTCGAGGACATGACCAAAAGCCGTGTGGGAGAGATTCCGAATCCGGATACCCATTTAAGGACACCGGCGTCCTTGAAATTTAAATTCTGGTTCCTCGAATTGCCGTCTAATCCCATCTTTTTCCTCTTTGAAGCGTATGTGATCTATGCCTACGGGTTTGCCGTATTTCTGGATCATTTTGCGGCCTTTGCTTTTCTCCGGTCGCTGATGATCAATTATTACCTGCTGAAGATTTCTTTCGATCTCAACATGAAGGATATCCTGAGCGGGCGGGAGTTCCTGGGGGACCTGGTTAAAGCGGTCGGAACGTTACTTCCGATTCCTGGCGTGGAGGGCTTGACGAACCGTATCGGGAATTTTGTCGGACCACGCGACTTGCCGCAAAAGTTTGAAACGGAAGTCGACGAATCCGGAAATGTGGTGGGGAATAAGGGTTTGCCCCAAAGCGTCTCCGGAGCTATCGTTGTGCCGTGGTGGGGAGATCAGCTCACGCAAACAGATAACGATGTCCGACTTCATGAAATTGCTGATCCCGCTGTGAGGCAGCAGCTTGCGCAAGAGATTGCGAATGAAGGAGGATTATTTACAAATGAAAGTGCGGACATTACGATCAGATCGATGCTGAAATCCGTAATCGGAAATAACGACCCAAATTTTCGAGCCATCCTGCTTGTTGAAGCAAAGGAAGGGTCTGAATTCATCGAGGACAGTGCCGGAAATAAAATCCCGAATCCAAACCGCTTTCAAAATTACCGGCGCATTGCGCAGCGCGTCGCCTATTTACGTAATTTGCCGGAGTATCAAGTGAACGGACAGCCGATTCCCGAAGAAAGATTTATGATTATCGTGCGTTCGCCAAAAAACTGGGGTGGCTATGCTTCGGATTATGCAAAACCATTTCCATATCAATTTCTTGTCCAATTTATCATGACCGGCGAGACAAGGATTCCGTTTGATTATCCGGGTATTTTGAAAGCGGATACCGAGTATTTCCGCGGGTATCTCAATCAAGGTGCCGTGGACGGAAAACAAATCGGAGAGATCGACTCATTAGAAGCTGAAAACCCGATTGTGGATAACTATCTGAGACCTGATGGTCAACGTGATGCTCAAGGGAAATTTCATTTAAATAATCCCGATGCTTACGGGCGTACGAATCATCCCAAAATTTCGGATATGCTCATTAATGATAACGATAATTGGGTCGGAAAAGGTTCCGGCCTTCGGCTCATCGCTCAGTTGGAGCATGAGGCCAACCAGGCACAATTTGATCGATACGGGAATGTGACATCCGGTTATACAATTCTTCAGCCCCGGATCATGTTCTCCAATCCGAATGAATCACTGCTCGGATTAATTATTGGGGAGGCGGCCCAGCCCAATCTTTTTTTCTTTCAAATCGGGATGATGGCATCCGACGGCATGGTACGAGGATTCGGAAAATTTGGCTTCAATCTGAAGGTTTATCACAGAGCTTATTTGTGGCAGCCCGGGGCTCAGCAGCCTATGAATCCCGGAATGAGCGGCGAAAATGCCGAAAAGGGACGGTATGCGCAGGTGTTATTGCGCATGAGTCCGAATGACGCAAAGCTCCTTGAAAGTGAAGATGAAATTCATTCCGCAGAAGGACGGGTGGGGTTGGTCCTTTCATCCGCTTTTATGGAGCAGTTCCCGGCACATATGATTGAATTCGAAGACCGCGAAATGAAATGGGGCCGGTTTGACGACAAAAACGTGCTTGCGCGGGAAAGCGGTGCGCTTCAGCTTGACGCAATTAGCCGGTACTGGAATGACCTTGTGATCCGCGGACGCATTTCGGAAAAATTATTTGCGGAAATCCTGCTTTATGGCCTTCTTTCCAGCTTTTTTATCGGCATCCAGGAAGTCGTGCATTCGCTTTTCGGCGAGATGCTGTTTGTTTTTGTGATTCTTCTCTTGATCCGGATGAAATTTACCTCCCCGATACGCCGTGCGATCGGAGCCCTGGCCGGTAATGAAGTTTACATGATGGACTATATCGTGGATCCGACAAAGAAGCTCAAGAATACTCGCTGGCTCAGGATCAAGGTCGCGAGCATT
>MHFC01000037.1:3021-3559 GCA_001804025.1 Omnitrophica bacterium GWA2_52_8 | reverse complement strand
GTGAATCCGGAATGGTGGAGAAAGGATGATAAAGGCAAGAGGACGTTTGAAAATCCGAAGTGGGCAAAGATCAAAGAGGAAATGAATAAAATCCTGGTCGGAGTCCGAAATAAGCAAGGTGTGCTGACGCAGCCCCCAAGCCGGAGGTTTGAAATCCGGTTTTACGCTTATTTTAGACTTTGGTGGACCCGAATTGCCAATATCGTGCTGTTGATCACGCCGATTGCCGTTGCGGCCTATGCGCCCGTCTTGATCAATGCGATTGAATCGGATTGGGTGCTTCGAGCATCACCGATTTTAGTTTCATTTGTCTCCGTTGCTTTTGTGTCCTATTTGCTTGGAATCCAGTTCAATCAGCTCTGGACGAAGGTATTGAAAAAGAAAGGGGAGGCTCCCGTGACAGTCAGCCGGTCGATCGGTGTCGCGCTTGGGGCGATGATTATTTTAATGGCGATTTATGGGCCGATGTTTATTCCCACATCGATGCTGCCCCTCGGCTTATTGGCGCCGACGGGAGACGGTGTGATCGGCATCTTTT
>MHFC01000037.1:2215-2933 GCA_001804025.1 Omnitrophica bacterium GWA2_52_8 | reverse complement strand
GAGAGGTTGAGGAGCTTCAGCCTGTTTCAGCCAGGATCCGGTTTATGGGAGGACAAATTACCGGCATTCAATATACGGGTGAAAATACTTTGACGGCAGCCGAACAAAGTGTGCTCGGTCAGGCCTTCAAAGGGTGGAATGATTATCTCATTCAAAATGGTGTTAAGGGGGAAGGCCGCCTGAATTTGGAAATAACCAACGAGGCTTTTGGAGATCTGGCATCTCATAGCCGGAGCCAATCGGGACGCAATGTACTGCGCATTAGCCGCCGGTTGTTGGATTGGGTCGCGAATAGCGACGAATTGGATCTGGAGACCAAAATTGAGTTTCTGACACATGTTCTCCGGCATGAAGGTTTCCACTCGCAAAATCCGCAGGCCCCGGAAGATGAAGCGGAAGCAGCGGATTTGGAATATTTCACGTCAAATCTCAAAGCGGCTCAGGCCTTTTTGGCGGTGGCGGCGAGTTCCCGCGGGACAGTATTGATTCGCCGGAGTTGGGTTGAGAAAGTGAAAAATGCCATGACGAGTGAAGTACAGCAGGGCCGCGGATCAGTTGCTCAAGATCATGCGTCAAAAGTGAAGCCACGCTCCGAAATGCGGACGACGCTTGAGGGGGCGGTCAACGATCTTGAAGGGCTGCAGATCAGCTTGCCGTATGAATTCGGGACAATGGATGTCGCGAATGAACTTGGCAGCATGCTGGATGACGCGGCCCC
>MHFC01000037.1:0-2184 GCA_001804025.1 Omnitrophica bacterium GWA2_52_8 | reverse complement strand
ATCCGCAGGAAACCGGTTTTAATCAGCCCGTGTTCCCTGGTCGGATGCCATGGCCCGGAACTTCAGGGAACACGGGCTGATTAAAACCGGTTTCCTGCGGATGAACACAGCGGGAAACGTCGGTGCGTTTTATGAAGATGGAAAAACCGCCGCCGAGCGTAATGCCGCGTGGTTTGAAGCGATGGCGGACACGGCCACACTGCCGCATGTATTCAAGCTCGAAGACTACAAAAATCTGGACACCGGCCGCGAACTGCAGGCGTTTATGGACGGTGAAACCGGTATTTTTCTCTACGCGGCAGGCGAAGCGAGCCGTCAGCGCGACAGTTTTATCCGGCTCGGACTGACGAGCAAGGAAAAAATCAACAGTGACCCGGATGAAGCGCGGCAATTCCGTATGTGGAACCTGGATTTGTGGGATGTTGCGGAGAAGCTTAACAAGGCTAGGCCGGCCATTCGGAAAAACCTGCGCCGCGACCGGCTCGAACTTGTCGTCGAGATCCTTTATTTGATCCTCGCGTATCTCAAACGGTTATTTATGCCGAAGGCAAAGGCTATTGCAGACGAGATTAAAGACGGCAAAAAAAAGATTGCCGAACTTCGGCTGCGCGTTGAAGAGTTTAAAACCATATTAAGGGAAACTCCGATAAAGCGCCCGGATTATGCCATTTCCACAAAGCTCGGTCCCAGCCATTTATGGGCGCTTTACCGGGGCGTAAAAATGGAAGCCAGTAAACGCGGTAAAAACCCGGCGGACGTTTTGAGGAACATGCCGGTGGTCATTAGTGTCAATGCGGAAATTGCCCGCGATGTCATGCGGGATTTGCGGGACAATAATTTCTTCGGATTTAACCCCGAACGCGTGATTCTCGTGATGAATGATTTTGCACCTTACTATATGCGCGGTGCGGATGGCCGGTGGAAAATTGCGCCGGAGCAGACGAATTACAATCACGGATATAACCTGATCAACGCCAATCAGACGTATATGTCCTACCGGTTTCATGCGGACCAAAACCGCTTTGTTCTGGAAAGGCAGCCGGCTCTTGAATATCTTGAATCCATCGGGGTCCAAACCACGATCCTGCACCGCACCAACGATCTGGTGAACCTGATACCGGATATAGCCTTGGACCTGGAGATGATGGCGCTTTACCGGAAGCTCAAGGACGAATTCGGCATTGAAGCGGTCACGGAATTAATGAAGCGCTTTGTCGACCAGAAAGGCGGAGACGGAATATCGGCTTCAAACCTTCCGTATCCGTTTATCCGTCTTGTCGAGGGGCTTTCGGCCGAAACCCCGGCTGCAAAAGCGCTTTTAGCCAAACTTGTCAAACTCGGCCGTGTCATGAATGATTGGAAATCACTGCCGTATAACCGGTTATACGGACCTGTTGAAATCAAAGCATTACGGCAATCCCTGAACGCCAACGGCGGCATGCTGCCTATGGCGGTCAAGGACAGGATAAAGACAAAAAAGAAGGTGAAGGTCAAAACGAGACTGCTCGACCGCTGGCTGCTCGGAATGGGGCCTGAAAAAATTGTGGAAGTAGATGAAGTTGTAAAAAATCGCTGGGCGCCTGAAATTCCCACCGGGAACATGACGTTGTCGTTAAAAACCGCTGCGGTTATGAGGAATAACGATTTTGCTCTCGAGCATAACATCTTGCCCGAAGACCCTAATTATATAAGCGGTGAAGGGGACGTGATTCATGATTTGAAGCAGGATACGGATTTACCCGACGGCTGGGCCATAAAATTATATCTCGATATGCACCTTGATCGGGAAAATGTCACGATTCATCCTCGTACGACCGAAGATATTTCGGAGATCCGCCGCCTGATTGCAAATTTTGAGGACCCTGCCGAAATTCTTGAACTGTATTATCATCATTCGTCCGAAGAGGCCAGGGACCGGATCCGCCAGGAAATTATCAAAATGATGAACGATTTTAGCCCCGGCGCCGACCCCCGGATCCGGTATTTTACCCGCGCACTTGCGGGATTATTGATCGGCATTCCGGTGCAGAAACACCTGAGCATCGGCGTATCGCTTGCTGATGTTGTCAAATTTTATAAGAACAAGATTGCGGCTGAAAGCAAAGAAACGCCATGGAAGAACAAAATGTTATTCCTCCATGTCATTGCTTCTGCGCGCCGAGAACCTGCGGCCGAAAGCTCCGT
>MHFC01000036.1 GCA_001804025.1 Omnitrophica bacterium GWA2_52_8 | reverse complement strand
TTTCCGAGAGGCTCTCCGCATTGTCCCTATTGAAGAGCCGGATCGTTACTTCCCCGCGGCCAACAATCCCTAAATCATCGATTTCCGACTCACCCAGTATAATCATCATCCGGTCTGACGCCGCTTCGGGATTATCCCAATAATCCATCACCACAAGCCATGACGGGATTTCAATCTCCACACCGCCGTAACTCAAGGTAATACGGTAATCATCCGGGCTTTCAATCGGATTCCACGCTCCCGGATTTTCGACATGCCCGCTAATTGCATAATCATTCTCATCCTGCACAAAATTACCCTTAAAACTTAGTTCCGCTGAGGGATTATCACCCGGCTCAGCCATTTTTACTAATTCCCGGACGTCCGGGGCCGTTATCACTTGAGGTTTATTATCTGAAACTTTGACTTCTGAAAGCGGCCCTTCGCCAAGGAACTCTCCCCGCGCAACTTCCGGAGGGGCAACACTTCTGCGGCCCGAACCGGGTGTCTGCGGGTTATCTTCATCGACAATATTTTTCTCAACCGGAATGACTTGAATAAAACTCTGGTTTTCGCCGCGAGTCGCACTTTCATAGGTCCATCCATCGGGTGCAGACTGACCTCCGATCATAACGCCTACAAGCATGATGGCGAGTGATTTGGTTAAGATAGTGCTGCGCGCTGCTTTCATATGGGTGCTCCTAATCGGTAAACAGATTTTAAACATACTCTAAAAGTACACGTGGGTTTTCCTTTTTGCAAGGGTGTTGGCATGAAATTTATAAACATTAATAAAGAAGCTGCCGAATGATCTTAATTGCTTCTCACTAATTCTTACCCATGAAGAGAAGAAACCTAACCCGCATTTCTCATCACCAATGAGAAATGCCCTCGCGGAGGCTGTGGTGCAAATGGGCTTTTTCATTTGTACCCCAGGGGTTGTCTTTTGCGCCCTGTTAAAACGCGGGCGCAAAACTTTGGATGCAACCCCATGCGTCCAAAGCGGTTTTCTTATCGATTCACCTAATCGATGAGAAAACCGGACTAATCCTTTCGAACCAGAAGAGGAGTAATTGAGAAGCAGAGGAGAGCAGAGGAGGCGTTACCAATAGTGTAGTGACAGCCTGCCTGCTTAATTCAGCTTGTCACTATTAGGGCCGCCGCCGTTTTCTTCTCTTTTTCTTTTTCAGCTTTTTTTATCGGGAAAATACGATTGCCGCATCGATCACTCTGTGGACATTAAACACATGATCTGTATCACACTTCTGGGCGATAAACAGCATATAAAAAGGTATGATCATCAATACTCCGAATCCGCACCACTCCGTGATATCCCTCGCCCATTCTTCAAGAGGGCTCAGAGATCCTTGAGGAAGAGCAAAAATGGCGCTCCCCATGTTGCTTAGCCGCAGCTGAGAATAAAAGGCACTCAGCCAGATTGCGAGAAAACCGGCAATAGCGACTGCGGTCACATCTGCTAACCAGCCTTCATCACACAAGCGGCTGCCTGACCATAGATACAGTCCTAAAATCGGGATACTGAGGAGTTTAAGAACCAAAGGAAGTCCCGCTTTTTTTGATTCATCCATTCTCCTTTCTGATAAAAAACCGCGCGAGCAGAGAAGCAGAGAAAGCAGCGAGGCTGTCACTATTGGTAACGCCTCCTTTTTTCTTTTTTTTCCTTTTTTTCCTCCTTTTTTTTCTCCTTTTTTTTTCCTCCTCCCGAAACTCATGGGGGATACTGTAATAATGACCTTCAAACTCCACGTGATAATCAATTCCCGCCTTCGCTTTCTTCCATTTCGTAAGCACGTAACGCGCCGCAGGCAACGCTTTTAAAACCCCGCGCTCCATCGTTTCAAACCACGACTTCCGCGAGCCTTCCAATTTCTTGAAAGACCGATTGTTGAGTCTCTCAAGCAGTTCGCCAATCGCTTCATTCAGTTCAGCAAGACTGAAAAATGTCCGGTTCCTCAACGCCGCCAAAATCCAGCGCTCCACAATTTGTACTCCCACCTCCCCTTTCGCTTTGTCTTTGGGTTTCACCACTCGCGCCGGAATTACCGCCGTCCCGTAATGCACCGACATCTCGTGATAAGTTGGATTCAGATCCGGTTCATACCGGCACGCTTTTGATACGCCCGATTTCAAATTATCCGGCACCACAATCTCAGGAACTCCTCCAAAATATTCGAAGGCGTGAATGTGCGAGCCAATCCAGCTCTCAAGACTTTGATCCCACGCTGCCTCACTAAACGTGTAATTGCTTGCTCCCAAAACGGCTACGAAAATTTGCGCTTGCCGCACCGCGCCGGTTTCCGGCTCAATCACCGCAACGGTTTGCCCCGCATAATCCACAAACATCTTCTCCCCCGCCTTATGCGTTTACCGCAAACTCACGTCCAGTTTCTTTCTCCACCGATGATAGAGTTCGCAAAATTGGCTCAACCGGTAATACCTTTCAGGATTCGCCTCCTTGTATTCCTCCCACAAAAGTTGCAGCGTCACCGATTTCTTCTTCAACTCCTCATACACCTTTCTCCAGTCCGCCTGCGGTCGGCGGCCGCCGGGCTTTGCTCCATCCTCAGGTTTTAATAAACGCTCCAACTCCACGTCACTCATCTTCTCCAACTCTTGCTCGCCTAACCCTGATTCCTTGGCACGCCTCAAATATTCGGCCACGCTCGGACGAGAAACCCCGCAGCTACGCGCAATTTTCCGTTGCGTCAGCTCCCCGCTCATCGCCAGTCTCAGAATTTCACGAATCTTTCGCATCGATACCCTCCTACGCTTCTTTCGCGCCATACAACCCTCTTTGATATTGAAAACCAAAGACGGAATTGTAGACCGCTAATGTTAATTGATGGCCTAAAAGAAACGGCGAATTACGCTCCGGAAACCAGGGTGGCAGGTGACTCCGGAATTAGTGGCAGGTCAGGACCGGAATGGGTGGCAACTACGCTCCGGAAAACGCACTGCTGTTATGAGTTAAGCGAATTTATTTTGTTGGCTGCGTATTTGACAGCTTTTTAGCCCACTTACATTAGCCCGTACATTAGCCGAAAACAAAATCAATCATAAGCGTGATGGCCACGCCTTCTGAGGGCTAAAAAAATCACTCTTTTGCGGGTTTCATCAATGTCGTAAAGCAGTCTCCAATCTCCTTCACGGACACGGTAACGGGCAAGATATTGATAAACAGAGACTTCGCCTTTGAGGAATTTAAAACTCTTTCCTTCGGGCTTTGGGTCAATGGCGAGTTTGTCGAACCATTCGAGGATGCGTTCTCGTTCCTTCTTGGATGCTTTGGAAAGAACCTTCTGAAATTCCTTCTCGGCTCTTTCGCTCGGAAAGCCGACGTGATATTTTGCTTCTGACATAGGCTACGATAGTTTATTTTTGAGACGGCTTGCAGGAACCCATCCGCCTTCTTGATATTCCTTACGCCCCTGCGCCACTTCCTGAATCAAATTCTTGTCTTTGAGTTCTTCGAGCATTTCAAGGAGTTCCAGCAGGACTTCATAAGGAATCATCGCCTTTACAGGCTTCCCGTGGTCTGTGACAAAATACGCCTGACGGCTCTTGAGAACTTTGGCTAGGTTTGTCCGCAACTCTCTAGCCCCCACATATTTTCCTTCTTTCACAAATCCAATAGCAGTCACTTTATACCTCCCAAATGTTTATCATTTGCGTACACAAATGGTAACAGACCATTCTCCTTAATGCAAGCGTTTGCTAGAGGCCCAAAATCCTGTTTAGGGATCAGGACGGTCTGTCCGGGACTGTTTTCAAGGCTGGGATTTTCGCAGAGAGTTTTTTAAACCCCTCGTACAGCGCTCGCTGCCCATCTCAATTGCTGTAATGGGACAAAAACCTCAAAAACACCTTTCCAAAGACAGAGTCCGGCTGTTGCTTTTACCAACTCCGTTTGCTTTTCTTCTTAAAGGACAATCCGTAACTGCGATAAGCAATGGCGGAATAATGCAAACGTCTCTTCGGTCGCATTGATGATCTTGCAATAGTACTTGTCGATTTCGCAAGCAATGACGTCCTTGCCTGCGAGCATTTCTTTGGTTTGCTTGAGCGCAAGGCGGTTGCCTTCGATCTTCGTGGAGTAGTGGGTCATCTTGATGGATGCTTCCTGCCGCAATTCACGCTCCAAAGAAAGAGGCATATCAAGATTCTCCACGATCTGACGTGCGGCCTCGATCTTTCCGAGGTGTTTGATCATTCCCGAAGTTGTCCGAAATACCGGGTTGTAGCTCATTTATCTCTCTCGATCTCTAAACTGTAGACTGCCGATAACCTGCCGAAAAAGCGCCGATAAATCATAGCACGAACTGAAGAGCTTGGAAGTATTTTTAGGTCAGACATGCGGCCGCGCGGCCAGGGTGAACTGGGTAAAATACCGGCTCCAGGCCTGGTCGGTGGAATGATACTCATTCTGGCCATAAAAATAATCGAGCAGAACTTCACGCATGCGCGCCGTTTCCTTTAAACGCGGGAATTCCCGGGTGCATTGAAGCGTTAAATCAATAAGTTCAAGGGCCCGGTTAAATGCAAGCTCTGCATATGCCGGGTTTTTTTTGGCGCGCCATTTCATGGCCCGCTCCACTTCACTGCCGATATTTGCCATCGCTTCGACAAAACTCAGCCGGCGCCAGCGGCCTTCGGCAAGTTCCTTGTGCTGGATCACGATTTTTCCACCCTCTTCGCAACAATCTCCCTGATTTTCATTTGTGTCTCAGGGCTGTCTACGCCCCGGCTCATATTTTTTTGAGAAGGACGGATATTAATCATCGAGTCAAATTCGACAAAGTCATCGCCTTCAAGGTCCGGATAAAAGTTGATGCCCCATAGATTCTTTTGCTGCGCCCCCTGCTCAAGACACAGCGCTTCCAGGTCTGAGTGCAGTTCCGCATCCACCGCAATGTGCTCTTTCCCGATATCCACAACCGCCTTCACCATATTCCCGAAGCGGGCAGACATATCTTTTAATTCCGAGATTTTGATTTTGCCGGTGATAATTTTCATAATGGCTCCGCGATCGCGTACAAGGCTGTGACGATTATAGCATCAACAGCCATCGAGACAAGCATGCCGCCCGGTACAGAGACGCAGAGGAGGCGTTACCAATAGTGACCGCCTCGCTGCTTAATTCAGCCTGTCCCTATTAGGGACGCCTCCTTTTTCTCTTTTTCTCTTTTTCTTTTCTCTTTTTCTTCTTTCTTTGAACTTTTTTCTTGAAACAATTTTCAGAATTTCCCTGAAAATAACGCCGGCGACCCGGCACCCTGCCATGTCTTTATATTTTTCGGAAATAAAAAAAGCGCCGCCTGCCCTGGCACCGGCCATCGTATAACGTTCACATTTCTAGGTTTTACAGCGCGGCACCCATGAAAGGAGTGCCTGCCACTTGTCCTCCCAACCTTCCGTGTGCCCGGCATTTTCCATGTTCACAATCAGAATACAGCGGTCATCTCCTGCTGCATCTTTAAACCCTTCGGCAATCACGGGGGGAACAACCTTGTCTTTCAGGCCTGTGTAATGAATTTGAGGAATATCGCGCACCTGCGGGGCAACATCGATCGCATTCAAGGAACCTGCAAGCGGACTGACACCATGAAGGCGGTTCACAGCTTCATGATCAAGATTGCCGACCACCGTTTTAATCGAGGCCACATCGTCCCTGCCTGCGGCGACCAGAACGGCAAGCGCTCCGCCGCCCGAAAAACCAGTCAAATGCACGGCTCGAAAACGGAACCGTTCTTTATAAATCGAGACCGCCTCATCCAAAGCCCGGACAACTTCCGGAGCAAAACGTTTTCCCGTCCAGTACTCTTTGGAAGAACAAAGGGCATCGTTCTCGAGCGAATCATACTGGCAGGGACGCCCCAGATAAATAACGTTCGGCGAGGGATCCCGCACAGCCAGCTTGAGCGCCACGAAATCGACGGGTGTCGGATCCGGCGAAATGCGTCCGCGGGAAAGCCAGGCAAGACCGTCGCCTTCAATATAAAAGACGGCCTCTTTCCCGGGTTCTGCCGCCCGCATAAAAACATTCAGCGTAAAGTCTCCGGCCGTTACCGTCTCGGCGGTCAGGCCCTTCTGAAACGCAAAACCGCGGGCCTTTTCCGTACGGGCAGTCATCGGCAGCGCTGCGCAACCGCCGGCAAGCACCGCTGACAGGATCCAATAACAAATTGAACTTTTGTTTTTCATCGTCCATAAAAAAGCCCCTGCATATCCCGCAGGGGCTTTTAAAACCTTGCTAAAATAATTTAACCGCCATTAGAAACTATAGCGGACGGTTCCCGTATACGTATGGCTCCAGAATTCATCCTTGAGTTCGAGATCATAATTGGCAACAAGACTCACGTTGCTCTTGGTTGCCAGAACAATTTCGCCGCCCATGGCGATACTGTTTTGCGCCGGCTTCGCTCCAGTGGTATTGAAGGCCGCACCGCCGCCCGAAAAATTCGCGGTCGTCTGGGCCTTGTCGCCGACATATTCATAAATCCACATCGCATGGATCGACGGCTTCAAACTCATCTTCTTGAATTCAAATTCACGGGCTACTTCAACCCCCAGTCCCTGATGAAGAAAGTGATACCCTTCACTGTCAACGCTAAGGCTTAACGCGCCCGCGCCGGATTCCGTGTATTTGCTCTGCCGCAAATAAGTGTATTGCAGCGAGGCGACCGGCGTAAGGGTGAAAAGGTCTTTCACGTCATAATCGTAACCCGTGCGCAGTTTCCAGGACCACTGCTGGCCCCCAAAGTCCGCCTCGGCCGTCCGGTCGATCCCCGGAAACTGAACATGCCGGCTCTGGTCATAATCGTTATAGGCAAAGGCGAAGAAGCCGTCGAGAAACCAGTGGTCGTCGACATAGCTTCCGTAAATCATCGGTTGGTAACTTGCAATATTGACTTCCGTATTGCCGGAACCCCTCGTATTGATGTCAGTCCACGCAAACCCCATAGCACCGCCGAGCGCCAGCTTAGCGGCCATCTTTATGTCGGCACCAAAAGCTGTTCCAAACGTATTCGCCCGATAACCATCAATCCCTTTGCGCCGGTCCTGCTGCATGTGATTTCCGAAACCCTTGACCCAGATTCCGGTTCCGGGCTCCTCATCTCCCGTCGAAACACCCGTCGTCCCGCGCACCAGGCTGCGGTTGTCGGTCAAATGCGAACCGACTGTATTCATAAGCTGCCCGAGAGCGTTCTGGGTTCCGTCAACACCTGCACGGCTGACATCCGGATCCAGTTCTTCGACCGCATTTTCGATTTGCGCAGCCGTTCCAAACCCGTCCAGAATATTCAGAATTGAAATCATATCGCTGTCCGCATTGGTCGCTCCCGCACTTTCGAGCGCAGCCCCGGCGGCACTCGTATTTCCATCGGTCGAAACCTTGTCATAGGAATTGACACGGTCTACGGTCAAAGTCAAGTCACCGCCGGACGAACTGCCCGTAAAATTATATACGAAGCTATTGTCGGTAATCGTGGTGGGAACATTCACGCCAGCTCCCCCGGCGCCGTCGATAACCTTGAATGTTGTCCCTGCGGCAAGAAATGTCCCCGGATCTGTCACATTAATTGTACTCCCGGCCGCCACAACAGCATTTCCAGAAGCCACGATGTTCCCAAAGGTCGTCGCATTGGTAATTGTCGTATTCAGCGTAGACCCCGCATTCTGTGTAAAGATGCCGGTATCCGAAAGAGTCAGCGTGTTCGCCCCCAAACTAACGACTCCTCCCGTTGCTGCGAGCGTCAAATTGCCATGTAAAGAACGGGCAGCATTGACAAGCAATGTTCCGGTACCGCCGCCGCCCGAATCAATGGTAACCGTATCCGCCGCAATATTGTGCCCCATTGTAAGTGTTCCGGCCGCAACATTTAATGCCAATAAAGCATTCCCGCCGACGGCCCCAATCGTTCCGCCGGTGGAAGATGTCCCTTCAAAGGTCATGGTGCCCTGCCCGTCCGCGTCCGTCGTTGTCGTGCCCGCCACATTGGTACCGGCCGCCAAAGTGACCGTCGCCGCAGCCGAATAGACAAGATCACCGGTCAGCGTTCCGTCGAGATCAAGTGTGCCGGCCGCGTTCAATGTAGTGGTCGTAGCCGCCACCGTACTCGCAAAATTGGCCGTTCCGGTTCCGTCGAGCGTTATGGCGCGAAGTGAAGCCGTATTGCCAACCGCACTGTTGAACGTCGTATTATTGTTGGCCGTGTTCAAACTCAAGGCGCCTTCTCCCGCCGCACTTCCGTTGATTGTCCCGGTTATATCCTGCGCCGCACCGCCGTCGAAAATAATCGTCGCCGTCCCCGTGTTTTCATCGAGGACAAAACTGCCGGAGTTGATCGCGGCGCCTCCGAGCGTCAGACTTGCATCGGCCCCCGTCGCACCCGTATTGGCCGTCAGCGTTGTCGCTCCCGTTACCGTGTAGTTGCCGCCCACATCCAGTGTCACGTTATCATCAGCATCAGCATCTGTATTGGTAATGTTCACCGCACCAGCCGTGGTTAATGCCCCGGTAACAGTTGTTGCCACAGTGGAATTGTTCGCATCCTGGTTCCGCACCGTAAAATTGCCGGTAATATTAGCCGAAGCAATCGTCACCGTCATATCATTTCCCGATCCGCTAACCACATCCACAATACCGTCACCGGTTGTTTCCGTGATGGCGCCGACATTGAAAGTATTCAATCCGCTGCCGTCATTGGCCACTCCATTGTTGGTCACTGTCAATGTCGACCCGGGATTCGTCGCAAACTCGACGGTATCGTTGGCCGCCGCATCGGCGATGCTTGTACTGCCATTTGTCGCCGCCGACGCCCACGTTGCGTCCGCCGTCTGGTTGATAGCATAGGCATGTTCCGAACCAAAAAACAGCATGAGGGCGATCAAGAGGGGGGATAAAAATAATTTTACAGTTTGGAAGTTTTTTCCGTTTAACGTCATATTCCAGCCCTCAAAAGTTGGGAAATCAGGTTGGTTTGATCCTTGCACTATATTTTGATGATTACGCTGTATCTGTATAATTGAAGGAGTATGATTGCCACCTGTATTATCGGCAGCCGCTCCGGAGGCTAACCCAACTTCGCCAGTTATGAAGGGCGGACAATTTTTTTTAGGAGAGGTTGGAGGATTTTTGTGACCTGTCCGAGAGGTGGAAAC
>MHFC01000035.1:888-8818 GCA_001804025.1 Omnitrophica bacterium GWA2_52_8 | reverse complement strand
AATCTTCGCCTTCTTTTTCGAAAATTTCAGTAATGGAACGGCGGTGCTTCTCTTCGATCCAGTGGTCCAGGTCCACAAATCCATACCCCAGCAGCAAGGCCAGCTTTTTCCCCGTGACGCTTTTGCCTGACCCCATCATGCCGACAAGATAAAGGTTGCTCATCTCAGACTTACGTCTCGCCCCTGTCATCCTGGGCCTGCCCGCCGGTATTTTTAGATTCTTCGCCGTGAAATTTTTTAACCTGCTCAAGATAGCCGGCGTAATTGCGCTTGATCTCAGTCAGGGAATCTCCGCCGAATTTTTCCAGAAAAGCGTCCGCGAGAACAAACGCGGCAAGGTTCTCCCCGATAACACTTCCGGCCGGAACCGCGCAGACATCGGAACGTTCAAAATCCGCCTTTTCAGGCTGTTTCGTTTTCATATTAACTGAGGCCAGCGGCCTGGCAAGAGTGGAAATCGGTTTCATGGTCACGCGCAGCACGAGGTCCGCGCCGTTGGTCATTCCTCCCTCGATTCCGCCCGCGCGATCCGTCGGATGAATGTATCCTTTCGATGGATCATAAAAAATTTCATCATGCGCTTCGGAACCGGAAAGCCCGGCAAGCGCCGTGCCCTTCCCGACTTCCACCGCCTTGACGGATTGCTGGCTCATGAGCGCCGCGGCCAGCCGCGCGT
The DNA here is from genome assembly GCA_001804025.1 of Omnitrophica bacterium GWA2_52_8. Classification (GTDB taxonomy): domain Bacteria; phylum Omnitrophota; class Omnitrophia; order Omnitrophales; family Aquincolibacteriaceae; genus GWA2-52-8. The sequence continues at coordinate 8,142 of MHFC01000035.1, read as the reverse complement.
CCAGTTTTCTTTCATAATGGACATAAGAGCCAAGGCCGATCGGAACTCCCGTGACACGGATTTCGTACATTCCGCCGAGGGAATCTTTATTGCCTCGAGCCGTATCCACGGCCCCGGTCATGGCTTTGTCCGCGTCACGAGAAACCGAGTTCACCGGAGAATTTTTTGATTTTTCACGGATCGTTTTGACCGTAAGGTTCTCCGTTTCGTGTCCGGAAACTTTGGCCGGACCGATCTGAAGAACATGCCCCGCGATTTCAATCCCGAATTCCTTCAAGAAAAGCTGGCACAAGGCGCCCACGGCAACACGCATTGCCGTTTCGCGGGCGCTTGCCCGCTCCAGCACGGGACGGATGCCCTGATGATATTTGAGCGAGCCCGCAAGATCGGCGTGGCCGGGCCGCGGGCGAAAAAGCTCGGGCATCTGATCAATCTTGAAGTCCTTATTAATAAGAAGAAACCCGACCGGAGCGCCGGTCGTGAGCCCTTTGACGACTCCGCCGAGGTATTCGACCCCATCCATTTCGATTTTCTGCCGGCCGCCGCGGCCATAACCCTGCTGGCGGCGCGCGAGCTGGGCATTGATAAAATCAAGGCCGGCGGTAAGACCGGCGGGCATACCCTCTAAAATAGCCGCTAAATATTTTCCGTGGGATTCTCCGGTCGTAATGTAATGAAGCATGTTTAATTCCTTTCCGCTTTCTTTCTTTAATGAAGACTTTGGGCTTGTTTTCCGGCACCGTTCGGAGCATAAATCCAATTATCGGATCGTATGCTCCTCACTGCGCCTTCGAGCGCGTTTTCGACAGGCGGCTCCGCCGCCAGTCCCCTTCGGGATTCCATAGAAAACACGCCTCAGGAGCTGCCTCCAAATCAAGCCCAAAGTCTTCCAAAATTAAAAGTAAAAGAGCGTTTTTCCGATCCAGTCGCCATAAACAAAAAGCAGGGCGCCGGCAAGCGCCAAAAACGGACCGAACGGAATGGTTTCAGCCTTGCGCGCGAATTTCATATAGAGGGCAAACGGAATGGCCGCCAGCGGCGCGAAAAGAAAAACGAGAAGCACCTTTTCAACACCGAGAAAGGCCCCCAGCATGGCAATGAGTTTAATATCTCCCCCGCCCATGCTTTCTTTTTTAAAAATCCAATTCCCGAAGAAACCGATGGCCAGTAAAATTCCACCGCCGGCCACAAATCCCAAAAGACTTTTCAATTCTCCCCGGTACCAGAGGCTTTCTCCCTGGAGCGCGGGGAAAAGGGCCGAAAGCAAAAATCCCGCCGCCATGCCGGGGAATGTCAGTTTATCGGGAATAAATCCCGTCTCGAAATCCGTGGCTGAAACAACCAATAAAATTGAAAACAAAATCACGCCGGCGGCGGAAAAACCCGAAAATCCGTAAAGCTTCCACAGCCCTAACCAGAATCCGCCGGAAGAAAGTTCCACCAGAAAATAACGGGGTGAAATTTTTACCCCGCAATTCCGGCATTGGCCCCGCAGCGCCAAAAAGCTCAGGACCGGAATATTATCAAACCAGCGGATCGGCTTCAGGCATTCCGGACAGCGCGACCCGGGTTTTACGACCGACTCCCCTTTCGGGACGCGGTGAATACAAACATTCAGGAAACTCCCGAATACCGCGCCAAGAAAAAAAATAAAACCATCAAAAAATAATGTCATTTGACCGAGAATGCCGCTCTTTAAGCCCGTCTTCCAGCGCCTGCCTCATTTTTTCCACCGGCGCTTTCTTTCCGCTCCAATATTCAAACGCTTTGCCCCCCTGAAAAAGAAGCATTCCAAGCCCGCCGAGAATCCGGTGCCCTTTTTTAGCCGCCGCCTTCAAAAAAAGCGTCGGAAAAGGATCATAAATCAAATCAAAAAATAAAATTTTTTTACCCGCTCCGGGAATGACCTTTTCCGGGACCAACACCGGGCCCTTTTTTTTTAACCCCACGGAGGTCGCGTTGACCACCAAATCAGAGTCCCCGAACGCGGGCTTTAATTTTTCAAACGGCCCTTCGAGAATTTCAAAATCTATCTTAGGAAATACTTTCCGGAAATCCCGGGCAATCATGGCGGCCCGGCCTTTACGCCGCGCGGCAATCCGGATTTTCCGGGCTCCCCGGCTCGCGAGGCCGTAAATAACAGCCCGGGAAGCTCCCCCGGCGCCCAGTACCAGGATTTTTTTCCCGCGCGGCTTGAATTTTCCCTCTTTTTGAAGGGACGTGAGAAAACCGTAGACATCGGTATTGGCGCCGATCCACCGCCCGCCTTTTTGAAAAACAGTATTCACGGCCCCGACCGCCCGGGCCTCGGGCGTGAGCGCGGCCAAATAAGGAATGACAGCCTGTTTGTACGGAACCGTCAGGTTAAAACCTTCAACGGGAAAACGGGGAAGCCGGGCCATGGCTTTTCGAAAATCCCGGGGACCAAGCTCAAAAACAAGGCAATGGGCCTTCCAGCCAATCTGTCGAAAGGCGGCTTCCTGCATGGCCGGGGACAAAGTATGGGCAAGCGGATTGCCAAATATACCAAAAAGCCGCGGGTTTTTGGAATTTTTTTTCATGCCGCTGCCGGCATTAGACCGGCGAAGGCATTTCACCCGGAAAAAGCGAACGGGCTGAAATCTTGTTGAGAGCGAATAAGTAGGCCTTGACGCTGGCCTCAATAATATCGGTGCTAGTGCCGCGGCCGGTCACCTCGTGATTAGACACATAAAGTTTGACCGTGACCTCGCCCTGGGCATCCATGCCGCCCGTGACCGACTGTATCCCGTAATGCGTCACGCGCGCTCCGGACTTGACGATTTTTTCAACCGCCTTGTAGCAGGCATCCACCGGCCCGTCGCCGCCGGAATCCGCGGCATGGATTTTATTTTTGAAGCTTAAGGAAACGGCGGCATGCGGCTTTTTCCCCGTTTCACTTGAAACTTTCAAATGCTCCAGTTTCCAGACTTCCGGAATACGGCCTATTTCATTCTCAAGGATGGCTTCAATGTCTTCGTCAAAAACGTATTTCTTTTTGTCCGCGAGCGCTTTGAACTGCCGGAAAGCGCGGACGGTGTCTTCTTCATTCAGGCGGCCGTAACCCAGCTTCGCGATTCTTTCCTTGAAGGCATGCCTCCCCGAAAGTTTTCCCAGAATCAGCTGAGTGCCCGAAAGCCCGATCCGCTTGGGATCCATGATTTCGTAGGTTTGGCGCTTTTTGAGGACGCCGTCCTGATGAATGCCGGATTCATGGGAAAATGCATTGCGGCCCACGATAGCCTTGTTCGGCTGCACCACCATTCCGGTCAGATGAGAAACCATGCGCGAAGCTTTGGTGATTTCCACAAGGCGGATGCCGGTCGAGCAGTGAATAAAATCTTTCCGGGTATCAATGGCCATCACGATTTCTTCCAAAGACGCGTTGCCCGCGCGCTCGCCGATACCGTTGATCGTGCATTCCACCTGGTTGGCGCCGGCCAGAACCGCGGCCAGGGAATTGGCCACCGCCAGCCCCAAATCATTGTGGCAGTGCACCGAAAGCACGACTTTTTTCCCAAGCTCCGGGTTTTTTTTGATTAAAAACCGGATGAGATCTTCAAATTCCCGGGGCACGGTATACCCCACGGTGTCCGGAATATTAATGGAAGTCGCGCCCGCGTCAACCGCCGCGCGCGTGACATCCGCGAGAAACCCCGGTTCCGTCCGTGAAGCATCTTCGGGAGAAAACTCAATTTGGCTGAAATCTTTTTTCGCGGACCGGATGTGATCCACCGCGATCCGGATGATTTCTTTCTTTCCCTTTTTTAATTTGTACTGCCGGTGAATCTGCGATGTGGCAAGAAAAAGATGCAGCCGTTTTTTAGCGGCGGGCTCCAGGGCCCTCCGGCAGGCTTCAATGTCTTTTTCGAGCGTGCGCGCGAGCCCGCAGATGACGGGCTTGCGGACTTCCCGCGCGATCATGCGCACCGCGGCCATTTCGCCCGGCGAGGAGGCCGGAAAGCCCGCCTCGATCACGTCCACGCTCAAACGTTCGAGCTGTTTGGCGATTTTCAGTTTTTCATCCGGGGTCAAAGAGGCCCCGGGTGATTGTTCTCCATCTCTCAAAGTCGTGTCAAAAATATAAATTTTTCTGCTCTTCATAAGAATCGCGCTTGAAACCTTATCCGACCTTTACTTTCGCGTTGGGTTTAGGAGTGATTACCGCTTTTGCGGGGGGCGCCTGCAGCCAATGCATCATGCCTCTAAGCTCGGCGCCGACTTTCTCAATCGGATGGTTGTCGCACTCTTTGCGCATTTGATTGAAATTCGGCCGGCCTTTTTTATTTTCGTCAATCCACTCCTTGGCAAAAGAACCGGACTGAATTTCCTTTAAAATCTTTTTCATGGCTTCGCGCGCTTCAGGGCCGATCACGCGTTTGCCGCGGGAATAATCGCCGTATTCCGCGGTATCGGAAACACGGCGGTGCATCCCGGAAAGACCATGCACAAAAACGGCATCCACAATCAATTTCACTTCGTGCAGGCATTCAAAATAAGCCATTTCGGGCTGATACCCCGCCTCCACGAGGGTCTCGTATCCGGCGCGGATCAGTTCGCTCAAGCCTCCGCAAAGGACGGACTGTTCGCCAAAAAGATCGGTTTCGGTTTCTTCCTTGAAATTAGTTTCAATCACGCCCGCGCGTGTTCCGCCAATGGCTTTCGCGTGCGCCAGGGCGAGTTTCAACGCGTTGCCGGTCGCGTTTTGATGAATGGCCACCAGGCACGGCACCCCTCCGCCTTCTATAAACTGGGAACGCACGAGCGCGCCCGGCCCTTTAGGGGCCACCATAAAAACGTCAATGTTTTTGGGCGGTTTGATGTATCCGAAATGAATATTGAATCCATGGGAAAACAGCAGAGACTTGCCCGGCCTGATAGAAGGCGCGATGCTTTGTTCATAGATCCCGCCCTGCAAATGGTCCTGCGCGAGGAGCTGGATAATGTCCGCTTTTTTCGCGGCCTCCTCCGCCTCGACGGGCTTAAAACCATCCTGGACCGCCATTTCGTAATTGGGCCCGCCCTTGCGCTGCGCGATGAGGACTTCCACTCCGGAATCGCGCAAATTAAGCCCTTGGCCGCGGCCCTGAATGCCGTAGCCCACAATGGCCACTTTTTTGCCTTTTAAAATTTTTAGATCCGCGTCCTTGTCGTAATAAATTTTCGCCATAAAGAAAGCTCTCCTTTTGTTCCATTCCGGCCCATGGCCTGGATGGAAATAACGCCGATTATTTTTTTACAGGAAGTTTTTTGGGCTTCTTGGGGGCTGCGGCGGAACCTGCCGCGGGTGATTCTTTGGCAGGCGCGATCAGCTCTTTGCTTCGTGAAAGCGCCACGACCCCGGTACGGACGGTTTCACGAATGCCAAAGGGCGTAAAGAGCTCGATGATCGCGTCGATCTTGCTCTCACCCCCCGTGACTTCGATCGTCATCGACTCGGGGTTGACATCCACCACCTTGGCGCGGAAAGTATTCACAATTTGCAGGATATCGTTGCGGCTTCGGGCATCGGCGTTGACTTTCACAAGCACAAGCTCACGGTCAATCAAATCCTCGCCGCTCAAATCTTCCACCTTGATCACATCAATAAGCTTATTGAGCTGCTTGACGATCTGTTCCACGATGCCGGCATCGCCATGCACCACAATGGTCATGCGCGAAACCGAGGGATCGTGGGTTTCCCCGACCGCCAGGCTATCAATATTAAATCCGCGCGCCGAAAAAAGCCCGGCCACATGGGTCAGCACGCCAAAATGATTTTCAACCAATACGGATATCGTATGTTCCATTGTTTTATCCCTTTAGCTTTTTTTGAATTTTTCGTTTTGAATTTTTCGTTGCCATTAGGCCATGTCCATCACTTGATCCAATGCGTGCCCGGCGGGCACCATGGGATAAACGTTGTCGGATTTCGCAACAAGGATATGGGCCAAAGCCGGCCCGTCGTGGGCCAACACTTCTTTCAATCCCGCGATTACCTCTTCTTTTTTATCAATCCGGCGCGCGAAAACATGGCAGCCTTCCGCCACCTTCACGAAATCAGGATTGGAGGGGCCAAGAATGGAGGCGGAATAACGCTGGCGATAAAAAAGTTCCTGCCATTGCCGCACCATTCCATGATGGCAATTATCCATCAAAATGATTTTGACCGGGATCTTGTAATAAGACGCGGTGACCAGTTCGCACATGGTCATTTGAAACGAGCCGTCGCCGTCAAAGCAAACCACGGTTTCATTGGGGCGGCCAAGCTGCGCGCCAATCGCGGAAGGCAGGCCATAGCCCATGGTCCCCAGGCCGCCTGAAGTGATCATGCCCCGGGGCGCGGCAAATCCATACCACTGGGCCGTCCACATCTGGTGCTGGCCCACACCGGTCGTCACCACAGCCTTGTGGTCCGTCAGCTCTCCGACTTTTTCAATCACGTATTCCTGGCGGATCAAACCATTCGACTGATCATATTTCAAAGGATGCTTTTTTTTCCAGGCTTCAATCTGGGCCAGCCAATCTTTCATCTGCGGCCGGATATCGCCCACCTTTTTGTTCAGGTCTTTCAAAACCTGTTTCACATCCCCCACAATCGCGCAATGCACTTTCACAACCTTGGAAATGGAGGCCGGGTCAATATCAATGTGGATGATTTTCGCGTGCGGAGCAAATTTATCGATCTTGCCGGTCACGCGGTCGTCAAAACGCGCGCCGACGGCAATCAGCAGATCGGAGTTCTGAACGGAATAATTGGCGTAATGCGTGCCGTGCATGCCGAGCATTCTCAGCGAAGAAGGATGTGTCTCCGGGAAAATACCCAGCCCCAACACAGTCGTTGTCACCGGAATACCGGTCTTATCCACTAACTCGAGAAGTTCCTGATTGGCCCCGGAGACAACGGCGCCGCCGCCCACATAAAGCACGGGGCGTTTAGCCTGGGCAATTAATTGAGAGGCTTCATGAATCCTCTCTTTTGAAACTTCCGGGGGGGGCGTCAATTTAGGATGATAACTGCGAATATAAATTTCCTCGGGCCATTCAAACTCAGCTTCCGCGCGGCTTACGTCCACGGGAAAATCGATCAACACCGGCCCCGGGCGTCCGGTCGACGCGATCACAAACGCTTCGCGCACAATGCGGGCGATGTCATTGACATTTTTAATCAAATAATTGTGTTTGGTGACAGGCCGCGTAATGCCGCAAATATCCGCCTCCTGAAACGCGTCGCTTCCGATAGCGTGCGTGGCCACT
>MHFC01000035.1:0-873 GCA_001804025.1 Omnitrophica bacterium GWA2_52_8 | reverse complement strand
GCGAATCCGTCCGCCATATGGGCAGCGCCCTGCTCGTGGCGGACCAGGATGAATTTTAATTGTTTGGAATCGTAGAGGGCGTCAAACGTGGGTAAAATCGCCCCGCCGGGAAGGCCGAACACATAATCCACGCCTTCTTTTTCGAGACACTTAATCATGATTTGCGCGCCGGTCAGCTTCATCCTCATTATCCCTTCAAAATTAATGGTGGACGGGCGAAGAGAAAAACTCTTTCGTCCAGCTCGATATTTTTTCTTTTTTTGTTTTTTCCTTAGCGGCGATCACCTGGGCCCAGGCTTCAGCCTTTTTCTGGAGCCAGTCCATCATCCGTATTTTTAACTCCACGGAATTCACTTTTTCATCTTTTTCAAATTTTTCCATATAAACAGGATACCCCTTGCCCGAAAACCGGTAGGCCCATTTTTCCGTCTTTTTGGTAAATTCAGCGTCCGGAGCAACCAAGGACACAAAAACGGGAACTTGCTTCGCGGGACGGCTGGAAAGTTGCAGCAGTTTCTCAAAAGAACCCACCCACGAACCCTCCATTAATCCCGCTCCGGAAAACTCTTCCGGATGCCGGAGCGTGAGATAAACCGCGTAATGCGCGCCCACGCCTTTTCCAATCACATAAGTCCTGCCGACATGATAACGATTCGCCAGGTCCTTTTTTATTTTCAGGATCCACTCATCCGTACGGTAAGGAACATCTCCCGGAGCCATTTTTAAGGCTGGCACGGCCACCATCATTTTTCTTTTCTTGGCAATTTCAAGCCATTCCTGAACAAGCGCGTCGGGCGTTTCCCTGGAATCGGGGATAAGCAGGATCATCGAATTCAAAAGAGACTTGTCCTGTCCCGGCGGCACAAAAAGATA
>MHFC01000034.1:17707-20542 GCA_001804025.1 Omnitrophica bacterium GWA2_52_8 | reverse complement strand
TGGATAGTGACGCCTGGAGGCATTATGTCCGCTGTCTCGGAATCTTTATTTCGGGTGACGATATTGGGGAACTGGACGCCGGGGGCGATGTGATATCGGGGCCCAGTTTTATGCTGCTGCTGAATGCCTATAGTAAGGCCATCGATTTTAGGTTTCCGGATATTCCGAAGGATGCGGTGTGGAGTCTTGTTTTGGATACGGCTGAAGCATTTGCTCAAGGCTGGAAGACTGGGTCCGGTAATTTATTTAATTTAAATGCCCGCTCGCTCGCGGTTTTTCAATTAAGCTGATATGCTGATTTAATGACGAAAGGATGATCATGCCGAGCAAGGACACTGCAGTTGCGTATTTTTCCATGGAAATCGGCCTTGAACCTAAACTGCCGACTTACAGCGGGGGCCTTGGGGTATTGGCGGGGGATACGATTCGTGCCGCAGCCGATCTCAAGGTGCCGATGGCGGCGGTGTCGCTGCTCTACCGTAAAGGGTATTTTTATCAGAAAATCGACACATCCGGCTGGCAGGAAGAAGAGCCGATGCAATGGTCGCCCGCCGATTTTTTAAAAAAAGTCGATGTTTCAATCGTTGTGGTTGCGGAAGGCCGCGATATCAAGCTGACCGCATGGCGCTATGATGTGAAGGGAGTCACAGGCTTTGAGGTCCCGGTTTTCTTTCTGGATGCTGATGTTGAAGGGAATCACGCGGATGACCGGCCGCTAACGGACTATCTCTACGGCGGAGACGCCGACATGAGAATCCGGCAGGAAGTTCTTTTAGGGATCGGTGGTATCAAGCTTTTGAGGGCCCTCGGGTACGGCGGTATCAAACGCTTTCATATGAATGAAGGGCACGCTGCATTTTTAATTCTGGAATTGTTTGAAGAACGCATGCGTGCGCTGAACAAGCAGGCGGTTGACGATGAGGACATCCGGGAAGTCAAAAAACAATGTGTTTTTACGACGCACACACCCGTTCCGGCCGGCCATGACCGCTTCCCGTTAGACCTTGTGCACCGCGTGCTGGGAAAAGCGAAACCGTTGGAAAGGCAGGATCTTTTTTGCTGTGACGGCGTTTTGAACATGACGCACCTTGCACTGAATGTCAGTCATTATGTGAACGGGGTGGCCAAGAAACACGGGGAAGTGTCGAAACAAATGTTTCCCCATTATGTGATTGATTCAATCACGAACGGGGTCCATGCCGCGAGTTGGACATCGCAGCCGTTTCAGCAGCTTTATGACGAATACCTTCCGGGGTGGCGCGAAGATAATTTTCACTTGCGCTATGCCTTGAACATTCCGCGGGGGGACATCTGGGACACCCATAAAAAAGCAAAACAGCAGCTGTTTGACAAGATTCGTGAAAAAACGGGGAACGTGCTTGATCCCGAAGTATTTACGATCGGATTTGCACGGCGGGCAACCGCCTACAAACGGGCCGATTTGATTTTCGACGATATCGAGCGTTTAAAATCCATTGTCACAAAAATCGGGCCCCTTCAGATTATCTACGGCGGTAAGGCCCACCCTAAAGATGAACCGGGGAAGAAAATTATCCAGAGAATATGTCAGCTTGCGGCGCAGCTTAATGAAAAGTTGAAAGTCATTTACCTCTTTAATTACGACATGGAACTTGGGCTTTTGCTGACTTCGGGCGTGGATATCTGGCTCAACAATCCGGAACCCCCGCTGGAGGCCTCCGGAACGAGCGGCATGAAAGCCGCGCTGAACGGAGTGCCGTCGCTGAGCGTTTTGGATGGCTGGTGGATTGAAGGCTGCATCGAGGGGTTGACGGGGTGGTCCATCGGGGACTTTGAGCACGGCGAGGATCAGGGTGTGCGGCGCCGCAAAGACGCGGAGAGTCTTTACGAAAAGCTGGAGAAATCGGTAATGCCAACGTATTATACGAAGCAGCAAAGGTTTATTACGATCATGGCGCATGCCATGGCGCTTAACGGTTCTTTCTTTAATACACACCGGATGATGCAGGAATACATCGCCAAAGCTTATTTCTTCTAAGCGGATGGGCCGGGTTCAGGCCTTACGCACGTGAGTCCGCCATGTCGCTGCTGCGCAAAATCGTATTTTATATTTTTGTTCTCATTTTTCTCGCTGGAACGCCGCTGATAATTTTTTATGCACTCGGATATACCTACCGGCCGGACAGCCGTCAGGGTCTGGTCAAAACGGGACTGATCTACCTCTCGACGGCGCCGCCGGGCGCTACGCTTTATCTCGATAATAAACGCTACAAACACAAAACACCCGCGGTTATCCGTCAGCTTCTTCCGGGAGACTACAAAATCAGACTTGCGCTTAAAAATTATAAGGATTGGCAAGAAACCATTCCGGTCGAGGAAGGAAAGGCCACGGTCCTTGAAAAAGTTCTGCTGCAGCCGCGAACGATTCAAAGAAAAGTCGCCGTTCCCGGGAATTTTTCGCGCATGGAGTTAATTCCGGAGACGAAATATATTCTGCTGATGTCCGGGGAGACCCTGGCAGAAGTTGCGGTTTTTGATATCCGTGAAAATGCGGTTTTTCCCCTTGTCAATCCGGCCCGCGAGTTCATGCGAGGGCGGGTCGAGCGGCTGGTGACCCAAAAGAACAGCCCTTATGTGCTTGTGCAGATTGAGGATGACGGCGTACGACGTTATTTGTGGGTTCGTCTTGACCGTAGCGAAGCCAAGTTCCGTGAAATCAATATTCCCCTTGAATATCAACACGCCGTATTCGAATGGGACGCCGAAGCGCCGCGATATTTGTTCGCTTATGAAAATGGGGCGTTAACCCGGATTAATCTCGAGGCACATCATGAAGCGGAGCTCATTGAAGCCCGC
>MHFC01000034.1:5727-17684 GCA_001804025.1 Omnitrophica bacterium GWA2_52_8 | reverse complement strand
ATTTACAAGTATTCCGAAACCATGTTATTCCTCAGTCGCGACGGCAAGCTCCTGACAAACTGGCTTCCATACGGACTTGTGCGCAAAGGTGCGCGGGGAGTTGACTATGACAAGCACGGCAAAAAGGTATTGATCTGGACATCCGATGGGATCGGCGTCATTTCGTTTGAACATGAAATACCCAGCGATGAAATATTTGAAAAAGGTCCCAAGGTGAGCTGGATTTACCCAAAAAGCGGCAACGTTGAACAGGCGTTTTGGGTCTATGAGGGAGCCTATATTTTGTTCCGCAGCGGCACCGCGGTCAAATTGATGGAGCAGGAAACATTTGGAGACCCGCACCTCTATGAAGTCGCTGCCGTTAAGGAAGACACTTCAGTGGGGTATGATGAAGATAGCGGACGCATGTACTACCTGGATGCTGAAACCTCGGCACTGACCGAAATGGAAATTATTCCGAAGCACAGCATTATTACGTTGCCGTTTCCGGCAATTGAGGAACCGCGCCGGAAAGCGAAGGCGGGGGCTTCATGAATTTCCGGTATTCCCGTTTCGCAGGCCGTCCCCGTGAGCGTTTTCTCGAGCGCTGTTTTGAAGTTCTCCCGGGACTCACGAGCTGGACCTTTTTGATCAGCATGACTGTGCTCTCGATTGCGAAGCCGCGCATCGCCGCGGTATGCATCATTATTTTTGATTTTTATTGGCTGCTGCGTCTTTTCTATCTTACCCTGTTTTTGAGTTTGTCCTATTTTCGGCTGGCTGCCGAAGAGAACACCGACTGGAATTTCCGCATAAAGGTCTTGGATGATCTCATTCGGGGGCGGGGCGGGGATGTGCCCGGAGTCCCTGCTAATCCGGGAATTAAAGGGGCACTTTCTGCATGGATCTGCCAGAAGGAATTGTTGCGGCATCAAATTCAAAAAAACCCGCCGCCGCTTTCCGGAGACATTTTCCATCTGGTAATCGTCCCGCTTATAAAAGAATCGGCCGAAGTGGTCGAGCCGGGGATCCGCAGCTATGCGGAAGGGAAATTTCCCGCGGAGCAGATCCTTGTCGTTTTGGCGCTCGAGGAACGTGCCTCGACGGTCATTCGGGAGGGGGTCCGGCGGCTGAAAAAAAAATTCGGGGACACCTTCCGCGAATTTGAGGTGGTCATGCACCCGTCGAATCTTTCCGGTGAAGCGCGCGTGAAAGGTGCAAACGTAACCTATGCAGCAAAACAAATGCGGGAGTATTTTAAGAACCATGATATCGATCTAGGCCGAGTCATCGTATCTTGTTTTGACGCTGATACCGTTGTCAGCCCGAATTATTTTGCGTGTCTGACTTATAATTTTATGGTTTGTCCGAAGCGCTACCGGGCAAGTTTTCAACCGATTCCGGTTTATCATAACAACATTTGGGAGGTCCCGGGATTCGCCCGCGTGCTGGAAATTGGCGCCTCATTTTTTCAGCTAACTGAGGCAACCCAGCCGGAGAAACTGGTGACATTCTCGAGTCATAGCATGAGTTTTAAGGCGCTGGATGAGATTGGTTATTGGCCCGTCGACATGATTTCCGATGACTCGGCTATTTTTTGGAAGGCCTTCCTTCACTATGACGGTGACTACCGGACGGTGCCGCTTTATGCCACGCTGTCGATGGACGTGGCTGATGCGGGGTCGTGGTGGAAGACCACCCTCAATATCTACCGCCAAAAAAGGCGGTGGGCGTGGGGTGTTGAAAACTTTCCGATTGTGATGCGCGGGTTTATGAAATCAAAAATTGATTTTACAAAAAAGATAACGCTCGGTTTTAAACTTTTCGAAATTCATGTCGCTTGGGCCACATGGCCGATCATTCTGGCTGTTGTCGGCTGGCTTCCCGGGCATTTTGCCGGACGGGAGTTTGAAAACTCGGTTTTGTACTATACGGCGCCGAGGATTACCGAAATCATTTTTAATTTGGCGTCCGTGTCCTTGGTTGTGAGTATTATTCTGAGCTACTGCTTGCTGCCGAAAAGAAAAATAAAGGTATCACTGTTTCACAAGATAGCGCATGCTCTCGAATGGCTGTGCATTCCGCTTGTCGCTATTTTTCTCAGTGCGATTCCGGCACTTGATGCTCAAACCAGGCTGATGATGGGAAAACGGATGGAGTTTTGGGTCACGGATAAACGGCGGCAGAGGCCGGGTGTCCGCTCATGAAAGCGGCATCGCGGTCAAAAAAAATATATTTGATACGCCACGGAAGCACGCCGTGGACACGCGCACAGCGTTATCAGGGGCGCACGGATTTAAGGTTAAATGTCCGAGGAAGGCGTGAAATCCGTTCATTGATAAAGCTTATGGAAAAGCCGGGCCCTGAAAAAGTTTATGTGTCTGGGTTGCGCCGCGCCGCGGAATCCGCTGCGATATTGAATAAGGTTTGGAAAGTGCCGCTGATTGTGGATCTGCGACTTAATGAGCTGTCTTTCGGGCGGTGGGAGGGACAAACGGGCCGGCAGCTTATTGCGGCCAAAGACCGCCGGTACAGGTCCTGGTGCAGGGGGCGGGACATTTCGCCTCCCGGAGGCGAAAGTTTCCGGCGGCTACGGCGCCGTATCGCAAGATTTGTGAAAGATCTGCGTGCAGCGCCGGTAACCCGGGCGGCCGTTGTCGCCCACGGCGGCTCCATCCGAATGATTTTGGCGGTTTTATTGGGATTTCGCGCTCGGCAATTTTGGTCGTTTAAGCTTGATCCCGCGTCATTGACCGTTGTGACGCTCGGGACAAATTACGCTCAATGTGAAATGTTGAATCTTACGGCCGCTCGGGTGCGCTTTGGACGCATGGGGTTGCATCCAAAGTTTTGCGCCCGCGTTTTAACAGGGCGCAAAAAAGACAACCCGTGGGATACAAGTGGAAAAGCCCATTTGCACCCCAGCCTCTTCGAGGGCATTTCTCATTAGCGATGAGAAATGCCGGTTAGAGAGGACTTCAGACAACGTGAAATTATCCTTTACAAGATCCGCGCGCTGTCTAATAATGTGCTGGTTTAACGGTTCTTTGTGATTTGTTTTTTGTAGATTTCAAGGTGTCCGTGCGGAAGAAATTTCGGCCGGGCTAAATAGGGGAAGCGAGAGTTTGTCCGTCAAATTTGACGGCAAATGGCTCCGCGGTGCCGCCACTGTCAGCGGTTCGAGTTTCGGACTTGCCAGTCAGAATACCAGCCTTGAATTAACCAACAAAAGTCTCCGAGCAGGGACTCGATGGTAAAGTGGACTTCAGTTTGTCAGACTGTGGATTTACTTCTCACCATTTCGCCTCCTGCCCGCACAAAAAGTGAGAGTAAATTCGTGAAAAACCCCATACCCTTTCTTGTCATTCTTTTTACCTTAAGCAGTCCGGCCCAAGGATTTGGTGCGAAGACGATTGATTTAACGCCCTCAGAGACGGACACAGTTTCCGGCGACGGATCGATTTCCGGGTCGGCCCCGGTTCGTGTCGTGGTGAGCGCGTCCCGGAGAGAAATGCCGGCAGAAGAATCAACGCGTTTTATTACGGTGATTACGCGCGACCAGATCGAGCGCAGCGGAAAAACCTACATTTTTGATTTGCTGCGCAGTACACCGGGTGTACACATTGCACAGTCCGGGCCCGCGGGCCGGGGAGTGACGGTCAATTTGCGCGGGACTAATGCGAATCATACGTTAGTCCTGATCGATGGGGTCCAGGTCAACGGCCCGACAACCGGCCAATCGGCCATTGAGCACATCACGACACAAAGTGTCGAGCGCGTTGAAGTGCTGCGCGGTGCGCACAGCGTGCTTTACGGTGCGGATGCGATCGGCGGCGTCATCAACATTGTCATGCGGCAAGAAGACCGCCACGGGCTTCATGGGGATGCAAATTTTGAATACGGAACGTTTCAAACCTTCCGGGAAGGCGGTGAATTGTCCGCTGCGTATGACCGCATTCAATCTCTCGGCAGTTTCGGCCGCATCGACTCCAAAGGCCCCGGTGATAATGACGGGTATCAAAATACCACCGTCCGGAACCGTTCTAAGGTTCACTTCTCAGAAAATTCGAATTTAGAGACATTTTTTTATTATTTCAATGCGCAATCGGGCATTGATGACGGGGCTTTCCGGCAGGACCCCAACAGAACGCTGAAGTCGAGAGAGCAGGTTGTTAACAGCCGTTATAATATTGCCTTGCGGGACTGGTGGCAGCAATATTTTCAATATTCTTTTTTTCATGACCTCCAGGTCGATTTTGACCCGAGAAATTCGGGGGGGGCCGATCCCGAGGCCGTTCCGTTCCGGCTGGATACCGACCGCCACACGCTGGAATACCAGTCGACGCTTTTTGTGCGCGACTGGGATGTCATTGTCCTGGGGTATGAATTTGAACATATCGCAAGCAACATCAAGCGGTCGGTCGGATTTGATGAGCTGATGCGGACACACGCGGTTTTTTTTCAAAACGAGGCGACGTTTTGGGACTCCCTTAAACTCGTCGGCGGTGTGCGCCTCGATCACAACAACTTTTACGGGGTCGAGGTCAATCCCCAGTTTTCCGGGAGCTGGTGGCTGGAAAAAACTCAGACTCGGGTGAAGGGCAATATGGGGAGGGCATTCAAGGCCCCGACATTCAACGAACTTTCATTTCCGAATTTCGGAAATCAAAACGTCCGCCCGGAAACCAGCTGGAGCTGGGACGCGGGAATCGAACAATATTATTGGGACAAACGCGGACGGTTATCCGCGGCTTATTTTCGGAACTCCGTCAAAGATTTGATCCAGTTCGTCAGCGGGAGCACGGGGGTATTCACGGCGGAAAATGTTGCGCGCGCGCGGCTCCAGGGGGTGGAGGTGGAGCATGAAATTCAGCTGCACGAGCATATTTCATTATCGACAGCTTATACCTATACAAGTACTGAGGACAGGGAAACAGGCAAACGGTTGACCCGGCGGCCGTGGCATCAAGGGAAAATAGGGTTGACTGCGGATTACCGGAAATTTAAGTTTTATGCCGACTGGAGCCTGGTCGGAGGCCAGGATGACACGCAGGGTTCGGTGCGCGTCCGGAACAAAGGCTATACGCGTCTTGATTTTACGCTGACCTACAGCCTGACCGAATATCTTGAGCTTTACGGGCGTGTTGAAAACGCGACCGATGATCATTTTAATGAGGTTCTTGGTTTTGATCAGCCTCCCCCTCGTTTTTTTGGCGGAGTGCGGTTAAAAGGATAGCGATGAAGCAAAAAGAAGACCGCGCGCCACGGGAGCATGCAGATATCAAGGAATACAAAAAGAAAGGATTGATCCTCGTTAATACCGGCGACGGCAAGGGGAAATCCACCGCGGCATTCGGGACGGCCCTTCGGGCGCTTGGGCGGGGTTACCGGGTTGCCATGGTGCAATTCATAAAAGGGAAGTGGAAGACGGGCGAAGCGGAAGCGGCCAAAAAGTTTGGCGATCAATTTCAGATCTTTAGTATCGGCGACGGTTTTACGTGGGACACAAAAAATTTCGAGCAGGATGTCCGAACGGCCGGGCGTGCTTGGGAGAAATGTAAGGAAATCCTGCATGATCCCGCGATTTATCTCGCGATCTTTGATGAGATCAATTATGTGATGAAATTTAATTTTCTCGACCCTGCGGTCATCATCGCAGAACTTAAAAAAAAACCTGCCATGAAACATGTTTTTTTGACCGGCGGCGGGGCACCGCCGGAAATAATCGAGATTGCGGATCTCGTGACGGAAATGAAATGTATCAAACATCCCTATCAGCAGGGCATTAAGGCGCAGCCGGGGATCGAGTATTAGGCCCTGTTGATTTTTAAAAATATCGCTCTCTCATTGGCAGAGGGAGAAATACAAGTCAAATGTCAGCAGAATCTAATGCCTTGAGAACATTCATCAGGAGCGGTCTATGGCGTCAAGATTGACTTTTGTTACGGGAGGCATGAGGTCCGGAAAAAGTGCGTATGCGCTTAATATGTCCCGTCGGATAGGTCAATGTCGTGCATTTATTGCCACGGCGGAACCCCTTGATCATGAAATGAGGGCTCGTATTGCCCGGCATAAAGATGAGCGTAAAGATGAATTTGATACCGTTGAACAGCCGCTCTATCTGGCTGCGGCGCTGTCGGGAACAATTCAGCGCCGCGATCTGATTGTTGTCGATTGCCTCACGGTTTGGCTCAACAACCTCTTTCATCATTTCGGACCTGAGGATCCGCGGACTGCAGCCGAAATCGCCGCTTTTGTTTCGGTTCTGGAAAATCGCGGGGATTGCCGGCTGGTGATCGTATCCAACGAGATTGGCATGGGGATGGTACCGGAGCAGCCTAATTTGCGCCGGTTTACGGAGGAACTCGGGCGGCTTAACCGGCTGGTGGCCCAAGCCGCGGATGAAGTGTTTTTTTTGGTAGCCGGCGTTCCGCTGGCAATTAAAGGGCGAGTCTATGCCGCCCTTTGATCAGGAAATTAATAAAATTGAGGCGCCGGACCCGGTGTGGATCGGAAAAGCCCGTCAGCGGTTGTCCTCACAGACGCGGCCGGAAGGGAGTTTGGGTCTTTTAGAGGGGTACCTTGAGAGAATTTCCGGCATTCAGAAACAAGCGGCGCTTAAGGGGGCCCCTAAGCATATTCTGCTTTTTGCCGCGGATCATGGCGTTGCCGATGAAAACGTCAGTTTGTATCCGAAAAGCGTAACGGCGTCAATGGTCATGAATTTTCTGAACGGCGGCGCGACTATAAATTCATTGGCACGTTCAGCCTCGGCCGATGTCAAGGTCATTGATGCGGGTGTGGATTTTGATTTTCAAAATGACCCCAGGCTGATTTCAAAAAAAATCGGGCCGGGAACGCGCAACATGACAAAGGAAGCTGCGATGTCCGGAGACCAGCTCAACGCGGCGCTGCAGCTGGGTTGGGACTCTGCCGCAGAATCAGTCCGCGGGGGTGCCGTAATGCTGGGTTTTGGTGAGATGGGGATTGCAAATACGACCGCAGCCAGTGCGGTTGTGGCCGCGCTCTTGAAAGTTCCGCCGATTCAGGTGACGGGCCGCGGGACAGGGTTAAAAGATAAAGCTCTTTCGCACAAAATCGGCGTCATCGAGAAAGCCTTGGTCCTCCACAGAGACAGGCTGAATCATCCGTATGCGATCTTGCGCTGCGTCGGGGGTTACGAAATCGCGGCCCTGACAGGGGCAATCCTCGCATGTGCGCGTTATTCCGTCCCCGCGGTCATCGACGGTTGGATTGTGTCGGCTGCCGCACTTGCTGCGGTGCGTGTACAGCCCGATGTTGCCGGCTATCTTTTTTTTGCCCATCAGTCCGAAGAGCCCGGTCACAACCTCCTGCTGGAGGCGCTCAGAGCCAAACCGATGTTCAATCTCGGAATGCGCTTGGGAGAGGCAAGCGGCGCCGCACTCGGGATGATGCTGTTGGCCGCTGCCGTCCGTGTTTATAACGAAGTCGCTACATTTGAAGAAGCGGGCGTTGCCGATAAAGCGGAAGAAGCGCGGTAGCTTATGAAAAGAGCTCTCATAAATGTGCAAGTTTTGAATTTTAAGACAGCCGTTAATTTTTTGACCCTGTTCCCGTTCTGCCCGCGCTTCGAAAACCGGGGCGAAGGAGGAGCCTTGCATCACGCCGCGCCTTATTTTCCCGTGGTCGGTTATTTGATTGCCGGAATCACCTGGGCGGTTTATGCCGCATGTCAGCCGGTATTTTCCCGTGACCTGAACGCTCTGGTTTTGGTGTTTCTTCCGTTGATCCTGAGCGGCGGGCTGCATGCCGACGGATTCGCGGATTTTTGTGACGGTTTTTTTGGCGGGCGTTCGCGTGAAGAGACACTGCAAATCATGAAGGACCCGCATCTCGGGGCCTGGGGTGTTTTGGGGCTTGTATTTTTGATCCTGTCTAAATTTGTGCTGCTGAAAGACATTCACAGCAACGTCGCGGCGCTTGTGGGTTCTGTTACGTTGTCCCGCTGGGCGATGGTGGCAGTTAGTTATGGGATGCCGTATGGCGGCAACGCTGGAGGGTTGGCCGCGGGATTTGCGGGAAAAATCACAAAATCCGGGATGTTTTGGACCACGGCGGCGGGGTGGCCGGTCACGGCATTTTGGGGAGTGTCCGGGATTTTGGTTTTATTGGCTGTTTGTTTTGTGGCGGCTCTGCTGCGGATCGTGTTTGAAAAAAAAGTCGGCGGAGTGACCGGAGATATGATCGGCGCGGCGGGCGAAATAACGGAGTTGACGGTGCTGCTGGGGATTTTGGTGCTTGAACGGATGGGTTAGTCCGGTTTTCTCATCGATTAGGTGAATCGATAAGAAAACCGCTTCGATGGAATTTCTTATTGGCGATGGAAAATGCGGTTTAGAAAAGGCGGGTATGAAGGCCAAAAGTATCATGATTTTAGGCACGGCATCGAGCGTGGGGAAATCCGTTATCACTGCGGGGCTTTGCCGGCTTTTTTCCAACCGCGGATACCGCGTGGCCCCGTTTAAGGCGCAAAATATGTCGAATAACGCCTGCGTCACTTCCAGCGGCGGGGAAATCGGCCGTGCCCAAGCCGTTCAGGCGGAATGCGCCCGTATTGAAAAAAGCGTTGATTTGAATCCCATTCTGTTAAAACCCGCAGCGGACAATCGTTCGCAGGTGATTGTACTCGGAAAGCCGGTCGGGCATTTCACCGCGCGTGAGTATTATGAACGGCTGTCCGAACTGTGGCCCGTCGTGTGTGGCGCCTATGCGCGATTGGCGCAAAATTATGATGTCATCATTATGGAAGGCGCCGGGTCTCCGGCCGAGATCAATCTCAAAAAGCACGATGTGGTCAATATGAAAGCGGCCGCGATGGCGGACGCAGGCTGCTACCTTGTCGGCGACATTGACCGCGGCGGAGTTTTTGCGGCGCTGGTCGGGACTCTTGCGCTGCTGGAACCCGCGGATTGCAGCCGCATCAAGGGTTTTATTATCAATAAATTCCGGGGGGATGAAACATTGCTCGAGCCCGGGATTCAATTCCTGAGGCAGCGTACCGGTGTCCCGGTTGTCGGGGTACTCCCTTATTTAAAAGATCTTTATATCGACGAAGAAGACGCGGTGTCTCTGGAAAATCAGTCAACCGGCCGGATTCACGCGACGGCAGGCGAGCTGGACATTGCAGTGGTCGCGCTTCCGAGGATTTCCAACTTTACGGATTTTGACATTCTGGCCAAAGAGCAAGGTGTTTGCCTGCGATATGTCAGGCGCAAAGAGACCCTTGGAACGCCGGACTTACTGATTATTCCCGGAACAAAATCAACCGTTGCGGACCTGGCTTTCCTTCGCCGCCAGGGCTGGTGTGAAAAGATTTTGGAATATGTCAAAAACGGCGGGCGCATTCTCGGAATCTGCGGGGGATATCAGATGATGGGCCGCATCATCCGGGATACGGAAAACATCGAATCCGAAGTCCGTGAAGCGGAGGGGCTTGGTTTTTTTGACATGGTGACCGAATTTTCTCAGGAAAAAATCCTAAAACAATCGGTCGAGCGGGTTTCCGCCGATCTTTTCGGGTCCCGAGTTGAAGGCGAGATACGGGCTTACGAAATCCATATGGGGAGAACTGTTTACGGGCAAGATTATAAAACATTTGGCGCTGTCGGGCGTGTGGATGTGACCGAGAGCCTGGCCGGCACGTATTATCACGGCTTGTTTGACCAAGTGCAGTTTCGCCTGTCGTTTCTCAGGGCTTTGGCCGCGGCGACAGGAAAAAATAGAGCGGCCGCGTGCGATAACTTGACGTCCCCGGAGTTCCGGGATACGCACTATGAACGGCTTTCAAAAATGTTGGAGGTTCATCTTGATTGGGAATCTTTACAGCCGGTCATGTCCGGGGAAAAAAGCGCTTGTGCTGAATAGATTCATGCCAGGCCGGCGAAGAGCTCACGTTGCGGTTTTTATCGTGTTATCTTGCCTTTTTTTTCAGGTTCCGGAGGCGCTGTCGTTTTTGCGATTTGGAAAAGGAAAATTATCCGCAAAGCATGAGACGTTTCCGGTGCACCTTGTCGTTGATTTCGGTTCTGCCGGCAAGCAAGGGTATGATTCAACGCTGCTGGCCGAAAAAGAGATGAACGCGATTGAGGCGGTCGGGCAGGTTTATCCGATCTTGTATGGGATGGCCTGCTGCAGTATGCGGGAAATTGTGGAAATTAACGGAGTCAGGATTGATCCGGCCGAGAACCGCTGGTGGAAGGCGACGCTTAACGGGTCGACTAAATTTTCACCGCGCAAAAAGAAATTAAAAAGAGGGGACCGCCTCGAATGGCATTATATCGAAGAAACGCAGTAAGATTTCTGGCGGTGCTTGCCGTATTGGTATTTTCGGGACATGCGGCAGCTTATGATTTTGAGGGGACGGTCCGTGTCTCTGGCCCCCCTTATCCGGACCCAAGGTTTATTCCCATTGAAAAAAAACCGGTTCGTGGCTTTCCGGAGAATGTCCTGTCGCAGTCACTCCTGATTTCGCCGGAGGGCGGGCTTCAAAACGCGGTAGTTGTGCTCGAAGGGGGGGCGGCGGACGTTTTGGCCGGCCCGAGCGAAATTGTGCCGCCGCAAATGGAGCTGGATCAAAAAGATTATCTCTTTGATCCGCATGTGGTGGTACTGCCTGCCGGGGCGAGTTTGAAGATTTTGAATTCGGACGGTTTAGCGCATGATGTCAGGGCTTTTAATGAGGATTCGAAAATGCTTTTCAGGTATGATGTGGACCCCGGAAAGTCAGTCGAGGCTCTCTTTGAGAAACCGGGAAACTGCGTGCTGCGCTGCGGGCTCCATCATTGGATGCACGCTTTCGTGATTGTAGTTTCAAGCCCGCACTATGCCGTCACGGATGCCCACGGCGGTTTCCGGATCGAAGATGTGCCCCCAGGAAACTACGCGGTCCGTATCTGGCATGAAATATTAGGGGAGTCGGGCACTGCGATTGAAATGATGGATTCCGTACGTAATTTTGAATATACTTATCCTTCCGAAATCAGATAGAAAAGGAGCGTGTCATGAAATCAATAGAGGCCTGCGTGATTGCCGTAATTTTTTTAAATTTTGCCGTGCCATTTTCATTATATGGTGCCGATATATCCCTAAGTCCGGCGGGTGTCGGAGAGTTTGAGCCTACCGGCGGGGACGGGACGTTCCGCACAGTCGTCACTGAAGACAATACCGTTGTCGCCAATCCCGGAGCTGTTTTTACCGAAGGGAATACCGCCGGCATGACGCTCCCGTATCTTGTATCCGACCCGGCCCGGATCGAATACCCGCGCTGGGCCTTGGCCCAGGGATGGCAGGGAGAAACCGTTCTCGCTATCGAGATTTTGACCGACGGCAGTGTCGGCCGGTATTCGGTTATGTCGGCCTCGGGGCACAAAACACTGGACGATGCGGCTGTTGCGGCGGTGCAACTGTGGAAATTTCATCTGGCGCTTGAACACGGAAGTCCCGTCGTGACTTGCATTCAAATTCCTGTGCGGTTTGAAATCAAGGAGACCGCATAACGGATCTGCGGCCTATTTCTACAGTTTGTCCGTTATCAACATGCCTTTGATTTTAACTTTTTCCAACTTTCATCGATTCATGGCGGCAACATGATTCCAGGCCACGGCGGTCAGCGGCGGTGCTTTGCGCAGCGCTATGGGATCCCGGAAGACGAAATTCTTGATTTTTCCGTAAATGTGTCACCGTTGGCGCTGCCGGATGAGATTTTGGATTTCTGCCGCAAAGAAATTAATAAAACCCTGCATTTGTACCCGGAGCCGTATGCGCGCGAATTTTGCGAATTTGTAGCCGGAATTTACGGCTGCGGTCCGGAGCAGATCACAGCAGGTCATGGAGCTCTCGGGTTGCTGGAAACGCTTGTCCGTGCCCTCGCCCCAAAAACAGCGTTGCTCGTTCAGCCGTGTTTCTCGGAATACCGGCGAATTCTGGAAAACCAAGGC
>MHFC01000034.1:0-5709 GCA_001804025.1 Omnitrophica bacterium GWA2_52_8 | reverse complement strand
TCTCTCGATCAAGCAAAAGAAATAATGAGGCAAGCCGAGAAACATCGGGTTTTTGTTGTCGTGGATGAGGCTTTTGCAGACTGGTGTCCCGAAATTTCGCTATCCGGGTATGTTCATAACGAAAAGCCGTTGGCGGTGGTGCGGTCGCTCACAAAATTTTACGGGCTTGCAGGAGTGAGGCTGGGTTATGCCATAGGTCCGGCGGCCCTTATGCAGCGCGTAAAAATACACCAGGGACCGTGGGCGGTGAGCCGGCTGGCGGAAAAATTAGGCTGCCGCATGCTCGGTCATGAGGCGTTTATCAAAACCAGCAGGGAATGGCTGGCCCGCGAGCGCCGGTGGTTTTACGGCGAAATAAGCCGAATCCCCGGACTGACGTTTTTTGAGAATCCGGTTAATTTTACGCTGTTCAAACGTGTTAACGGCGGCCCGGTCAATTCACTGATTGATGATCTCGGGCATAAAGGGATTTATTTACGCGCGGTCGATGGTTTCCCGGGGTTGAGTCACGCGTATTTCCGAACGGCGGTGCTCCGTCGTGAAGCGAATCAAGTCCTCGTTGATAATCTCCGATCATGGTTTGCAAGGGTCGAGGATCCGGAGCGCAGCCGCTTGCGGGCGCCTGCCGGAAGCCGATGACTTTGCTCATGGTGGCATTTATGCTGGATGCTGTCCTGGGAGACCCGGTTTATGCCTGGCATCCGGCACGTGTTTTGGGAGCGGTCATCAAAAAGGCCGAAGCCGGTCTGAGGGCCCGTTTTTTAAATTTAAAACTGGCCGGAGCCATACTGGCGCTGTCGCTGCCGGTAACTGTTTTCATCCTTCTTCGTTGTGTCTTGGGGTATTTGGAGCGCCGGCATGCCGCCTTGGGCTTTATCGTAAGTTTATATTTTGTTTATTCTTCATTGTCGGTCCGGGACCTTGCCAATGAGGCAGGCCGGGTGCTCCAGGATTTAAAAATGAACGACACGGTTTTGGCGAGACGGGATCTGTCACGGATTGTGGGGCGTGACACGCACAGCTTATCGCCCCAGGAGATTGTCCGGGGCACTGTAGAGGCCGTTTCCGAAAGCACGGTGGACGGGATTATCGCGCCGTTATTTTATGCGGCCCTCGGAGGCGCGCCTTTGGCGGTCGCTTATAAAACCGTCAATACTCTGGATTCTATGATCGGCCACAAAAATGACCGCTACCGGGAGTTCGGTTTTTTTGCGGCCAAGCAGGACGAAATATGGAACTATCTTCCCGCCAGGATCTCACTTCTCATCATCAGCATTGTCAGTGCCGTGAAAGGATACCGTTTCCGCGAAGCTTTCCGCGCAGGGTGGAACCACGGAGTCACAGGCAGAGACGGCAACGGCAGTATTCCGGAGGCGGCTTTTGCCGGGGCGCTGGGCATCCGGCTCGGCGGGATGAGCACTTATGAAGGACGGGTTGTCCGCAAGTCGGAATTGGGTTTCGGCAACGGTGAGCTCGATACCGAATGCATCCGAAGAAGCCTTGATTTGATGTGGGCCGCGGCGTGGGGCGGGTTGCTTTTCGTCCTGGTGCTGCCCAGGATCGTGTAGCATTATTTTTTGCGGTTGATAAAAATAAGGTGTTTCCGGCAATTTTTTAAAAACAGTTGAGTGGTGAAAGGCGGTTTTCTTGGGCACGGTAAAAATGAGGTTGAGCCGTTTTGTCCCGGGTCTCAAATGGTTCGAATATATTTCGATCCGATTTGCCGCAGGAACTTTGAACCTTCTTCCGGTTGAAAGTGCAACGTGGGTCGCGCGGAGAGTCGGGGATTTGCTTTATTTCTTGATGCGCAAGCGCAGACAGACGGCTTTTGAGAATATTTCGATTGCTTATGGAGATTCGCTCAGTCAAAGCCAGAAAAAGCGCCTTGTGCGGGTTTCATTTCAAAATGTGAGCGTGTCCCTTGTCGAGTTTTTCAGGATTCCTCGAATGCTGGCAGAATCTAAATCACGGTTCGCTTTTGAAGGGACCGAACATCTTGACCGCGCTTTTGCTGATGGGAAAGGGGTCATTTTGGTTATTTCGCACCTGGGATCTTGGGAATTCCTGGCGTTTTTGCCGTATTTAAGAGGGTATCCATGCTCTGTGGTGGTGCGCGCGGTCCGCAATCCGCATCTTTACCGTTATGTTCAAAGGTTGCGGCGCATGACGCATCTCAATCCGATCGACCGCAAAAATTCGGTGCGTGAAGTCCTTCATCAATTAAGACAAAACCGCCTTGTCGCCATTCTGATTGATCAATGGGCCGGTCCGGAGGGGGTGTGGACTGAGTTCTTCGGAGAACCGACATCGACGACTGCGATACCGGCACGGCTTGCGCGGCGGACGGGCGCAAGTATGGTCCCGGCCTATTGTTTGCGGGAGCGGTACGGAAAATATAAAATCATCATCGAACCGGCTGTCCCTCTTGACACCGATTCGTCCGGGCAAGAGATTCAAACGACACTGCGGTTGAATAAAAATCTCGAGACCATGATCCTGCGGTTTTCCGATCAATGGATTTGGACGCACCGGCGCTGGAAAGGATTGTCGCGGTACGGAGTCGTTAAAACGCAATGTTGATGAGGAAAAAATTTCCAAACCAAGCAAAAAATGTTTTGCCTGTGGCGTAAACATCGCTATACTAAGCCCGCTGGTCGGCAATTTCCGGGGCCGTGTAAAATTTTAAACGCGGCCGGAAAAATAAAAAAGGCGGTTAAATATTGTGAATTTTAACGGACGGTTATTGATCATCGGGTGCGGTTCTGTTTCGCAGTGCGCCATTCCGATATTTCTGAAATTATTCAAAATGCCTGCTGACAAAGTCACGATTATGGACTTTGCCGATAACCGGCCCCGCGTGCAGGACGCTTTAAAGCAGGGCGTCCGGTATGTGCTAGACCGGGTCACGAAGGAAAACTACAAAACACTTTTGGCTAAGTACGCCGGGCCCGGGGACATGATTGTGGACCTGGCCTGGAACATCGACACGCGCTCCATCTTGACCTGGTGCCGTGAGAACCATGTGTTTTATGCCAATACGTCGGTCGAAGAGTGGGATCCTTACAGCGATGCCCAGCGCAATGACCCCACCAAATATACCCTCTACACCCGGCATATGGAACTGCGGAAAATGGTTGCAAAATGGGGCGATAATCAGGGGGCAACCGCAGTCGTGGACCACGGAGCCAACCCGGGGCTGGTATCCCATTTTACAAAGCATGCCTTAATTGAAATTTCGGAAAAGATTCTCAAGGACAAGCCGAAGGATGCCCGTTGTCCCGGACTGGAAAAGGCGCTGAAACAAAAGGAATTTGCGAAACTGGCGCAGCTTTCCGGAGTGAAAGTGATTCATATCAGCGAGCGCGATACGCAGATTACGGACAGGCCTAAGCAGGTTAATGAGTTTGTCAACACGTGGAGCATCGAAGGTTTTTTTGAAGAAGGGGTTGCGCCTGCCGAGCTCGGGTGGGGCACGCACGAACGGCATATTCCCGAAGGGGCTTATTTTCATAAGGAAGGTCCGCAAAATCAGATATGCCTCAATACGATCGGCATGAAAACCTGGGTACGCTCCTGGGTGCCGTGCGGAGAAATTACAGGCATGGTGATCCGGCACGGGGAGTCCTTTAGTATTTCAGACCGTCTGACCGTATGGGAAAACGGAAAGGCGGTTTATCGTCCGACGGTCCACTACGCGTACTGTCCTTCGGATGTCGCCATTAATTCCCTGCATGAGCTTGAAATGAGACAATTTCAACTTCAGGAAAAACAGCGCATCATGAACGATGAAATCATCAGCGGGGCCGATGAGTTGGGCGTGCTCTTGATGGGGCATGATTTTACGTCCTGGTGGTGCGGCAGTCTGCTGGATATTGAGACGGCGCGTAAACTTGTCCCTCACCAGCAGGCAACGACGCTGCAGGTGGCGGTCTCCGTTGTGGCGGCCGCGCTATGGATGATACAAAATCCCCAAAAAGGGCTTCATTTGCCGGACGACCTCGATCATGATTTCATTCTCGATATTGCCAAACCCTACATTCATCCGTTTGTGTCGCAGCAGACGGACTGGACGCCGTTAAAAAACTTAAATACCAAGTTTACTAAGTTTGATATTGAGAGGCCCAGCGACGAAGATGTTTGGCAATTTACGACATTTTTAGTGGACAACAAGGAGAGGGTGCGTGCCTATACAGCCGATGGCAGATACGACAAGCGCGAAACAGCCGCAGTTTAAAAAGCCGGAGACGGCAGCCAAGCCAGTCACGGATAAAGACCTGCGCCAGTCGGAGCAAAACGGGGTGGAGCAGCTCATCCGGCTGCTTTTGAAGCATCACCGGACGCCGTTTATGATCATTCGAAAGAGCCAGCTGCTGAAGCAGTGCCGGCGGTTCCGCAAAGCCCTCCCGCATGTGACGCCTTATTACGCGATTAAAGCAAACCCGCATCCTGAAATCATCAGGACCTTTATCAAACAGGACTGCGGTTTTGATGTGGCCAGCGCGGCCGAGATGCGCCTTGTTCTGGGGTTGGGCGCCAAGCCCGAAAAAATCATTTTTGCGCACACCATTAAATCCATCGAGGACATCATCGCTGCCCGAAAATATCGCGTAAAGCTGATGACCTGCGATAATGAATCCGAACTTTATAAAATTTCCGAGCATTTTCCCGGAGCCCGGGTGGTCCTGAGAATCAAGGTCAACAATGACGACAGTGTGGTCAACCTGTCGCTTAAATTTGGCGCGGATGCCGAAATGGCGCTCCCGATGTTCCGGAAGGCTGTTTCTTTGGGACTCAAACCGGCAGGCATCAGTTTTCATGTGGGATCGCAGTCCAAAAATATCGAGAACTATTTACAAGCACTGGAAATCACCGCGCAGATTTTTACCGAGAGCAAAGAGCAGGGTATCGCACTGGATCTGGTTGATATCGGCGGCGGTTTTCCTATCCCGCATTTTGACGGTGAAATCGGCATTAATTTTGAGCGGATGGGGGCGCAGATACACCGGCAGATCGCGAACCTTTTCGATAAAAAAGTTTCTTTCATCGCCGAACCCGGCCGTTTTTTTGCCGGGCCGGCCGGAATTCTTGTGACGCAGGTGGTCGGCCGCGCATTTCGAAATAACCGGAATTATTATTATTTGAACGACGGCGTTTATCAGGATTTTTCAGGTATTGTTTTTGATCATTGTAAATACGAGTTTAAAACGCTCCGCCGCGGGCAGAAATTTTTGAGCGCCCTCGCCGGACCGACCTGCGATTCTTTTGATACCCTTGCCCTTGACGCCGAGATCCCCGAGCTTTACGTCAACGACGTTGTTTATGTCAAAAATATCGGGGCCTATTCCTCGGCCAGCGCAGTCTCCGGATTTAACGGATTTCCGCCCGCAAAAATCATCGTCGTGTAATTCTTTGTAGTCCCTGTCAGGCCGGTTCTTTCCCTCAGAGCCTGGGCATGTCTTTTTTTTAACCTTAACTTATCTCTTTCTAGGCTGTCTAACCCGTATTTCTCATCGCCAATGAATGACCTCGAGGAGGCTGTTGTGCAAATAGGCTTTTCATTTGTACCCCAGGGGTTGTCTTTTGCGCCCTGTTAAAACGCAGGCGCAAAACCGGACTAAAACCGCTCGTGTCATACTCCTGTAGGGAGCGATGAAAATGGAGCCAATTTGGGCGGAGGTGGGTCCGCGAGGTTTTTAAGCTTTATTTTTT
>MHFC01000033.1:6590-20059 GCA_001804025.1 Omnitrophica bacterium GWA2_52_8 | reverse complement strand
CTTCGGCGGATTGGGAGAGGGGATATTGGAGAAAGAGTTTTGAAGTTCCTTCTCCCGCCGGGAGAAGGTTAGGATGAGGGGATACAATTTAGATTTTTAAATATTCAGCGCCTTCTTACTCATCCCTCTGCGGATTTTCATAAAAAAGGAGGCATCATTCAGATGCCGCTTAAGAAATTATTTTCTCTTGTCCTGGCCTGTTTTTTTGCGGCCCAGAGCTCGCTTGCGGCCGCTCCCTCTTCGTCTGCCGTTTTGCAAAGCGCAAAGACGGACATCGCTGCCGGTTTTGATGTGCCGCCGGGATTGGGCCGCGTTGAAGAAGTTTTTTTGCCCGAACAAACCGGCCCCGGTCTCCCGCGGATCATCCACATCCGGGACGCGCACGCCAATCCCGAAGCCCAGAAAAAAATCGAGGCGATTCTTGAGGACCTTTCGGCCCGCGGCCTGCTCGGTGCCGTTGCGGTCGAAGGCGCATTCGGCGAGCTGGCCCCCGAAATGCTGAAACTTTTTTCCGAACCGGCCCTCAACGATGAATTGGTCGAGCGGCTGACCGATAGGGGGGAATTGACCGGTGTCGAACGGTTTGCCTACCGCGGAAAATATCCCGAGGTGCCGGTCTTCGGGGCGGATGATCCGGACGCGTATGTGGATAGTTTTCGGATTTTTGAACAGGTGCTGGGGAACCGAGGTGCCGTGGAACAAGATCTTGCCCGCATCCGCGCCCTGCTCGACAGCCGGGCGGCAAAAATTTTTCCTGAGCTTTTTTTGAAACTTCTCCGCGAGCGCCGCTTATGGGGTGAGGACGGCTCTTATATCAAAAATTATCTGATCGGTTTGCGTGGCCTTGCGGTTTCCGCATTAAATCTGGAGGCCGGGCATGCGCGCGATCAATTCGAACGGCCGCAGCTGGCACGGTTTTTTGCGTGGCTCGGTCTCGAAAAGGCGCTTGCCGCCGGCGCTGTTTTGCAGGAAAGAGAAGCTCTGGAGGCAAAGCTTAAAACCGCACTGCCGGATTCGGCAGTGAAGAGCTTTTATCTCGAAGGGGTCGTCCGGCTTGTTCCCGCGGCCGGAACCGGTTCCGGGAAACCGAAAGACGCCGCCGGCTTTACGGCCTGGGTCCGTTCTCAAACCTCCGAACCGAAAGTGCGGTCCGTGCGGCATTTCTTTGAAGCGCTGCACCGGCTGTGCGCGGTGTCAAAAATATCCCTGATGCCCTACCCGCAATTTCTGAAAGCCGGCGCGGTCCAAATCCTCAAAGAAGAGATGGATGCGGCGGCATTGTTCGAAGAAGCCGAGGCGCTTGAGGCGCGGATCGCCTCCGCTCTTGCGCAAAGCGGGGAACCAAAACATCTGCTGGCCCTCATCCGCGATTTTGAGCTGCTGGAAAAACTGCTGTCCTTGAAGATGACCCGCAAAGAATGGGACCGCTACCGGCAAACCGCGCGCGGAGCAGAGTTTGAACCGGCGGCAGATTTCATGCGCCGGCTTACGCGTTTTGACGAAACTTTTTTCCGGAACCATCCGGACATGGGACCGGCACCGCAAGGCATTCCGCCTCTGCCGGAAAACCTGCTGCGTGCGGCCGGAGATTTTTACAGACTTTCGCAAAAGCGCGACGGGCTTTTGGTTGAAAATGCGCTCCGCGCCGCCGGGAGCCGCGGGAAAGCCGTTGCGCTTGTTTCGGGCGGGTTTCATACGGACGGGATGCTGGAAGATTTAAAGTCCCGGAAGGTTGCGTATGCGGCCGTCATGCCGCGCCTTGAAAAGGCCGGGCCGGATGCGGCGGGCCTTTATGAAAAAGTGATGCTCGGGACCAACGTGTCGCCGGAGTTCCGCCTGCAGGAAGACTCCGGTGTGGTGCCGCAGCTGCAAGCGCAAAAAAGTTATCTTGCCGAGGGCGCAGTTTCCGGAAAGCGTCCGGAGCTGTTTCTCGAGACTCTTTTGACCGGCGGGGTCGCCGCGCCATGCAGCGCCGCGGTTATGACCCGGCGCGGATGGGGCAAGAGCTGACGGGGGCGTTAATCCGGGCCCGGGATACCGGCATTTTTGTATTTTCCGGCGAACCGGCCGTGGCTTTTGCCGCACCGGATTCCTGGAACGCCGGTCCCGGGAAAATGACGGTCGTTCTTCCCGGTATTTACTCCGGCAGTTTTGATGTGACCGCCCGCGGCCTCGAATTTCCCGGCCGCTCTGAAGCGCGCGTGAAAAAAGATGAAATTTCTTTTGCCAATGCCTCCTGGGGAACGGACGCCAACGGTGTCCAGCTTTTCGGAAAAATCACACTGCGGCAGGGCCGAAAAACTGTGACGCTGACCCATCCGGAATGGCGCAATCCGGGGTATAGGATGGACCAATATAATTATGACGGAACGGACGAAATATTCCGGATTCATGTAAACGGAAAATCTGCGGGAACGGTCCAACTGCGCTTCTTCCTCCGGGACGGGGCTTACTATCTTGGAGCGGTGGAAGAGATTATTTTAACTTCCCAAAAAGAACTTCGCGAGCCTTTTGCCGGATGGCTGGGACAGTTTACAGGGAGCAAAATGGATGAGTCCAATCCGGTTTTACGCGGGGAAAAACAAACCATCGCCCTGCGCCGGTTAATGGGGCAAGATCTCCGGGCGCTGCAGGATGAGGCCGCGCAGGGGCTCAAATTTTCGGTGCCGGTAACGCTTGTGAAGGATAACGGCGGGTTCGGCGATAATGCACTGCGTTTTATGATCAAATACGGCCCTCGGATCCTGATGCGCGGGATCGGGCGGCCGGAATTTTTCAAGACACTCAACTCTCAATTCGGCGTCCCCGTGCAGCGTCATGTCACCATTCTTGATGAAGATAGAGATATAAGCAGACTGGAATATTCGGTTTTTAATCATGCGGACGGGGAGAATCGGGCGGACAGTTTTGCGGGGCGTTTTGACGTTTCATTGATCGGGAACCGGGAGATCATGCCGCAGCTGGAAAAAACGGTGGGTGCGGCCATGGCGCGCGCGGCGTTCGAAGCTTACCGCGTTATGGCGGCCGCGACGTTAAAACAGGCGGCCGAGCAACTCCGGCCGGATAAAGAACAACAGGGCCGCGAGCTCTTTGGTTTCGGCGTGGGCGGAAACACGGTTGCAAAATTGCGCTGGGTCTCTGCGGACGGCGATTTGTCCAAGGTCAAGCTCGGCAAGGGAGACCTTGTTTTTGTTTATTCCGTTCCCGTTCAGAAGAAAGAAGCGGTGCGTGCGGAAACGCGAAGCTCCGATGCGGAGAAAGCGGCAGAAAGAAAAAAAATGGCGGAGCAGATTGCGGCGGGGACCAATCTCGTAAAGACAAAATTTCAGGCGGACATGTTTCGCGCGGTGGGGAACCATCTGGAAGCGGCCGGAAGAGCGTTCGGGAAGGTCGATTTTAACGATGAAGCAAAATTTCAGGAAGCGCTGAAAAATGCCCATACCGATCTTACCGCCGCGCTTGAGGAAGCCAATCACCGCGTTCAGGCGGACGATTCTTTTGATGATATTATCAATGAAGTTTTGGGAGGACCGGCAAAGCCGGCCGGTCAAGCACCGCAAAAACATGAAGGGATTGCATTGCTGGAAAAATTGATCGAAAAAGTTTCCCAGGTGATGACGCCGCGCTCGGAAGCCCGCGATTTTGCGCTGGCTTTGGGTGAGCGGCTGCATATCGGCGAGGAGCAAATAGAGCTGACCGGTGTTGCCGCAGGGACCGCGACATTCCGCTACAAGGGCGTCCGCTCCGAATCGCGGATGCTGGTTTTGTCGCGCCATGAAGGCGAAGAGATCGTTATTGGTGATCATATTGTTGTTAAAATTGTCAGAGTTTTTGATGGAGATACGGTCCGTATTGGTATTGAAGCGCCGGCAGAGGTGCCTGTTTTACGTGATGAAATTATTGACGCGCCGGAAGTGACGCAAACGATTTTGGAAGAGTTGGAGCAAGCCGCCGGCACGGACAAAAAATATGAACTTCGTGCGGCTTCGATTGTTGAAAAAGGCAGGAAGGCCCAGGGGCTCGAGCTCTATTTCCCCGACGGGCAGAGGCGGAACGTTGCTTTTTTTCTTCCGGTGTCACTGATGTTAGAGGCAACGCGCAAAGCGGTTTATCGGCGGGACAAAATGGCAGGAATAATTTTTTCCGTCAGGATACGAAAAATCGGCAAGACAAGGAGCTCCGGAACAAGAGTTGTCGTTGAAGAAGCCGAAGCGCCTGCGGAATCATCACCCATTCGAGATCCTTCCCGCCGCAGACCCGGCCGCTCGGAAGCGCGTGTGGAGCCGGATGATGTTCGAAAACTTTATCAGGCGGCGGTAAAACTTCACGGCTGGGGCAATTCGCGCAATGCCGCGCAGGACAAACTGAATGCGCTTTATAGCGCCGTTTCGCAGGAACATTGGGCTGCGGCAATTCAGCTGCGCCGGGAAATTTCAAAATTATATTTCACTATTTTCGGGGCCACGGTAGAAGCGGGCACCGCCGAGTTTTCTAGAAGCC
Organism: Omnitrophica bacterium GWA2_52_8; assembly: GCA_001804025.1. Lineage (GTDB taxonomy): Bacteria > Omnitrophota > Omnitrophia > Omnitrophales > Aquincolibacteriaceae > GWA2-52-8. The sequence goes on along the minus strand of MHFC01000033.1, from coordinate 15,559 downwards.
TTTTAGCGTTAAAAGACCCTCTTGAGCAGGCATACTTGCAGCCGCTAAGAACGATGCTGACGCATGCCATTGAGGAACGGGTTCTAAGATTCATCGACGACAATTTTAAAGGGCTGGAAAAGCAGGCGGTAATTTCCGACCTGGCGGAACAAAAGTTTGAGGTCCTGATTGCACCGGGAGAAACAGAAGGTTCTTTTGTCCTCACGTTTAAATCTAATACCAAGGCCAGGCCCCTCGCCGGCGAGCCAACAAGAAGCACGAAAGAAATTTCGAGAGGCTCCACATTTAAACTGCTGGAAGCCGTGCGGGTATTGATCGAGGAGGCGGAATTTTCAAAAGATAAAAATTACGGAACTGTTTTAGCCGGCCTTTATTTGCGTGTCCGTCCTGTTGCTGTGGCTGATGAAGAAGCGCAAGTTGATGATGCGGTGCCGGCCGCGGACGTGCCGGCTGCAGCCGCCGCGGTGCCGTCGAAAACAACGCCGGCCGCCGGCACGGTTCCGGCAGCTGGGACGGTGGTTCGGGCCGGAGCCCGTGATCTGGCGCAGGCCGTGAATGACGACGGCATACAAGACCTTCCCGATGCGGCCCTCGATAAGTTTAAAAGATGGATCGATGCCAAACGGACCGGCGGACATGAAGTGCTGGTGCTGAAAATTCTTGGGCCGGCGCCGTTCGGCGATACGGTTACCGCTTTGGGACTGCAGGCAGAATATAAACTGGGGGTTGCCAAAGCCGTTTCAAAAAAGGGTGACGATCGTCTGATCGCCGTTCAGCAGTTTGATTCGGACATGGTTGCTTCCGGCGATTACGTCGCGATTCCGCTTAAAAAGCGGATCTCCCAGAAAACGGCGGAATCTTTGCTGCGAAAATTGACGACGGGCGTGGCCGCCGATTTTATCGGATATCAATATACCGGAAAACAGAATGTGCCGCTTGAGATGGTTCTTGAAGCGATTGAAGTGCTTGAAGGCCGCCCCGACGCCGGGTTTTCGGAAATTCAAATTCAGAGGTCCAAAATCGATCGGCTCAAGATCAAAACGGTTGAGGTGCGGCCCAATCAAATCCTTGAAGTAAAGCTTGGGACAAACCGCTCCGAAATCCGGTTTTCTTCCGGCTGGGCACAGGATGCCGGCCAAAGCGGGACGGCGCAGCTTTGGGCGCGCTACGGCAAAGCGGTCCGCTCTCTTGAAACCGCGGCGCCGTGGGCGAGCGGCCGCTGGGTGAGCCTTCATATGACGCGTGGGATTGCCCCGGAAAACGTGCCGGCCGCAGAATTTTTAAAAGGGGATTTGAATCTTGACGCGGATGCCCGCGAAGTTCCGGTCCGTGATACTGCCGCAACGCTGAATGTCCTTCTTGTCGATCAAGTTCCCAATTTTGAATCGGACCCGGGGGCGCGCAAACTGCTTTTCGGACTTGCCGGAATTGTCCGCGGCCGTCCGGGACGGCAGGTTTTGCTGCTGTCTTTGAACGGAGATACGGCGGGAGCAGAAGCGATGAACCCTTATGTGCGGGAAGAGCTGGATTTTTCGCAGGATTCCGCGCGTGAGTTTCCGCAGATTTTCTTAGCGGCCGTTAATGCCCGGAATTTTGCGGTGGCATTTCCGCGGCTTGTTGCGGACGCCTACCGGCAGGCGCGCGAGGCCGGTTTTCAAACGGGAACCCTGACGCAATTTTACGGACAAATAACGGTGGCCGGAAGCAGCCGGGCAGGACTCGAACCGGTCCGTCTTCCCGTGGGGCGGATCCTCCATGATTTCGGGGCCGACGCGTCCTCGGCGGCCCATGTTTTCGGTTTGGACCGTGAGGCCGCGCTGGTGGACGGCTCGGCGGATGCGGCACTGATCCGCAAATACCGGGAGCTGGCGCAGGGCGGGATTCTTTCCGCGCTGCGGGACATCGGTCTTGAACGTTCCGATATGCGGTCATTTGCCGAGAAGCTCGATCAAGCCTTTATTTCCCGGTACTTCTATACGCAGGCCTAACGCCTCGTCCAGATTGAAATGACGGGTATTTATTTCAATCGCACTGAGGGGGAGAAAAATATTTTTTAGAATAGCATAAGTTTGGTCCCCCCTCACCCCAACCCTCTCCCGATGGGAGAGGGGGAAAAAGTCGAGAGCTGTTAGTGGCGAGTTGCCAAATTCAGAAGTCCTTTCTCTCATGGGGAGAGGGGATATTAGAGAAAGAGTTTTGAAGTCCCTTCTCCCGATCCGCCGAAGGACGGATCCGCCAACGCTATTTGGCGGACGGGATGCCAGAAGGCTAGGTTGAGGGGAAGGACTATGAATTTTCAAATATTCAGCACCCATCACCTTAATCCTCTCCCGCAAGGGGGAGAGAAGATGTTTTTGAATTATCCACGAATCCTAGTGTTCCGTCATGGAAACACGACGTTGACGCAAGGCGGGAAGCCCTTTTCCCCGGCCGCACCCTGATAATTCTTGTCGGAGAAATCCTTCCGGCTCTGTGTTAAAATAACGCCCTATGTCCTACGTCATCTTTGCCCGAAAATTCCGGCCCCGTACCTTTGACGAAGTCCTGGGCCAGGAACCTATCGTCACAACCCTTCAAAATGCGATCCGCCAAAAACGCATTCCGCAAAGTTTTCTTTTTTCCGGTCCCCGCGGGGTCGGAAAAACTTCCGTGGCCCGTATCCTGGCGGCGGCACTGAACTGCGAAAACGGTCCCAAGGCCGAATTTGATCCCGACAGCGGCGTCTGCCGCGAAATTGCCGAGGGGCGGTCCATGGACGTGCTTGAAATCGACGGCGCGTCCAACCGCGGAATTGATGAAATCCGCAACCTGCGGGAGACCGTGAAGTTCAAGCCGTCTGCCGGACGCTACAAGGTTTATATTATCGATGAAGTTCATATGCTGACGGCCGAGGCTTTCAATGCGCTTTTGAAGACGCTGGAAGAACCGCCGGACCATGTGAAGTTTGTATTTGCGACCACCGAGCCGCACAAAGTGCCGCTGACCATTCTCTCCCGCTGCCAGCGTTTCCATTTCCGCAGGATCCCGACCCGGGAGATTGCGGCCAAACTCGATGACATCGCAAAAAAAGAAAAGATCAAAGCCGACCCCCAGGCCGTTTTCCTGATGGCCAAAGCCAGCGAAGGCTCACTGCGCGATGCCGAAGGATTGCTGGACCAGCTGGCCAGCTTTGCGGACAAAAAGATCGGCTGCGAAGATGTTTTGACGGCGCTCGGCCTTGCGGCGGAGGAAGTTTATTTTTCCGTGCTGGAGGCCCTGAAGGCGGGAGACGTCACAAAAATATTTACGCTGATCGAGGACCTTTACGATAACGGCCGCGATCTGGTTCAGTTCGGCAAGGGGCTGCTGGAATTGTTCCGGAACCTGCTCTTGCTCCAATGTTCGGAAAAAGTGGACCGCTTTATTGAAGCCGGGCCGGAAACTTTGGCGGAACTCAAGAAACACAAGGATGATTTTTCGCGCGGCGAGCTTTTGCTGGCGTTGAGTCTCACCGGAAATATGCAGCAGCAGCTCCGCAGGAACCTCGCGCCCCCCAAACTGCTTGTCGAAATGACGGTTTTAAAATTGCTGCATCTTGACGGCTTGCGCGCTCTTGAAGATTTTGAAGCGCCGTCACAGAGTGCGCCCCAGGCGCCTGTGTCCGGCGGCGGATACCGTCCGCCTTCCGGCAAACCTGCCGTACCCGTTAATTCAGCGGCACCGCGCAGTGCGCCGTATCAGCCTCCGGCAAAACCGGCCGCGGGCCCGGCCGTTTCGAAAATGGAAAACCGGACGACGGCGTCCGCGCCGGCGCCGTCTGCGCAAGGCGGCGTCGAGCTTGACAGCATGCTCAGCATGTGGCCGCGCGTGATCGAGTACGTCAAAACCAAACGGATGGCGATCGGGATTTTTCTTTCGGAATCCGAGCCGTTTGAAATCGAAGGCTCTGTCCTGACGCTCGGGTTTCCCGAGGAATTTAAATTTCACAAGGAAACCCTCGAAAAAGACACCCATCAGCGGCTGGTTGAGGAGGGGCTCGAAGTTGTGACCGGCACGAAATGGCGTATTCAGGCCGTGATTACCGAGGCCGAGCGGGCGGTTTCCGAAAAAGCAGTTCCGTCCGGTTCCGGAGAACCGGCGCTGACGGGGGACCCGAACAGCATGCCTGAAATCATCACCCAGACGCTCGGGATTTTCGAGGGCGCAAAAATTGTCAGGAAAGATTAGCGTAACCGGATATCAGATTTCGGATGACAGATGTCAGATAAGATGGGGTAAAAATGAAGGCATACGCCGAGTGGATGGGAAGGCTGGTTGAGGGGTTTTCAAAATTCCCCGGCATCGGGCGCCGCACGGCCGAGCGCATGGTATTTTATTTATTGAAGGCCGACCGGGAGGAAGTCCTGCGTCTCACTTCCTTTATGACCGCCCTCAAGGAGCATGTCTTTTTTTGCCAGCGGTGTTTTAATTTTGCCGATTCCAGCCAGTGTTCGATCTGTTCGGACCCGGGACGTGACGCCGGCCTTCTGTGCGTGGTTGAAGATCCGAAAGACATTATTGCCGTGGAGAAAACGGGCAGTTATTTCGGACTTTACCATGTGCTGCACGGGGCCATGTCCGCGCTCGACGGCATCGGGCCGCAGGACATAAAAATCCCTCAGCTTTTGAAACGTCTGCGGGACGAAAAAATACGCGAAGTCATTCTGGCAACAAATCCCGACACCGAGGGTGAGACGACGGCGCTTTATCTGGCAAAGCTGATGAAACCGTTTAAAATCAAAGTGACGCGGATTGCCCGCGGAATTCCCGTGGGCAGCCATATCGAATATTCCGACCAGGCGACCCTGAGCCGGGCGCTTCAAGGCCGGCTTGCGGTCAGTTGAAAGCGTATGCGGGGTTTTTTGCTGGGAAGAAGTCTGAAGCCCGAACGGCAAAGTATGGTCGTCGCATTAAAATTTTAAGCGTCGCGCTTCCTTCGTTCTTCGAATTTCAGGCTCTGCGCCGGAGGAGGGTCCATTAGCATGAAACATCCTTTTCCTTCCTATCAGGGTAAGACCGCGTTGATTACCGGAGCTTCCGGAGGCATCGGCGAGGCCCTTGCCTGTGAGCTTGCGCGCCGGGGCGCGCATCTGATTTTAACCGCGCGGTCGCGCAGCAAACTTGAGATGCTGGCGGCGCGGCTCGGGCGCGATTACGGCGTCAATGTTCATACGTTTGATTTTGATTTAAGCCTGCACCAGTCCGCCCGGAAACTTTTTACCGCCGTTCAAAGCCGTCAGCTGGATGTTGATCTGCTGATCAACAACGCCGGTTTCGGCTATGCGGGGAAGTTCCATGATGCGCCGCTTGAAAAAAATGAGAGCATGATCGTTTTGAACGCGGAAACGCCGGTCATGCTGTGCCATTTGTTCCTGCCGCTGATGGCGAAAAAAAGGTCCGGCGGGATCCTGAACATCGCTTCGACCGCGTCGTTTCAGCCGCTGCCGTATCTCGCGCTTTACGGTGCGAGCAAGGCATTTGTGCTTTCGTTTAGCGAGGCCCTGTGGGGGGAATATCAGCGCTTGGGGATCCGCGTGCTGTGTTTCTGCCCGGGCAATACGCGCACACAATTTCATGAAGCCGCAGGCGTCAACCCCCGTCTTGTTTTTTTTGCTGCCTGCGCCGAGTCGGCCGCAAAAGCTGCCCTGGATGTATTTTCAAAAAGCCTTAAACCGGTATCGGTCCACGGCTGGGCCAATAAAATCATGGCTCAAGGCTACCGGATTTTGCCGCGGGCGTGGATTACCGCCGCTGCGCGCAGTATTTATCAGCAACCGGCGGCCGTAAAGACCGTTGAGGAGAAGGCGCATTGAAAGGGGCGGCGAGGCGCAAGGTGCTTCTGTGGGACCCGCTCCGGAGTGCCTGGCCCGAATTTTTAAAAGAATATTTTGAGGATACACGCGCGAGCGTGTCGGTTTTTTACGATTCCCGGGAAGTACTTGCGGCGCTGGATACGGGCGCTTTTGATTGGGTGTTTTTTAATGCCGGGGAAGTGCCGCTTGCCCTCAGCCAAAAATTAAAGGCCGCCCGGCTGAGCCGGCCGGACAGCCGTCTCTTCGGCCTGCCGGGTGCTCTCGTGAAGCCGCTGCCCGTCGACCACACGTTCAAACAAATGCCGGAGCTGCCCGAGTTTCAGGCGGTACTTGCGGAACAGTTGCCTCTTCCGCCGAAGATCCGCATTTTGGTTGTGGATGACGAGCCGGAAATAGGAAACATGATTTCGGAATTTGTGCATGGAAGGACCGGGCCCGCTTTCGAGGTCCATTGTGAGTATAACGGCCGGGATGGGCTTGCGTATCTTCAAAACCAAGCGGCCGATGTCATTATTCTTGATATCAAGATGCCGGTCAAGGACGGCCGCGTCTTTTACCGGGAGCTGCAAAAGAAAGAAAATGCTCCGCCGGTGATCGTTTATTTTGACGCGGTGCACGAGGCGGAGCTGGCCGAGATGCGCGGTTACGGAAATCCGGCGGTGATTGAAAAAGGTTCCTATCAAAGCGCACTGCCGGAGATGATTTCACTGGTCAAAAAAATGGTTTATTTCGGCTGATGCTCCGTCCCGGAATCAAATTACGTCCCGTCCTTTTTATGATAGTTTTTTTCGCAGCGGTCTTTGCCCGGCCGGCCGCGGCTCAGAATGTCCCGGCTCCTCACGATGAAATTCTTGATGTGATCGAAAAGCAAAGCATTCAATACTTCATCGATGGGCGCCATCCCCGGACCGGTTTGATCCAGGACCGCGCCTATAATTTTAAAAAGCAGCCGGGAGACGGGCAGGCCAGTATCGCTGCAACGGGTTTCGGGCTCACGGTTTATCCCATCGCCGTCGAAAGAGGCTGGATGGACCGCGGGACCGCAATGGAAATCACGCGGCAAACGCTGCTTTTTTTTGAGCGCAAGGCAGCGTCACACCGCGGTTTTTTTTATCATTTCCTGGACCCCGGGACCGGGGCGCGATCCAGAGGTTCGGAGCTATCACCGATTGATACGGCTTTTTTTCTGGCGGGGGCGCTGTTTGCGGCGGTTTATTATGAGGACCCGGTGATCACGGAGACTGCGCGGCGCTTGTATGAGAAAGTAGACTGGCCATGGATGCTGCAGGGGCAAAGAACATTTGCGATGGCGTGGTCGCCCGAAACCGGTTTTCATAAACAGCGCTGGGACCATTACAACGAGGTTATGATTCTGTATTTGCTTGCGCTCGGTTCTCCCACCCATCCCGTTTCTCCCGACAGCTGGCATGCGGTCCGGCGTCCCGCAGGAAGTTACCGTGATTTCCGGATGATCCAGATGCCGCCGCTTTTTACGCACCAGTATTCGCATGCCTGGATAGATTTCCGGAACCGGCATGATGCGTACGCCGATTATTTCGAGAATTCGCGCCGGGCGACACTGGTCAACCGTGCCTTTTGCATCGACCAGGCAACGCGTTTTTCCGGCTACGGCAAAAACCGCTGGGGGCTTACGGCCACTGACGGGCCTTTCGGATACAAGGCCTACGGCGCCCCGCCCGGATGGGCCGTTCATGACGGGACTGTGTCGCCGGCGTCCTGCGGGGCCTCGATTGTGTTTACGCCCGAAGAATCCATCGCATGCCTGAAAGAGTTTTATGACAACTGGCAGGGCGAAATGTGGGGGCAATACGGTTTTTCCAGTTCGATGAATCTGGACCGGCAATGGTTTTCGCCCTATGTGATCGGAATCGATCAGGGCGCTTTGATTTTGATGATCGAAAATTATCGCTCGGAGTTTGTCTGGAAAACTATGGCACGCTTCGCGCCTCTCGAGGAAGCCATGAAAAAAGCCGGTTTTACGGCCGGCAGCCGGGAACTGGACTGGCCCGCTCCGCCTGATTCCGCCGCGCCTTATCTTCCGGGAGGGATCCGGGTCGACGGATTTTTGAGAGACTGGCCATCGTATGCGGGCGTTGTTTTGGGGCCTGAGGATGCGGAGACGGGAGAAGTCCGTGACAAGGAAGACTTGAGCGCAAGAATTCAGTTTGCCTGGGATGAAAAAGCTTTATACTTTATGGCGGACGTTACGGATGATTATGTTTTTGTCAAACGCAGCGGCAAAAATATTTGGCAAGATGACCTGCTGGAATTATTTATCGACCCGGAAAACGACGGGCTCTATTGGAACGGCGGAGGGGATTATCAGCTGGGGTTCCGGCCCGACCGGGAGGGCGATACCGTCAGCCTGTGGTCCTGGTTTCAAAAAGGCGGAGATGCCCCGTCTTTTCATGAGATACAAAGCGCCGGAATGATTCATGAGACCGGTTTCATCATTGAGGGAGCGGTCCGCTGGGAGTATCTGGGCTTGAGGCCGCGGGACGGGATGGTCCTAAGCATTTCTCCCGCGGTCCACGATATCGATAAAGACGGTGGTTCGGCGAAAATCCATTGGTTTTTCCGCAGCGAAAGAGAACTCGGCCGGTATGAGTTGGGGAAGCTGGTGCTTAAGAAGGAGCAGCCCTGAGCGATGGCGAAAACGAACCCGAAGTTTTATGAGTCTTTAGCCTCAAAAGCAAACCCGCAAACGGGCGCGGCCGGAAACCTGAACATTGCCGCCGCGGCGCGCAGGCTCCGCGTAGAAAAAGGCATGCGGAGCATTGAAGTCTGCCGGAAGGCCGGCGATCTGGACCCGAGGACACTCAATGCCCTGGAAATGGGCCGGATCCGCAACCCTTCGATTGCAACGCTTCAATCCCTTGTGCGCGGACTGGATATTACAATCAGCCGGCTGTTTCGGGAAGCCGAGATGGCCGAACCCGAAAACTGTTTTCAGGGGACCCAAAAGGGTTTTTATCAGATGGAATTTCCGCAGTACAAGGTGAAAGTGATTTCGTTTACCCCGCCGCAGCGGAATTTTTTTTGCGGCAAGCTTATCATCGCGCCGCGCAAAAAAATTGACCAGCTCACATTGAATTATTCGAAGCCGGTTTATGTTTC
>MHFC01000033.1:0-6573 GCA_001804025.1 Omnitrophica bacterium GWA2_52_8 | reverse complement strand
ACGGCGCCGTCATTCGGATAAAAGGTTATCGGACGCACGCCCGGATGAGAAGTCTCTATAGTGACTTCCGGAAAATGACGATATTATGGTGTCGAGTGCCTCTATTTAAGAAGTAACTGAGCTTTTGCAAAATGGCCGGCGCCCATAGGGGACACTCAGTGAAATATTGAGTGTCCCCTATGGGAAGCACGCCGTCGGCTGGCCATTTTGCAAAGGTTCTGAAGTAATAAAAGTTTTTCCGTGGTTTTCTGAAGGGGGAGCCAGTTTGTGATTTTTATTTTGCCGTTCTTCCATAAGCGGATCCTCAATACAGCGCTATTTAGCCTGCTTGGTTTTTTCACTGCAGCGGGGCCCGGGTGGGCGGAGGAAGTCCTGCCTGCCGGCGCCTCCATTGAAATGAGCAAACAAGCCATCCATGACCGCGTCAAAAGCATGCGGGAAGAGCGTTTCAAGCAGATGCCCTATTTGGACACCGACATTATTCAGGATGCGGTCAATACCGAAAGAGCGGAGCGCCGCAAAGCCTTTATGGAAGGCGGTGAAAAATCGCTGCGGGACCTGGTGAATCAGGCGCGTGCCGTTCATACGGAATCGCAGGCTGCGCTGGCCCGGGTCAGTTTGTCCCGGCGCAGGATCCTTTTGGCCGTACGGGAGATGTTTCCCGAAGTCGATTTTGAGCTCAAGGAGAGGGACGGGTCCCTTCAGGGAGGCCCTTTTAACTCCATGGCGTATGCTTTTACTTTCCGTCAGCCTATTTTCAAAGGCGGTTCTTTGTGGAATACTCTATTAAAGGAAAAGGCGGAGCTTAACGCGGCGGATAAAGAGTATGAATCCGTTCTTCTGGAACTTTATAAAGATGTCGCGCTGGCCTATTTTGAGTATCACCGCGCCGCCCGGACCGAGGAAGACCAGGGGCGCATCATCAAGGAAATGAAGCAGATTGTGGACATTTCCAAGCAAAAATACGCGCAGCAGATTACGTCCGAGATTGAAAACCTGAATGTCGAGTCTCTTTACGGCCAAATGCAATATGATTATGAAACGGCCAAACAGGAACTCGAGCTGGCCAAACTGGAACTGGAGAAGTTTTTGGACATTAAAATCGGCGAAGATTTCCGGGTGCTGCCGCTCTATTCGTTCGAGGGTCTTTTGAGCAGTGCGGAAGCGGCCGTGGACACGGAACTTAAATTCGGCGAAGACAATCCCTACAAATTTTCCGGTTCGATAACGATTCCGAAACTGCAGGATATGGTCGACCAGGCCTATCAGCACCGGCCCGATCTTCAGGCGGAAACATCGAAACTGGAGTCCGCAAGACTGCAGGAGAAAATACGCTGGGCGGAATTTATGCCGCAGGCCGAGATGGTGATGAAATTCGGCAAACTTGCGGAAGCGTTTAATGATGTCAATCCGGATCCCGGGTACCGCAAGGAATGGCGGTTGACGCTGGAACTGGAATGGAATGTTGGCGGGTCCACGGTTGGTTATTCCCTGGACAACCAGGAAATTCCGCCGAACGTTTCGTCGTTCCAGCAGCAGTCAACGACGCAAACGAAAACCAATACCCTGACGGCCAGCCTGCTTGACAGTATGGATGATTTTGCCAGCACCAAAGAGGCCGAGGTCGAGCGGCTGGACCAGCTTGTGGAGCTTGAAAAGAAAGAAAAAGAAGTCGTGAGGGATGTCAAGAAAGCTTATTTTGACTACCAGAAGGCGCGCATTCAGGTCAAATCCTCGCTACAGCGCGCCAACTACCGGCAGCGCGTGGTGATGCTGACCAAACACAAACTGGACAATAATGAAGTCGAAACCTCCGAATACCTGGGGGCCAACAACGATCTTCTGCGCGAAATCAACACGCTGCACAAGGCGCTCGCGGATTATTTTACGGCCAAGGCCGAGCTTAATTATGCCGTCGGGTCGTATGATTTTTTGCCGGCCGAACAGCTCGAGGATTTTTATGAGTGATCTTGGAGATTTTCGCGATGACAAGCCCCCGATAGACCGCCCGTCACAGCCGGATCCGGATGCGGGCAAGGAATCCCCGGGGCACGGTCCGGCCGGACCGGTTCCGAGTTCCAAGAATTTGGCCCAGCGGCTCTCCTCGCTGAACGAGAAAGGAAAGACCGGCCTCGGAAAATTCTTCATGAAAAAAAACCGTAAACCCCGGACCTCCGGGTCGCCGCTTATTTCACCGCCCGAAAGAAAATCGCCGGGCGGGGGCTGGATCAAAAAGATCTTTGTTCTGGGGGTGATTGCCGGGGTCGCGATCGGCGTGAAAAACTTTTTTTGGCCCCAAAAAGGAGGGCCGTCAACGCTCTCTCAAATTATTCAGCAGGACAAGCCTGCCGCGGAGGCAGTGGTGCCGGTCAAAGGGTTTAAAGTCGGCCGGTTTAATTTTGAAGACTCGCTGAATACGCTCGGAACGGTCAAGGGGGCCGTCGAGTTCAAACTCAGTTTTGAAATTCCCGGGGTGATCAGTTCCGTCAACTACCGCGAAGGCGAACGCTATGAAGAAGGCGCGCTTTTGATGTCGCTAAGACAGGACGACATTCTTTTGCGTTTGAAGCGCGCGCAGGCGGAACTCAAGAAGGCTGAGACGCAGGTCCAGATCGGCGCGGAAAAAGAAAAAGAACACGAAAAACTGTTTGCGATGGGGGCGATTCCGAAATCGACCCTCGACAAAGTGACTCTGGAAAAAGAGTCCGCCCAGTTTGAAGCGGAAGCGGCGCGGCTTGAAATGAAGGCCCATGAGTCCATGCTTGAAAAATCCAACTTGTATGCGCCTTCCGCGGGTATGATCGGAGAACTGAGCATTGAAGAGGGCGAAACGATCACGCCCAATACGCTTCTTGGGACGCACATCATGACCGAATATGTGTTTGCCGAGTTCGGCGTCGTGGAGCGCGAGGTCAACAAGATCGCGCTCGGCCAGAAGGCCCGCGTTTTTGTGGATGCCTATCCGGATAAGACTTTTGAAGGCGTGATTGAAAACATCGCGCCCGTTGTGACGGGGACGAGCCGGACGGCGACGGCCCGCGTGCGCATCGAAAACCCCGAACGGTTCCTGCTGCCCGGGATGTTTGCCCGCATCCGGATACTTCTGTATAGCAAAAAAAATACGCTGGTGGTCCCGACAGACTCCGTGCAAGGGGGCGAGGGGGAACAGTTTGTTTATATCATTAATGCCGAGCAGGGTCAGGCCCAAAAGCGTGCGATTGCCGTGGGGTATACACGTTCCGATTATACCCAGGTGGACGCGGGCCTTTCCGAAGGTGAAGTTGTCGCGATCTCCAACCTTGAAAAACTTGAAGAAAATCCAAAAATCCGTCTCGTGGAAACGCAGGAGGCGGAAATCTGATTTTGACGGCGGCCTGGAAATAAAGCTATCGGCGCCGCCCCGGACATTCCATGACGGTCGCGGGAGAACGATTGAAGCATTCATCACAGGGGAAGTTCCATGACCTTAGCCGAGCATGTCATACACAAAAAAGTGACCGTGGTCATGGGGACTTTGGGTTTGATTATCCTGGGGTCCATTACGTTTTCACGCTTGCCCCAGGAGCTTTTCCCGCCGATTTCATTTCCGCAAGTTACGATCATTTCCGATTATAAGAACGCCGCTCCCGAAGAAATTGAAACCCTGATCACAAAACCCATCGAAGAAACCGTCGGTTCCGTGGCGGGCCTGAAGCGCATCGAATCGATTTCGCGCGAGGGCCGCAGCACGGTAACGGTTTCCTTTAATTGGGGCCAGGACATTGATTTTGCCGCGCTGGCGGTCCGCGAAAAAATCGACCTGATCAAAGACCGGCTGCCCAAAGAAGCGGAAGACCCGGTCGTGCTTAAATTTGACCCGCTGACCCGGCCGATTTTGATCCTTTCGGTCTCCGGCGAAAATCTTCAGCCGATCCAGCTGAAACTGCTCACCGAAAAAATGCTGAAGGACAATCTCGAAAAGGTCGAAGGGGTCGCGTCGGTTTTCCTTTCGGGCGGCGTCAACCGCGAAGTCCTCGTCGAGATTGATCAGGCCCGCCTGCAGGCCAATCATCTTTCGCTGCTTGAGATCGTCAAGGCCATCGAAGAGGCCAATGTTTCCTATCCGGCGGGCAGCATTAAAAAAGGGCTCTATGAATACCTGATCCGGACTGTCGGCGAGTTCCAGGCGGTACGCGAAATCGAATACGCTGTGGCCGGGGTCGACACTGTCAAAGACCTCCGGCGTGAAGACACGAGCTTTGTCGAGAAAGGCGAGCGCGGGCCGCGTGACACGGTCGACTCGATGCGGTCGGACATCCGCAAAGAGCTTTTGGAAAAAAGGCTTGTCTTGATGCGCGATATCGGGACGGTGACGGACGGAATTGCCGATAAAACCAGCATTTCACGGTTTAACGGCAAGGAAAATATCGCGCTTTCCATTCAAAAACAGGCCAGCGCCAATACCATTCAGGTTGTTGACCAGCTTAAGCTGGCGGCGGAAGAACTGAAAGAGGACCTCGAAAGCCGCGGCGTTCAGTACAAAATTATCTATGACCATTCGGAATTTATCCGAAAATCGCTTGAAAATCTTCTCGGTGAAGCCCTCTCGGGCGGTTTTCTCGCCTTTCTCGTTTTGTTTTTTTTCCTTCGCTCGCTGGCCCCGTCGCTGCTTGTGACGCTGTCGATCCCGGTTACGGTCGTCGGCGTCTTTTTTATGATGGGAACATTCGGGATTACCCTGAACATCATGTCGCTTGGAGGATTGGCGCTCGCGGTCGGGATGATTGTCGACACCAGTATCGTGGTCTTGGAAAATATTTTCAGGCGCCGCCAGCTCGGTGAGGACGCGGAAACCGGGGCCATCCGCGGGACCGAAGAGGTGATCTGGCCTGTCCTGTCCTCAAACCTCACGACCATTGCCGTATTTTTTCCGTTGATTGTTTTTGTGCCCGGTATCCCGGGGCAGCTGTTCAAAGACCTGTCCTGGACCGTGATTTACTCACAAATCCTGTCGGTTATTGTTCCGTTGACGTTGATCCCCATGCTGTCCGTTTATCTTTCGGTGAGGCAAAAAGAATACAAGCCGATCACGATTACGCGGTTATATACCGACCGTCTTCTGCAAAAAAGTTCGCCGCAAAGTCAGGACGCGTTCATCCGCAAAACGCTCGGGTTTATGCTGCTGTTGTTCTTTTGCAGTCTTTTCATCCTTCCGGTGCTGGAACGCGAGGTCTTGCCGAAGGTCGACCAGGGCCAGTTTCTGGTCAAAGTAGATTTGCCGATCGGGACGAGACTGGAAGTGACGGACCGGATCTCGCAGAAATTGGAAGCAATTTTCGCGCAGCATGAGGAGGTCAAGGATATCGCGGTGACCATCGGTTCGGAAAAAACGCGCCGCAGCGGTGAAGTGGCCGTGGATACGCTCAGGCCTTCCCAGGCGGTGATTTTGATTTCATTACACGAGAAGCGCAAACATTCTTCGGTTGAAGTCATCGAAAACTTCAAAAAACAGATGGAGTCACTGGATGTTGAGCAGGCGCGGATTGACTTCCTGCTTCAGGAAAACGAATTTCAGTTTGCCGGAGGCGGGCTCAAACCGATTTTGATTGAGGTCAAGGGATACGAATTTGGCCGCATGAACAAACTGGTTGATGAAATCAAGGCAGGGATTTCAAAAATCAAGGGGGTCATTGAGATCCAGGACGACCGGGCCGAAGCCATTCCCGAAACCAAGCTCGAAATCGACAAAAAACGGGCGGCCTTATACGGAATTTCGGCGCTGGACGTATCCCTGACGGCCAAGGCGGCCATTGACGGTGTCGTGGCCACGCAATACCGCGAAGCCGGTTCCGAATTTGATATCCGCGTACGCTTGAGTGAGCCGGACCGTCAAAACATGAGGAACCTGGAAAATCTGCTTCTTTATTCCAAGGTTTTGGACACGGTTATTCCTCTCAAAGATGTGGCCCGCATTGAGGCCGGGATGGGGCCGAGCGAGGTCCGCAGGACAGACCAGGAAAGGACCGTGACGATTTCCGCAGATGTCAGCAAAGCGTACAAAAGCAATGATATTTTAAAGCACGTCCAGGCGTTTCTGCGGCAGAATTATCACGATCTTGAAGATTTTCAGGTGGAATTGTCGGGCAAAGCCCGGGAGGTCCGGGAAAGTTTTTCGAAAGTTATTTTTGCCTTTATTCTTGCGGTCCTGCTTGTTTACATGATCATGGCGGCCCAATTCGAGTCGTTTGTGCAGCCGCTCATCATCATGATGACGGTGCCGCTCGCGCTGATCGGAGTGGCGGTCGCACTTTTGGCAAGCGGAACGTCCTTGAACGTGATTTCCCTGCTTGGGATCGTGCTTTTGAGCGGTGTTGCGGTCAATAACGGGATCGTACTCATCGAATACATCAACCAGCTTCGCATGGAGGGTGTCGAGCTCGTCCAGGCGGCGATGGAGGCTTCGCGGGTGCGCACGCGGCCTATTCTTATGAGCGCACTGACCACCGTCATTGCCCTGATCCCGCTGGCCCTGGGTCTCGGGGAAGGCGCTGAACTGCGTCAGCCGCTTGCGATCACGACCATGGGCGGGCTGCT
>MHFC01000032.1:9371-9513 GCA_001804025.1 Omnitrophica bacterium GWA2_52_8 | reverse complement strand
TATTAGCCTCTTTTTTGTGATTAGCAAGTCCTTCTTTGATAAATCTGTTGCGTAAACTCTTCCATACGGATTTACAGCTTCTGCGAGATGAATAGTCATTGTTCCAACTGAGCACCCGAATTCAAGCACCTTTTTGCCCCTT
>MHFC01000032.1:9147-9289 GCA_001804025.1 Omnitrophica bacterium GWA2_52_8 | reverse complement strand
GAGCATCATTAACTTTTATAATAGCATCTGGATTGTAATAAACCTCAAGAAGGAGGTATATTGGCAGAGAAACAAAAATTAAAGACAGCGCTAATTTAATAGTATTTATTGCGGTTGGGTCAGAAAATGCCCAAGCGCCCAT
>MHFC01000032.1:0-9099 GCA_001804025.1 Omnitrophica bacterium GWA2_52_8 | reverse complement strand
AGGGACCTTTTGTTCAATGCAGCACTCTTCAATGAAGTGCGACAAATAGAATGCTCCTGAAAAATTCGCGTATTCCGAAGGGTTGACAGGAAAACCGGCCGCCACTTTTTCAGGCTTCAAGTCAGCCATAAGCTGTATCGCAAGGTACCGGCTCTTGATCATGTGCACGAGGAAATATGAGAAGCGGTGATGCAGATGAGAGGGCGCATCAAGATGCGGGAAAAGTTTCCGCTCCCGGCAAAAGCGTATCCATTGTGAAGCACGGTCGCAACTCCAGGAATTGATCGCGCACCAAAGATCCCGGATGGAAACAATGCTCAGTTCTTTAAAAGGAATGCCCCGGTCTTTGAGATATGAAAAAAAACGGGGATTATCACAAACAACCGTCCATTCGTGAATGGGAACGCTCAGCCGGTCAAACGCGCGGTATTGGTCGAGATTTGAAATGACAATGACTTTTTCCATGGCTCGCTACAATTGTAAGAATTGAAGGATTATTTTGAGTCCGACCGGCCCGCTTTTTTCCGGATGAAACTGGCATCCGTAAAGAGGTCCGGATTTTACGACCGCCGTCAGCCGCCGGCCCGCATATTCGGTCTCAGCCAGACTATGGCGCGAGTCCGTGCAGTTTGCGGTAAAGGAATGCACGAAATACACAGCGTCCCCGGGCGTAACGGTTTCCAGAACCGTGTTTTTCCACTCAGGGCTTTCCCGTCCCGGCCATAGCGGGTTCCAGCCGATATGAGGAATCTTATGACGCAGTCCTGAAGCATCCTCCGGCGGGATGGCCTGAACATGCCCTTGAATTAACCCCAATCCTGCGTGACGGCCGAACTCGTCGCTTGACTCCATCATCATCTGCATGCCGAGACATATGCCGAGGAAGGGCTTGCCGGAAGCCGCAAAACGCTTGATCGGTTCGGTGAACCCGCGGCGGTTTAATTCGGTCATGGCATCGCCAAAAGCCCCGACTCCGGGCAGGACCAAATAATCCGCCCGTATGATTTCAGCGGCATCGTCGGCAAGCTTAACTTCGGCGCCGCAAAAGGTAAAAGCCTGACTGACACTGAAAAGGTTACCCACTCCGTAATCGAGGACCGTCACACACTTTTTCATAACTTTCTGCCCGTCAACCCCGCCGCCACTGCCGCCGCACGGATCTGTTCCATCGTCATCCGGTTGTAATGCAAAACATCGGCCATGGCAACCGCGTCAGCCTTGCCTTCCCGTACCGCTTGAATCAAATGATCGGTTGCTCCCATGCCTCCGCTTGCGATTACCGGAATCGAAACGGCTGCGCTGACCGCCGCAATCAGCTCGACATCAAATCCGCGACGCGTTCCTTCTTGGTCAACTGAAGTCAGCAAAATCTCCCCGGCACCGAGACCGGAAGCTTTTTTGGCCCATTCGACGGCATCCAAATGCGAATGTTCCCGCCCGTTGTCCGTCAAGGCCTCCCATTTATTTTTTCCGCTGCGTTTGGCTTCGATCGAAAGCACCATGCATTGCGAACCAAAACGGTTCGCAATTTCAGAAATTAAGGCGGGCCGTTTGATCGCAGCCGTATTCACCGCGATTTTATCGGCACCGGCGCGCAGAAGCGCCCTCACATCATCAATCGAACGAATCCCCCCGCCCGCAGTAATAGGAATAAAAACATCGCGCGCCGTCTTGTGGATGATCTCGATCAAATGGTCACGGGCATACAGACTGGCCACAATATCCATATAAATGAGCTCATCCGCTCCATGCTCGTAATATTTTGCAGCATGGGCGGCAGGATCACCGATCACGCGTAACCCTTCCAGATGAATGCCTTTGATCAGATTGGGGCCTTTGATATCAAGCCGCGGGATCAGTCGAATATTGGAAATGGCTGGCCTCCAAAATCATGCGGCAAAAATCTTGAGAATTTTGAAGGTCGTATGCTGGCTTGTGCCGTAAAAAACAGTATGCGGGTTATCCCTGAAAGGCTCGGTCCACCCGCGCATCGGATCGTCTGTCTTGGGGATCGCAAACGGCATGCGAAAATCCACCCACTCATGACGCGCACCCGTTTTCTTTACGATGTCCTCCATGGTCCTCATGGAGAAAACATTAAATCCGGTTTCCCATTGCTCGCTGACCCCGGAGCGGCGGTAGTTGATTAATACGTCGATCGGGTCTTTGTTAAAATTTGAGAGAACGTAGGCGACTCCGCCCGGATTTAAGAGCGACAGCATGTTTTTGATGACGATCTCCGGCTCGAACGTAACGCTGATCACGCCGAGCAACGTTGCTGCGTCATAACGGGAAGGGTGCCGGAATTTTGGATTATCAATTTTTTCGATGACAAATTGCGCCGAGGGTAAATGCTTCCTGGCCACTTCAAAGAAATCAGGGATGACGTCAATGCCGCAAATTTTTTTGATCGCGGGTATTTGCTGCGCAATGAAAGCTAAAAACTCGCCCGTCGCACACCCGACATCGACAATCGAGGCCGCCCTTGCCTGATCCTTCTTAAGATGCTGTAAAATGAGCTTGAAATACTCTTTAGGCTTGTTGAAACGGTCTTCTTTGAGGTAAATGTCGCGGTCTGCGGTCCGCTTCGCATCTTTGAGGGATTTCATAGATACGCTATACCTTCTGCGCGGGCGATGGTTTTGCCCATGCGTCATGCCAGACGGCATGGCGCAGCTGCCAATTGCCGCCTGTTTTATGCCAGAGATGCGGCGAGCGGAAACGGTCTGTCAGCTCTTCAAAATAAGCGCGATCCATGCCCGGATGCTTGAGCGCCGCATAGGCTTTTGGTAATTCGTTTTCCGTAATGGTTAAATAACGGAATATTTCCTCGGCAAATCTTTCCGGAAATTCTCCGTCAAAACGCTTTACGAGAGCCACGCCCTCTTCACGCGTAATGTCCCCCGAACGGATTTCCTGTGCCGCATCATAAGTCGCGCGGCCGATGCCGAATTTAATGAACGTCGTATAGTAGTGAAAATCGTCGATGCGGTCGTCGATGCTGTTGTATTTACTGTAGGTTCCGGCCGTACGCTCGGGTGATGCGGTAAATCCCCCGTGTTCAACAGAATAATAATAGCAACTTTGCGGATGCCATTTTAAAAAATAGCCCAGGTAATGGACTTCGATATTTTTTTTCTGCAGCTGCTCGGAACCGATGGGTAAATACGGCACAAGATCATTATCATCCAATCCATACACGCCTTTTAAATCCCGGACGGAAACCCCTCCGAGATAAAGCGCCTGGTCCTGATGCGACGCAAAATACTTGGCATCGCGTTTTGATTTTGCCGCCTCATCGCTCTTGTTTCCGTATTCTGCCTCATGCTCTCCGTAAAAAATCAGCGGGATATTAAACAACGCCGCCATTTTCGGCGCCAGGTTCTTTTGGCCCAGAATAAAGGGCTGAAAGGGATGAAACAGGTTTTCTACGGCCAGCCGCGTCAAAAGCCGGTGTACGCGCCCGTTCGGCGTGTTGAGATAATTGTCAAAACCGGCGTGAATCCAGGATTGAAAATTTTTCCAGCCCCATTCCGTATAAATGTGCGGGGCCCACGTCACGGTAAGCGGGTGCATGCCGTATTTGTATTTCAGCATGTGGGCCGCATAAAAACTGTCTTTACCGCCGGACCCGGGGACAAGGCAATCGTAGGAGCCGTCCCGGCTACGGTATTGATCGCACAACACGACCAGTTCTTTTTCCCGCATTGCCCAATCAATGTCTTTTTTCTTGTCGGTCACATGACAGGCATCGCATACTCCCTGAGCATCAAAATGGATCGTCTCTTTTTTTGAGGCAGCAGTATGCCGGAATTCGACGGAAGAACTCGGCCGCTGATTTGAGACGACGCACCGCCTGCAGAATTTGACTTCGGCCGGCAATCCGTATTTCGCTTCAAGCGCACTTTGTGCGGCGGGACCTGTTTTTAGCATGATCGCTTCCTTTGCTTCATTTATTTGAAAATACCGGAAAATTCGTGACGGGCACGCTCCAAATCATCAAAACGGCCGATATCCAGCCAATACTCTCTTATCGGAAACGCCGACGTGCTTCGTTTCGACCGGATCAGCTCCGTAAACAGGTCGGTCATGTCATACCGCTGTTTTTTTGGGATGAGCTTTAACACCTCGGGTTCAAGCAGATATATCCCCGCATTCACAAAAAAACGCTGGATCGGCTTTTCATCAATCGACATGATTTTTTGCCCCGATGTTTTAACCACACCGTAAGGGACCTGGAAATCATATTCGCGGACGCACATCGAGGCCTCGGATTTGTGTTCCTGATGAAAGTTTAAAAACTGCTGAAAGTTGACTTTGGTCAACAGATCTGCGTTCATGATAAAAATCGGGTCCTTGGTTTTTATGGGCAGAAGCGTCAATGCCCCCGCCGTCCCGAGTTTTTCTTCCTCGTGAATATAGTCAATTTTAACTTTCCAACGCGAGCCGTCTCCGAAATAGGACCGGATCATTTCATCTTTATAATGGACCGCAAAATAAAACTGCGTAAATCCATATTCGCAGAAGTTTTCAAGAATTGTTTCCATGAGCGGCTTTCCGCCCACAGGCAAGAGCGGCTTGGGACAATCGGCCGTCAATGGTCGCAGCCGGTTTCCGAGACCTCCGGCCATGAGGACGACCACATTGTTCCGGGACTGGGCCGAGATCAAATCATCGAGAATTTCAATATCCACCACGCGGTGCTGTTCATCCAGAACCGGGATCTGGTGAAGCTGCTTCTGGCGCATAAGCGCCAGAATCGATTCCCGCGAGGCACTCACGGCCGCCGTGACCGGTTTAGGATTCATGATTTTTTCAACCTTGTCCGTCAGCGCAATGCCCTTGAGAATACCGCGGCGCACGTCACCGTCCGTTACAGTCCCGAGCAGTTTTTTATCCTCGTCCACCACAAGGGCGATTTGGACGGAACCCGTATCAATGATACGTATTGCGGAAACCACCTGGGTATTCACGGAAATCAGAATGTCGTTTAGTTTATGCATAAAGTCTCTACCTTCAGGCACTCGTTTGGGTTAACCGCCAAGTGCCGAGATCCCCTAAAACCAGGACGGAACAATGCCCTGAGGATAGGGTGCCGTTAGATTATTTACCGTAACTCCTTCAACCATAACCTCTTCCATATACCGAAATGCCATGCCTTTTTTGATTTTAATGTTTCCGATCTTCTGCTTCAAGAAGTAATTCCGGATCATCATTTCCGGCTCGTTAAATCCGAAATGCGCGCGAATGGGTGCGGTTCCGGAAAATCGGCAATTAAACTCAAACGCAACCGCGTTCTTGCCATCGTACATGAGCTGGACGTTCAACGGTCCTTTAAAATCCAGTGCTTCTCCGATTCGTGTGAGAACCGGCTTAAGAAAGGCAAAATCATCAACTTCCACAATCCACGAATCCCCGCCTTTGAGGGCCCGCCGCGCCGTAAACGGCCCAACCAAGGAACCTTCGGTGGTTTTAAATAGACCGCACGTGTATTCCGCAGCCAGTTGCTTGCTCGGCCGCATAATGAGCTGCTGCACGACCGGACTTGTAACTTTTGGATATACACGCCTCAACTCTTCTTCATTTTGAACGATGGCAACGGCCCGCGAAGAAGTCCCGCAGCGGGGCTTGATCATACAGGGGTAACCGATTTCACCGGCTTTGACCGCGGCATCCTCTAAGTCAGCGGGAAGATGTGTCAGCGGAAACGGCAGCTGATTAGCCGCCAAAAACTTATACGTTTCGTATTTATCGTTCGAAAGCTGCACCGCTTTTAACGGAGACACCATCACCTTCGTGCCGGTTTTTGACTCAATTTCAGCGGCATGCCGGGAAAAAAATCCTAATTCAAATTCAGAACCGATGAGCAAAACATCGATTTTTTTATCCGCAAGCACGGACAGAATTTTCGCAAGCGCACCCGGCTCTTCGACCCGCGGGATCAAACAGGCATCATCAACGCGGTAAAACGCAGGATTAAGCGGTGAAATATCGGCAACGGTAAGGTGCAGCGGAAGTGATGAAATCTTGAGGCATTTTATGATACCCTGCCCGACACCGCTGCCCGCGCCGGTGACGAGCACTCTAATTTGAGATGTCATTGTGTGCGGTCCATATTATTTCTTGATGAGATCATCCTCGCGGTAGGTATTTTTGGATTTTCTGCCCAAATAATTCCAGTATTGAAACGGGCTCACGCCTGAACCCGGCCGCTTCGGCATCAGATTTTCCGGCGTAAATCGCTCGCCTGTCCGGATAGGCCGCGCCGCAACAAGGCTCTTTCTTGCAATCGGGATATTTTTCTGTTCGCAATGAAAGGCCGCTTTGACCCCGGTACCCAGCATGGCTTCGACCGTGCGCACTCCGCGCACCATCTCCCGCAACTCCTTGGGATCAAGCGAGGCCGTTTGATCAGGACCCGGCATTTTTTTATTAAGCGTAAAATGTTTTTCAATCACAACGGCCCCTAACGCTGCCGCCGCAATCGGCGCCGCAATTCCAAGCGAATGGTCCGAAAATCCGACCGGCAGCAACAAGGCCTGCCTCATCGTCGCCATCGCCCTTAAATTCATGGCGTTTGCAGGCGCCGGATACTCCGTCGTGCACTGAAGAACCGTCACATACCGCCGGAGAAGTTTTTGTCCCTGCGGGCTATGATAGGCTCGATTAAAGCGCGCTTTGCTGGGCGTTTCGCTCTCACGGGATATCATCCCAAAGGCTATTGCTCCCAACGCGTCTTTGATCTCGCGAATATTCGCCATCCCGGTGGACACCAACACCGGAAGATGCGCCTGCCCTGCTCTGACGAGCAGCGGTGCATTTGTAATTTCGCCTGACGGAATTTTGAGACGTTTGACCCGGATTTGACGGACCAGCAAGTCCAAGCTCGGCAGATCAAAGGGTGTCGACATATATTCGATCCCCCGGCGCCGGCAGTAGGCTGCGATTTCCATATGTTCGCGGGGCGTCAACTCAAGGGACTTGATCATGTCCCATGCAGATTCTGCCTTTCCCGTCGTTTTCTGTTGATAAGCGGCTTTACGGGTGTTTTTACTTAACACATGTTCTGTGATAAAGGTTTGAAATTTGACTGCGTCCGCACCGGCCGCAAGCGCAACATCCACCATTTTTTTTGCGGTCCTAACCGACCCGTTATGGTTGACCCCGGCTTCAGCAATAATAAATATGCTCGGCCCGCTCATGATATTGCGGCCTCGCTTAGAACCGGATTAGCCCGCGGAAGATCGAAGAATTTTTTTGTCCGCAACGCTGCCCAATCCGACGATTTGATCAAAGCGGCGATCTTTTCTGAAGCCTTGCCCATTCCATACAGCGATTGAACGGACGCTAAACGGCTTTGGAACGGCCGCGACAGCGCTTTTTCAATCGCCTTTTTTATCGCGAGCTTATTGCAGCTGCATGGAATGATGGAATCTGCCATTAACCGACCATCCTGGCGGCGGCCGATATTGACGGAAGCTTTTTTTAATGCAGGCGCCTCAACAATTCCGCTCGAAGAATTTCCGATAACCGCCACACATTGATTCATCACGCTTAAATATTTCAGCTGTCCTAATGAAAGATAGGTCTTTACCCGCGACGCATGCTTTTTTTCGTACTGCAGGATTTTTTTCCAGATGCGGGCGTTTCCTGCGTCCGGATTACTGCGCGTAAAAATGATACCGGCGTCTTTAAATTCATCCAAAGCCGCAAGAAGCTCCCCGCAGGCGGTTGCTTGATCTCCTGCAGGCCCCGCAGTTTCAGGATGATAGGTCACTAAAAAATTGATTTCGCGAAAACGGAAGCCGATTTCACCCTCCAGAGCCTCGCGGCCCATCAAATTCAAGCGTGCCAAATGGTCAAGCCCGGGTGTACCGACGACATGGACCCGCTCCGGCGATTCCCCGAGCTGTATCACGCGATCGGCGTACGGCTGCGCCGTCACAAGATGCAAATGCGCCATCTTCGTGATACTGTGACGGACGGAGTCGTCAATGACGCCTTCCGTGACCTCACCGCCCCCGATATGGGCCATCGGCACCTGCATCAACATGGCAGCACTGGCCGCTGCGAGCATCTCATAGCGGTCCGAATAAACCACCATCACGTCGGGACGAAGCCGTTCTAGCTCTTCCGCCATTCTGCGGACACAAATTGAAAATGCGCATGCCGAGCTTAAGGAAGTGTCGGTTTTAAGAGGAAATTTTATTTTGCTCCCTATGACAAGGCCGTCTTTTTCGATCTCACGGTAAGTGAATCCAAATTCGCGGGACAAATGGGAGCCGGCAACAATGAGCTGAAGCTCCACGCCGGCGTCATCGCGTAAGGCTTTCAACAGATGATAAAGAAGCCCGTATTCCGAGCGGGCCCCGGTCATGACACAGACCTTTAATTTCCGTGATCCCGCACGACGCATCACAAAGCACTCCCGCTGGGCAGATTAATGACCCTGCGGCACAAATCGTTTGCGACGTTCAAGCTGCTGCCCGGGGCCTCCTTGTACATGGGGAATGAAGAAATCAAGTCCCACGCGGGTCGTGTTTGCAGCCCGATTTTATTCGTTTCTTCCAGCAATCGATCGCGCAATTCCTGTCGATCGCCACCGAAGACCAGCGTATTCAGCCAAAAATTACTGCGGCAACCGTCAGGCTCCCACACTAGCCGGACGCCGTCGAGTCCGCTGAATGCGGTCCGGTATTTTTCCGCCAAAGCTCTCTTTGCGTTTAGAAATCTGGGTAAGATCTCAAGCTGAGCACATCCCATTGCGGCATTGATATTGGGCAGCCTGTAGTTATAACCGACGCGGTCGTGAAAGAACCTCCACGGATGCGGCTGTTTGGCTGTCGTCGAGAGATGTTTTGCCTCTTTTGCCAGACCTTCGTCGTTTGTAAGCACAGCACCCCCGCCGCCCGTCGTCACAATTTTGTTCCCGTTGAAACTTAAAACCGAGAGCTTCCCATGATGCCCGACATGCCGGTTCCCCTCATAAGAACCGAGGGCTTCCGCGCAATCTTCGATGAGCTCGATTTTATATTTCCTGCAAATTTCAGCAATTTCCCCAATGCGGCATGGATGACCGTAAATATGCACCGCAATCAG
>MHFC01000031.1 GCA_001804025.1 Omnitrophica bacterium GWA2_52_8 | reverse complement strand
GTCTCGACGCCAAGTTTCTTTGAGTATTCCGCATTTTTCCGGCTGATGTCCACCGCCGTGACGTCATGACCGTCGTCCTGAAGGGCTTTTTCCAATTGCCCGCGGCCCGAACCGATGGAAAGAATATTAAGATTTCTGCCAAAGTCATTGATGAGGCCGCGGTACCATTGCAAAATACGGGGGTCCAATTGGAGCATCCCGACAGGCACTTTTGCCCCGGACGGTAACGGCATCCATCCGTTTTCATCATGCTGTTCATAGAACCGGATAATGTCATCGGCGGAAGGCACCGCAAATGAGGAGGGATCGGTAACCGGAGCTTTCGCATCTTCGGCCATTTTGGCGGCCATAGCTTCAGGGTAGAGATGCTGCCAGAGGCGGATTCTGGCACTGCGGACGGCATCAAGCACCTGCTTTCTTGCCCCTTGCCATTCGCCGTCCAAACTCACCTCCATCTCGAGGGTGAATGTTCCGGCAACCGCCTCAACACCCGGAATCACTTCCCCTTCCGCGTCCAGCGCCTGCACCTGAAAACCGTCCGTACCGAGCGGAAGGTCGGAATATCCCGTAATACGGACACGGTTTTCCTCAGGCACTAGGGATACAAGGACCGTGGCAAACCGGTTTAGCCGTACAAACTCCGCCCGGACCGTAAAATTTTTGTCGTCGCGGAGAATCCGCCGCTTGCCGTCGCCGGAAGAAATTGCAATTTGCACAAGTTGCCTTTCGATATCTTCCAGCAACTCCTGCCGCGCCTGCCCGTCAATTTCACCGGACGGCGTCCCGCGCGTTTCGGAGCGGGCAATCTTGAGAGGCGGGGGCTGATTCTCCGATGCTTTTATTTCGGCGGCATGCAACTCGTTCAGTGTCGTCACATCATAGTTCCATGCACTCTCCCCGACAATCAGGGCTCCGGAAGGCGTCACCCGCTCCCAAAGCAAGCGGGAAAGTTCTTTCCATTCCTCGATTCCCCCATCAAGACGCGTTCCAGAATTCCGGAGAAAGATGAGTGCGGACGGAGGAACGGCCTTTGTCATGTTTTCCCAAAGGTCCCGGTTTTTAAAATCTCCGTAGAAGCCCCGATATTCAAACAAAACTTTGCGGGCGGATTCGCGCCTGTTTTCCTCCTCAATCCAAAATAACATTCCGCGATCGAGCTTTTGCAACCCCTCGAAACTCTTGTCAAAGGCCGTGAGAATAACCCTGACCGTTTCTCCGGAAGTCCCATTCTCCTGCAGCAACTTCTTCAGCGTCAATCCGGTCCATCTCAGTTCCCACCCTTCCCCGGGAGCAAACGCCGTAAGAAAAATCTCACGGCTTGGGCCGTCAGCAGCGGAGCGAAGGGCCCGACGGACAATTCGCTCTTCTTCTTCCTGAAAAGCATAACCATTGGGCTGTCCCGGCGAGGCAGAGGCACCGGTCCGAATCAGACCCCCCAGCTTAAGCGCATTCCATCCTTCATAAGGCAAAAAATAATCGGCCACTTGTTGATAACTAAGGTTCCCAAACTGCATTCCGAGTCCCCGAACAACTTCAAGCCGTTTATTTCCGCTACGGCCCTCGGAGCGGTTGGCGGAGGAAGGACCTGCCTTTTCGAGGAAGCGGTCCACCGCAGACTGCAAACCGTCGCCGGCAAGGATCATTTCATCAACCCAATGTTTTTTCACAGAATAGTTTGATGCTTCCGCCGCACGCGCTGCGGCCAAGACAAGATTTTCATAATTTTCGGCCACTTTGCGCATCCCCAGCTCAAGTTCAAGGCGCCGCGCCGGGCTCCAGGGAAAACGATAGCGGTTAAGAAAACGGCGGTAGGTTCCAACTTTTTCAAGAACACGTTCTTTGTGCCGTATCAAATCCCGTCCGGAGGACTCTAACAGTGAGTAAACATCCCCCATCACCTCCGTGTCCACACCCCAATAATCCCGTTTACCGGAACTCTCAATTCCCATGCGCGACAGCAGGAATTTGAGCCGTTGCCGGAGATCTGCTGAAAGAGACGCGTCGTATTTCTTAAGATCGGCATAAGGACGGGTGGTAGGCGCTAAACGATAAATCGCCCAGGCTGTGCCGGTCAAAAAAGCGCCCAGAAAAACAAGGCTGGCGATTTGTCCGCCGTTCGCCGGCCCCTGAAATTTTGCCATCCATCCTCCGGCAATCACCCCGGCAAATAAAAACAACCCGAGCCCCCCGTACGCTGCGGGACTCCGGCGCAGGAACTCCCTATCCAATTCATCCATTTTTTGCACATGACCGTCCCGTTCTTCCCTGATCCGCAGAAATTCCTCCGCCAGCTCCGCCGCCGTTTTCGAGGGCAAATCCCCGCGCTTCAGGGTCCGCGCATCAGAACGCTCGCCGGCCGGTGTTTTGACAGCGCTGTTTTCCGGCGATGATTCGGCTCCGAACCTTGCGGCCACGCGCCGGACAAGGGCGCGGGCCTCGCTGCGGCGGCCGAGATACTCCGCGCCGAAGACCGGAACAAACCGCGCCGCGTTGGCCGGTCCCGGTAACGAATTAAAATCCGGGAGTCCTGCCGTCATGAGCCGGCGGTAGAGCGCCTGATGTTTCATGTCCACTTCGGTCATGCGCGGCGTGATGACGATATAGTTGTATCCGTTTTTCTTAAACATTTCGGTCAAGCTGCCCTTGTGAAATCCCCCGAAGACGAGCACCACATTGCCGCGCGTCCGGCGTCGTGTATCTTGGGTGAAATCCCCGCTAAAATTCTCACGACTCCCGACCCAAAACTCAAGACTCTTTTCCACCGCCCGTTCACGCGCCCGGGCAAGTTCGTAAAATCTCACGGCCCGGCCGATGACACGTTCCCAGCGTTTGGACAACACCACGGATTTGCCCGTTTCCCGGACCATCAGTTCCGCAATCCCGGACGTACGCAGCGTGTCGAGCGCCGGCCGGACGGCCGCAAACTCGTCATAAGTCATTTCGATATTGTTGAGGCGTCCGACTAAACGGATTTCCCTGTAGGCACGGAAGATTTCTTTCTGAACGTCGTGCTGCAGCTGTTCGAAGGCGAGACGGTTTTCGGCTTCCTCGATTTCCAGGAAGAGCTTTTTAGGGTCAATCTCTTCGGCCGTGCGAAGACTTTCAGGTCCGGCGCTGTTTAGGGCCCGCAGCAGCATTTCCATATGGGACCCGGCAAGAGGCGCTTCGATCCTGCTGAATTGTCTGACATAATCCGGCAGGTTCAGGAGGCCTTTGTCGAATTTATCGCGGAGCTTCATCCATTTCTTCAGTGCTGTGGGAAATCTCCGGCCTGCCAGCCGTCCGATATGCTCCTGCAAATCCGCAAGTTCCGCGGCGGTCTGGTCTTTTTCTTTTGCGGCCTCACGGTACCATTCGATGTTCTCCGTAAATAATTTCGCATCGTCCGCGCCGACGAGATCAAAGTCGCGGTCACGATTGATATGCGCGTATTCCGCCCCGCCGAGCATGAGCCGGTCCATAAAAACACCGGCGACCTTACGTTTGACTGCGGCATCCTGAATAAATCCGAAATAATCCTCCGTCGGCACGGGGCCTTCGTATCCTTCTTCAAGAACCGTTTTTACCCCGTAACGGGCCACAAGATACCGGATGATCCGCGCAATATTTTTTTGAGCTTCAACGGAGTCGTGAGCGTCCTGGATATAAATCACTGCGGAAGAAAAACCGCTGGCGGACTGCCGGCTGCTCGTATGCTGAAAGTAGGCCTCTTCCACATGGCCCAGTTCCGCGGGAATTGAAAGAACGGCAGCAGCATTATCTGCCGCTTGCGGCCTGGTATCTGCTATCTGGATTGTTTGCCCGTATGCAAAGCTTTCTGAAAGGATTAAAGAAAGGGACAAAAAAATAGCGATGAGTTTTTGAACTGCGGAGAACGCTTCCTTTTTATAGTCGCTTGGCCGGGGGGTGTGTTGAACCATTCAGACTGATGTTAACTCCAATCGCGATAAGAGGTTGTAAAATATAACCCGCACCTGCCGTGATTGCAAGAATGCGAAAAAAAGAAGGCTCAGGATGATCCCTGATGTTTTCGGATGTTAGGAATTGATCAGATAAAATTTCACTGCGGAGATAAAAAAATAAGCGGTTTCGAACGGCGCGCAGTGCAGGCTTTAACGTTTTTTAATACCGGTTTCCGATGCGGACATAGGATTCGGC
This sequence comes from Omnitrophica bacterium GWA2_52_8, assembly GCA_001804025.1. Taxonomy (GTDB): domain Bacteria; phylum Omnitrophota; class Omnitrophia; order Omnitrophales; family Aquincolibacteriaceae; genus GWA2-52-8. The sequence continues at coordinate 8,463 of MHFC01000031.1, read as the reverse complement.
TTCGAGGATGATTTTCGCCATCATTTGAACGGTCTCGACCGGATGCTCTCCGATCGCCGTCTCGCCGGACAACATGACCCTGTCCGTGCCGTTAAAAACAGCGTTGGCGACGTCGGAGACTTCCGCCCTGAGCGGGCGGGCACTATGCATCATGGATTCCAGCATCTGCGTCGCCGTAATCACGGGCACCCGGTTGCGGCTTGCAATCCAGATCAGTTTTTTCTGGATCACCGGAACTTTTTCGACCCCGAGTTCAATCCCGAGGTCGCCCCGCGCGACCATCAGCCCGTCGCAGGCCGAGAGAATGCACGGGATATGGTCGAGCGCCATCGGTTTTCATCAAGGCCGTCCAAACCGCGCTGTTTGTTTAAAAAGATTCCGTCCGTTTTTTTCTGAGGAATGTTATCTTTCCCTAAATTTCGCGCGGCCTTTGTTTTCGACGCGCATGGGAATTTTTAGATGGACGCCGCCGCAAATAAGCACAATGCCGCAAAGCATATAAAGAGAGGCAATAAAAACGAAAAACTGGCTGGCGATTTGGACTCTGTAAAAGTAGCCCATCAAGTAAGCCGTGCCGGCCATGAATGAGAGGTAGACGATCCAGTGCAGCGGGGCGTAGCGCACGGTCAGCGGGGCCCGGCACTTGGTGCAGTCAAACCGGTGCGGATAGCTGAGGCAGATTCCTCTTAAATGTTTCACCACAAAGGAAAGCGATGCCCACGGGATAACGGTACTGCATTTGGGGCACATCACCACCTGGACCCATCGGAAGCATCGAAGACTCCCCGCATTGATGCTAGGGATCGTTTACGGACAGAATTTTGAAGATTTTGGGGCCTGTCCAAACAGTTCTTTATCGGATTTTTGCGGAATAATCGTTAGCGGGAAAATTATGCCCGCAAGGTCCGCCGCCAAAATAATCCGTTCCGATGGCTTCATCCGTAACCGCCCGCCGAGTAAATCCGCCCCATGAGGGATTGAACCGATTTGTTGTTTTATTATTTTGATTCCGAATTTGATACGCCGGTTCAATACGGGAGCGGCCTTATGAAGAACAGACCTTGGTGTGTTACCGGACCATTGCCGCGGTTTAAACCGCCAAACGGCGGGCGGCTTCGGCCTTCCCGCGTGCAAGCTCAAGGATTTCTTCTTCGCTTAAATATTCACTTTGCCAGCCGAGCAGCCTCTTTCGGCCGCCGGTTTCCAGCGTTTTTAGGAGCCTTTCAAAAAAAGGCAAGGCCTGCGCATACTCCCCTTTAAAAAAATAAAAGTCCCCGAGCCGGGCCAGAGTCAAATCATCCGCCGGCTCTCTCGTAATCATTTCTTCCAGCAGCGTCCGCATTTGCGCCTCGTTTTTTTCTTCAAACGCGCGCTGATAAAGGTATTCGAAATAATTGAACCGTTCTTCGCGGCTTTCGATGTTTTTCACCCGGAAGTTCCGGAACCCGGTTTCGATCCGCAGCGGCGTCAGGACGGAGACTTCCAGCGTGTTCAGCCCGATCTTAATGCGGTACTGCCCTTCGGGCAGGATTTTGGAGTCCCCCGCGCCCGCCGTTTCGATTTCAAACGGCAATTCCACCGTTTCTCCAGGATGTAATTTGCGGACGTCTTTGGAAGCCGCAGGCTTGCCCCAAAGGATGCGGTAACTGCCGGAGTCCATGCGCTGGCCGTTCTTTTTCAATTCTGCGTACAAAAAATCCGTCCACTTCGTGCGGTGCTCTTCCAGCCGCAGAGGTTCCGCATCCAAATTTCTAAGCCGCAGCACGCCCCGCACGGCCTGGTCCTGGTCTCTGAAAAAAACGGGACCGCCAGCAGCCGCGGTCTCCTCTTCGGCCATGACTTGCGGAAAGGACGGCCAGGTCCCCTGCAGCCGAAAATCCGCTTCCACTTCGTGAGCCGCTTCAAGCCGGGTACTCACGGCAGCGAATAAGACAAAACAAAGGCCAAAAGCGCGGAAATAAGCTGAATGTTTCATAAAATGCATTGCCCTTTTCTCCCGGCCGGAAAGCAACCTGGCCTTTTTCCCTTTTAATGTTTCAAATGCAACCGGCGTTGGTCCCCGTCAGTGGCATCATAATTGGCGGGAGCCGCCAACCCCCAAATGCCGCTACGCATGACGCTCCAGGGGACTGCATGCCCGGGAGCGGCCGGCGGCCTGTAGTGATTGATGTGAATGCCATGCCCGCCTTCGTGCGTCATCGTTTTGCGGATCCAATCGTGACGGCGCGCCTGATTGGCAGCGCCCATTAAATCGACGTCCACGTCGTCGCTTCCGGGCGCGCCGGGACCGCCCTGCCAAATCCCGTCACTGCCGAAGGTGTGAAAAATGTTGTGGAACGTCGGAATATAAATCCAAAGGGTGGCATGCTCATTCGGACTTTCATTGACCCGGTTCGCGGCCGTGTCCTGGGCTTCGTCATCCGGCACCGGCACGCTTTTGCGCTCATAGTTATTGAGCGAACCGCGTCGTACACAAAGCGCATGCGGTTCACCTTGCCCGACGGGGATTTTCTGATCGTCGCCGGCAAGTGCGGCCGTATTTGCAATGCCGTCCACTCCGGAAGTGATAACATCGCCCGAAAGTTCATCATCACCGGCACGCACCGGATCTAAAATCCCGTTGGCGCCCGGACGGATACCGACCGTATTCGGATCGCCCCGGCCAACCGCGATCACTTGTTCGTCGCCCTCCGCCGCGGCCGTTTCTGCAATCCCGTTAGGTCCCGTCGTGATCTGATTGCCGCCTAACACGTCATCGCCGCTGGCATGTGGGGTTTTAAGCGCCGCTTCGCCGGGACCGGGACGAATCATAAGACGGTTCGCTTCGCCCTGCCCTTGAAGGAAAACAGGGGCATCATCAGGATGAGGCACGGTATTCAAAATGCCGTCCGGGCCTGTGCGCACCAGATGGCCGTCGCGCACATCATCGCCGCCGAGAAGGATTTCAAGATAACCGTTGCGCCCGGCCGTGATGATCACCGATCCCGGATTACCCCGCCCGATCGGAATCACCTGGCTGTCGTCTGGAACTGCCGGCGTCTCGCAAACACCGTTGGCGCCCGTGTCAATGCCTCCGGGATAAGCCAGCCCAAAAAGAGTCGGATCAATGACTGGACTGACGTCGAGGTCCAGAGCGCGCTGGAGCATCGTTTCCGGAAGGGCATTGAAATTAATCTGTTTGGTCGAGCGGCTCAGCCATTCTTCTCCATTGATACGGTAGGCGCGAAGCGGCAGATTGGCCGTATGCAGGTGCGCAATTCCCAAATTGGTCACACCTTCAGAGACTGTGCTATGAATAAAGAGATCTTTTGTGTCCGGCGCGGTCCGGTAATGGCGATGGCCGGTATTGTCGGGCTCGCCGTGGAAAAAGCCGCGATATTCTTCCCGCGCGGCCAGGCCGTCGCCGGTAAGCCCCTGGGCCGGCGCGCCGGTCACCACGGGCGTGGCGTCGTCATCTTCTGCGCCATCCTGCCGCCCGTCGCCGTCTGTATCCCGATTGCGGGGGTCAAAACCCGCATATTGCCTTTCCCAAACATCAGGCAAATGATCACGGTCGGTATCGAACGGCACGCGCAATTCCGCGGAGGCCAAAAATATCCCATCACGCGCCAAAGCCACCTCTTGCCGGCTCTCGCCGCCGTAATCGCGCACAAAGAAATCCATGCGCGCCCGATCGTCCGCAAAACCTTCGGCAGCTTTTTCCAGAATATCGCCGCCCGCTTCGAAAGAATAATCATTGTCCTCTATATTCCCGCGATTCATGGCCATGCCGTGGAAATTCGTGGTCTGGAAGATCACAAAGCGTGCGATGTCCGCTACTTTTTCATTGAGCGGTGCGGCGATCAAGCGCGTCAAGTGTTCGCCTGCGGGTGCCGCGATCCGTGGGCGGCCGGCCGAATCGTAACCGGGAAGATATGTGCTATTGTCATCCGTCAACGCGTCGTCGCGGTCTGCATCCAAAAGAAGTTCGAAGACCGTATATTTGATGCGGTCCAAACACATCGGCTCAGCGCCGGCCTGACGGGCATAAATCAGGCGAAGCTCCGCATCTTTCACCTTGTCGGAGCGGTTGAAGCCTTCCACATAGAAACGGACCGGCTGTGGCAGCGCCTTGAACTCGGCGGCGCTCCAGCTTTTGACGCGGGTTGTGCCGTTCAGCACGGGATTCCTTTTCTCCAGGCTATCCCAAACTTTGAGTTTGGCGTTCTCGCCGTCCGCGCCTTCGGCAATTTCAAACCTCACTTCGCCTTCGTTGACCTCTCCCATCTGAATATCGAGCACCACTTCCTTTAGATCGTCTTCTCCGGCCACTTCATTTTGTTCACGGTCGGGGTCGTAATTGAAGACCGCGCCCGCGGCGTTAAAATCGTCGTTGTCCTTATTGTAGGCCACGAGTGCGCCCCGTGTGATCTCGTCTTCTTCCTTGATGCCCTCCGCCTGCAAATCTACTTTGATAACATCGATTGTAACCGGCGCAAAGTCCTTGCCCCCGTCACGCGCCTGCATCCCGCTGTCGGAAGCACTCCGAGAGACCCTCACCCGGCCGGCTTCGGCGGGGGCCCGGAAAACGATTTTATCCGATTCCCCGATAATGGCTCCCGCCGAGGCAGCCCAGCGGTAAAGAATGGGATCGTCCTGAGCGTCTTTTTTCTCAGGCCGGCCGCATTCAGGATCGCTGCAGCGCAGCGTGTATTCATCCCCGTCCTTAGCCCAATTGGAAAGCACAAGATGATGGCCGGCGCACATCACATAGCGCTCTTCGCCATCGGGGCCGGAAAGCCCGCCATTCACTTCCCATTCTTTTTCCGGCCGGCAGGAGCAATCGGACGGCGGCGGTTTGGGGGCATCGGCCCAGGGCGGCTTGCCGCTGCCAAAAGGAATTTCCACTTTTTCAATTTCGTCCGTCAATTCGAAACGGACCTCGATTTTTTGGGACCCGTCAGGCGCATTGCGCCGATGCCGGGAATCATCCGACAGGGTCAGCTCGATCCGCACCCTCGGGTCGGGCGGCAGATGCGAAGGCGCCACATAAATCGTGGCCGGACCGGCGGCTGTTTTCGCTCCCGCAAGCGGCGGCGCCGGATCGGAAACGAGAACCCCCTCGCCCTGGACAATTTCCCAGCCATACTCGGCGTTTATCGGAAAAACCAAAGCGTCTTCCGACGCGCAGGGAGGCTCGCAATGATCGCCGCCCCGGGATGTTTTCTCGCATATCAATTTCAATAAATCGGTATCGGAAGCGTTCGCGACAAGCGGCAGCTGCGCCCTCAAAGGAATCCGCAGCGGTTCGGGCGTTTCCGCGGGCGAAACAAGATTGCCTTCGATCGGTTGATAAGGATCCAGGTCATCCGTCAAATCACAAGAGCAGTCGCACGGCGGCGGAGGCGGTTTAACGCACCGGCAGCAATCATACGGACAATCCGGTGACGGTACGCATTCCTTAACAGTATCCGGCGGACACTGAATCGGATCCGGCGTGCAGGGCCCAAACCCCGGCGGACAGGACCGTTTGTCCGAAGGTTCGCATTTGCAGCATTCCTCCGGACAGGCAGGCACTTTAATGCAGTGGCGCGTGAAGCTTTCGGGACATTCAAGAACAGTCCCGCACGGAGGATAACCGGGAGGGCAGTCTTCATCGTCGTCGACGGGCACGCACTTGCAGCATTTTTCAGGACAGGCTGCCGTCTGGATGCATTGCAGCACGGATCGATCCGGACAAACGGGCGGCGGCGTACCGCACGGCGGATACCCGGCCGGGCAATAATTTTCTTCCACCGCCGGAACACACCGGCAGCAGGCTTCCGGACAGGTCGAAACCTGGACACAATCCGGCGTGAAACCTTCGGGACATTCCGCCGGCGTACCGCACGGCGGATACCCGGCCGGGCAATAATTTTCTTCCACCGCCGGAACACACCGGCAGCAAGCTTCCGGACAGGTCGAAACCTGGACACAATCCGGCGTGAAACCTTCGGGACATTCCGCCGGCGTGCCGCACGGCGGATAGTCATCGGGACAATAGTTTTGATCTTTTGTCTTTGGCTCGCATTTGCAGCATTCATCGGGACACGACTCCACACGCACGCACTGGCGCGTAGACCCTTCGGCGCAGGCAACCTGGTCCCCGCAAGGATTGTACCCCGCCGGGCATTGGTCTTTTGTCACGGTTTCCGGCACGCAGCGGCAGCAGGGCTTTTCGCAAGTTTCCGTTTGAGTGCACTCTTGCTTCATGCCTTCACCGCATTCAGCTGGAGAACCGCAAGGATTGTACCCCGCCGGGCATTGGTCTTTTGTCACGGTTTCCGGCACGCAGCGGCAGCAGGGCTTTTCGCACGTTTCCGTTTGAGTGCACTCTTGCTTCATGCCTTCGCCGCATTCAGCTGGAGAACCGCAGGCATTGTAATCAGACGGGCACTGGCCGGTAGTCGTGGTGGTGGTGGTCTCGGGAACACACTGACAGCAAGCATACCGGCAGGTTTCCGTTTGAATGCACTTGTCCACAAATCCTTCAAAACATGCCCGCGGCTGGGCCGAACAAGGCCGGTATTCCGGCGGACACGAACCTTCTTCTTTATAAGGACAGGCCGGATTCGGGATAATGGGCCCGGGATAATATTGGGGCTCAAGCATCGGATTGGCGCAATCCTTTTCGCCGAAGACCAGTTCGTCGTGGCGGATATCGCCGGGCTGGCATTCGGTATCCGGAGGGAGCGGCGAATAAAACCGATCCCCGAGACGGCCGGGGCAGGCTTCGCAGCAAATCAACTGGAACTCTTCGGCTTGCTTGCACGGCGGCGTTTTTTCCTCGAGGGAAAAGTCCACGAGTTGCATCGCCGTAAAACGGCCTGCGCCTTTTGTCCTCAGTTCATTGCAGCAAAAACGCTGGTCTTCGATCACTAAATGTTCGCCGGTTTTTCCCTGCTGGCCGTGGCTCAAAGCCGTGACGCGGACACACTCCCCCCATTTGCCTTCCAGCCGGATGCTCTCGCCGGGACCGACGACTTTGCCCGGGGCTTTTTCAACGCGAAATTCGAGCGGATGCTGCCATCGGTTGACAAACTCCAGCGACCGCATTTCGCAGCAGGCGAAAGCGTCGGCGGCGGAGGGCGGAATATAAATTTGCACATCAAAAACATAGGGTTCTTTTTTATCCGGGTGTTCGACTTCCACTTCCGCATGGCAAGGGCCTTTCAATTCTTCGTCAGCCGGGACTTCGACGACCGTGACAACAGGCGGGGGCTCGGGCTCCTTTTCCTCTTCTTCTTTTTGCAAACTTTGCTGGAGCAGCGCCGTAAAAATCCCGACGGCTGCGCCCGCCCCTGCATGGGATTCTCCGCGGCTTTCTTCATGTTCGTAGGTGGCCCAGGCCCGAGGGTGGAAGGCCCCTAAAAAAATCAGGATAAAAAGCAAGAGCGGCCTTTTCATCACGGGGCCTTTTCTTCGCCGGCCCGTGACACCGGCGCCGCAGTTTGACCGGCGGGTGTCTGATAATTTTGCCGTGCAGTCGGCATGAACCATGAAGGCACGCGGCGGATTTCGGTCTCATAAACTTTTCCGCTTTCGGTTTTCAGCCGCACGGACTTGATGACGGGGGCTTCTTGGGCTTCGCCGGGTTGTTTGCGGGCGCTTTTGGTTGGTTTCGGTTTATGGCTTTTTTTCCATTCCGGCATCATTTCTAAAACAACGAGATTTTCACGCGGCCGGTAGACCTGGCCGTGAATCGTCGTTCCCTTTTGCGTTTGAGACTCGAATATTTGATGGGGGTACGGCTGGACATCCGTGGGGGCATGAAGGGTCGCACGACTACCTTCGTCCTCTTTCTTCGCGTAGGCCGGAAAAGAAAGAAGCAACAAAAAAAATAAAAGGATGAACCGGAATTTCATTGTCTTGATTATCGAACCTACAACGGGTTTTCTAAAACAACCGTTAACCAGACATTAGGCTCGGCTCAGTTGGGCCCGGCGGACGGGCGGCAAATAATCGCCGAGGGGGTCGCGCTTCCAGACTGCGCCGGTTTGACGGCGCTCTTTGTAACTTGAATAATTAAAACTGGTTATGTCACAGGCCATGTTATCAATACCGGCTCTTAGAACAGGATCTTTACAAAATGGCCAGTCGGCGGCGTACTTCCCATAAGGAGCAAATACTTCGTCGCCTGTCACCTATGGGCGCCAAAAGCTCAGTTAGCACTGAAAATTGAAAAGGAAAAGTATATTATGCAAGCGCTTATTGTAAAATGAGTTATGGTTATATCCCATAAATTTCTTCAATACCGGTTTCCGATGCGGACATAGGATTCGGCTTCGAGGATGATTTTCGCCATCATTTGAACGGTCTCGACCGGATGCTCTCCAATCGCCGTCTCGCCGGACAACATGACCATATCCGTGCCGTCAAAAACAGCGTTGGCGACGTCGGAGACTTCCGCCCTGAGCGGGCGGGCACTATGCATCATGGATTCCA
>MHFC01000030.1:24760-26621 GCA_001804025.1 Omnitrophica bacterium GWA2_52_8 | reverse complement strand
GGGGTTGCATCCAAAGTTTTGCGCCCGCGTTTTAACAGGGCGCAAAAGACAACCCCTGGGGTACAAATGAAAAAGCCCATTTGCACCACAGCCTTCGCGAGGGCATTTCTCATTGGTGATGAGAAATGCGGGTTAGGACATCCCATCAGCCCGCGCATGTCTGCCGGGCCGCAGCTTAACTTCAATATGTGCTGAACTCTAAGCCCCCCCTGTCCCAAGGCCTTTATTTTTAGGCCTGTTAAGTCGATAACTCATGAGATATGCTACACTTATAGTAACTTACAAAGGGTTACCATGAAGCGATTTAGTCCTCAACATGCTCTCCTGGTTCTATTGGCGTTTGCGTCAATGGGGTATGCTGATAGCTCCCAAAATTATAGAATTGGTGTCGGCGACCTGCTTCAAATCGAGGTCTATGACGAACTTGATTTGACGAAGGAAGTGCGCGTATTGACCGACGAACATATTTCCTTTCCGCTCATTGGTTCGATCAAAGCCGCCGGTCTTACGGTGGTTGAATTGCAGAAACAGATTACGCACCTGCTTGCCAGAAAATATCTGGTGGATCCTCAGGTGACCGTATTTGTTAAAGAATACAGCCGGGTTTTTGTTTTCGGTGAGGTAAAAAGTCCCGGGTCCCTTCCAATCTATGGAAATATGACGGTCTTTGAAGCCATTACGCTTGCGGGCGGGTTTACGGAGATCGCGAATCAATCCAAAGTCAAGGTGGTCCGCGAAGAACGCGGCATGGAACAAGTTTATGAGGCGGATGTCGAAAGGATAACCAAAAAAGGGGACACGTCGCAGGATATTAAGTTAAAAGCCAATGACCGTGTGATTGTGTCCCGCGGCTTTTTTTGAACCATAAGGATCGGTTGAATGCTGGTATCGTTCGGGTCGAGTGAAATTCACTTGCGGGACTATTTATATGTTCTGCGCAAGCGGAAAGCCGTCATCGTCGGTTTTTTTATACTCTCGGTTCTTTTGGGTGTTCTGGTGACCCAGATTCAAACCGTGCTTTATGAATCAAGGGCCACCATTTTGATTGAAAGAGACAATCCCAATGTTGTCGATTTCAAAGAAGTCATGTCGCTTGACGCGTCCTCGACGGATTATTACCGGACCCAATATCTGCTTCTCAAAAGCGAATCCTTGGCGCGGGATGTTATTGAAGAAACCTCTCTGAATCAGGATGCCTATTTCAAGCGGCTGCAAAAGGGTAACCTCAGGGCCTTGATTAAATCTCAAAGCTTTGTTCCGGAAATCTTTTTAACATTTATCAACGAACCCTCCGCCGAAGATATTTTTCTCGACAAGCTTTTGCGCGTCGACCCTGTCAGGAACTCGCGTCTCGTCAATGTTAGCGTCCGCCACCCGGATCCGGAGCAGGCCACGTATCTGGCCAATGAGATCACGCGCATGTTTATTCAAAAAACATTGGCGGGACGATTTGATATCGCAACGCAGGCGACTGAAATGATCACGGAACAAATCGCTGATTTGAAAACCAAAGTGACTGCGGCGGAACAAAAACTGCAGGAATATAAAGAAGCGAACGGTCTGGTTGTGATTCCTTCCATCCATGAACAGGATAAATTTATTCAGGATGCCAAATTGGAACTCGTAAAGCTGCAGGCCCAGGAGTCGAACCTGGCCAAACGTTATTTGCCCGCCCATCCGAAGAGGATCCACCTTCGGTCAGAGATTCAAAGCCTGAGCGAAAAGATTCAGGAAGAAGGGCAGAAAAATTTAAAGTTAAGCCGGATTGCGCTGGATTATGATCAATTGGAGCGCGAAGCGTCCAGTGCCCGTCAGATCTACGAAGCCCTGCTCGGCCGCTTGCAGGAAACGACGAGCGAGG
>MHFC01000030.1:15306-24749 GCA_001804025.1 Omnitrophica bacterium GWA2_52_8 | reverse complement strand
TCTGGCGTTTTTTATCGAATATTTTGATTCGACGATTCGGATCCCCGATGATGTTGAAAAGGGACTGGGGCTCGAATTGCTGGGCATTGTTCCGTTGGCCAATAAAGACTCACGCAGGCCCGCAAACGGTCATTTGTTATTTGATACCGCTCATCCGTCTCCCGTATCGGAGTCCTTTCGGGCCCTGCGGACTGCTATCTTATTCCGTTTCCGCCGCGTGAGCGGATGCCGGGTCCTTTTGACCACAAGCCCGAATCCCGAAGAGGGGAAGACAACCGTTTCTCTTAATCTGGCCGCAGCCTTTCATCAGAATCATCTAAAAGTTCTATTGATTGACGCGGATTTGAGGAAGCCAAAAATTCACAAGATATTCGATGTTGAGGATGCAAGAGGATTGTCTGACGTGCTCGAAGGAACTGCCCGACCCCGCGATGTGATTGCCGAAAATGTCGACGGGCTGGGTTTTGATGTTCTTTTTAGCGGGCCGCATTCGGATCATCCTACTGAGATTCTGGGTTCCAAGCAGATGTCGGACATGCTGACGGAGTTAAAAAGCCATTATGACATTATTATCATCGACAGCCCGCCCTACCTGGCGGTTGCCGACGTCGCGGTGTTGAACGAATATGTGGACGGCATTACCGTGGTCACACGTTATCACAAAACGGACAAGCGGCACTTGAAGGACATGAAAAAGAGATTGTCCCGGGAAGCAGAAAAGATACTTGGAATTGTCATCAATCAGGTGAGCGTCAAAGAAAAAGATTACTACTATCAGCAGTACTATTACTATGGTTACGGGGATGCCAAGCCGCGGAAACGATGATCGGTCAACAGGCTATCTCGCGTTGTCTCTTTGTGCCCTTTTATTTGTAGCTCCGCTTTTTTGGGGAAGCACGGACCGTTGGATTTGGCTGCTGCTTTCCGCATTTTGTTTTCTCCTCGTGCTTATTTATCCGCGCTCGGTGATTTCTCTCGGTCAAATTTCAGGGCCTCTCAAAATGATTCTGCCGGTCTTCTTTTTTTTTCTGGTCCTCCAGACTTTCTTTTTTGCACAGAATAAATACGAGGCCCGCCTGCATTTCATGTTATGGATGGCGCTTGCCGCGGTCTTTTTTTTAATTCAACTTTTGCCGCGGGAAGATGCTTTGCGCTTATTTTCATGGATGGCCGTGATTGGATTTCTCGAGGCGCTTTATGCGATTTATCAAAGCCTTTCGGGTTCACACTATGTTTTGTGGCGCGAAAAGATATTTCACCTTGAAAACGCAACGGGAACTTACATGAACCGCAATCACTGCGCAAATATGCTGGCTATGTGCATGAATGTTCAACTGGGCGTATGGCACCATGCCTGGAAAAGCCATAAGCCTGCCAAGAGCTTCGTGATAGGGGCAATAATGGCAGCCACTGGCACGGCTCTATACTTGACCGGATCGCGCATGGGGATGGTGTCGGCCTTGATTTCGCTTATGTTTTATCTGGTGTTCATTCTATTTCAAGACCCCAAGCACCGCCCGGGTGCTTTGTTTATTGCGGGCCTGGTTTTCGTTTTTTCCGGGCTGACCTGGATGGTGCTGAAAATGCGCTTCGGTGAAGTTCACGCGAGTTTGCTTTTTGCGGACGGCGGAAGATTGGAGGCTTGGAAGGGAAGTATTCCCCTCATTCGTGATTATCTTTGGCAGGGCGTCGGTCTCGGCAATTTTGATTGGGTTTACCCGAGGTACCAGCCCGCGACTCTTTTTTCGCGGTGGCAGCATGCTCACAATGATTATCTGGAGCTGCTGGCTGAACTCGGCCTTCCGCTTTTTTTGATGTTTTTGGGCCTGTTGATTTACGGTCTGAAAGCGCTGATCGCGGAGTTGCGGCGCAGCGGGCAATCTTACCCTATCGCGCGGATTTTGAGCGGATTTACGGCGCTTGCATGTTTTCTTATTCATGGGCTGACGGATTTCAATTGGGCCATTCCCGCCAATTGTTTTATTGCGGCCGCACTATTCGGTTTGATTTGGCGATTGATCCAGCCCTTGCGAACAGAGAGCGCGGCGGAGGTCCAGAAATGACCGTTATGCAAGGATTCATCGTTCCTGCTGCTGTGCGCATAGGGGCAATTTTCTTAATGCTCGTGACCTTGCAGGATGCGTATACGGGGTATTATCTGCATCAGGGCGGTGTTCTCTATGAAGCCAAACAATGGGAGAAGGCTGCCGGTTTTTTGGGACGGCTATCCGCTGAACGGGCAAAAGCGGACCCTTTATTTCTTGATCTTTGGGCACAGACGCAATTACAAATAGCCCGGGACGAAAAAAATCCTGAGCGCATGTACCGCGCTTATGAGGGGTTCGAAAAACTTAAAACAAAACAGCCTCTTTTGGGGCGCGCGCGGTTAAACAGCGGGGCCGTGCTCGCAGAATATTACGGGATGAAACGGCAGGCAATTCCTCCGGCCAAACTGGAGGTCATTCGCCAGGATTTGAGCGCAGCGGAAAAACTCGAACCCGGAAGCGCCTGGGTTGCCTGTCAGGCAGGGCAAGAACTATTACAGAGTGCCGGAACAAACGAGCCGGCTGTTCGGACGCAGGGAATCGCCCTGATTCAGAAATGTATCCGCATTCATTTTTCAAATCCCGAATACCCTTATCTAGATCCCGGATCACGGTATCTGAATGCCGCGCTATCAGCCCTTTGGCGGGCTACCAAAGATATCGAACAGATCATAAAACTGACGCCTCCGAACCGGGCATCTTACAAGATTCTTTTGGGTTTTCTGATGTCGGAAGGGCTTTGGGAGTCCTACGAACGGGTTTACGGGCAATATCTGCTTTGGGTTCGGGAAGATTATGAAACCTATTGCCGTCTCGGCGAAGACTATCTCATGAAAGACGAATACCGGAAATCCTTTGAATCCTTCAGAAAGGCATTCTGGATTCAGGATTGGAGCTATGTCAGAGCCAAAGCCGGGATCCTTGCGGCGCAGCAAGGATTGAAGGTGCGCGATGTGTGGGTTCATCCGGCGTTTGCCGACACGAATAAAATAATCCATGATATTCTCGAAACAGCGGATGAAGATGTGGCCGATTTGATTCCCCGTCTTTATCGCATTGCCGATCAGTCTAAAGATCCCTACCCGCAGGGCCTGTTCGATTACCGCATGAAACGCTATGAGAGCGCGGCCCGCTTGCTTGAGAAGTCCGGCGATAATAATCCCCGCAAAAGGTATTATCTTGCGTCGGCTTACTGGGAATCAGGAGCGAAAGATAAGGCAATCGCGGCTTTATCTCCCGTGCTGGAAGAAAAAACACCGGATTTAAGAGATTTGGAACTCTTGAGCTCCTGGGATCCCGTCAATCGCGATCGTATTCATCAGTTGCAATTATCTCAACGGACCGTTGCCGTCCAATCCTCAGGATGGTGGCAGCAGCCGGTTTCACCGTCCGATGAGAAAACCGGTCAGCGATGGATTCATGGCCTGAATTTACGCGGGGGGCGCACGGAGGCCCGTTTGTTGACGCATCCGCAAGGAGAAAATGCGGTGCTTGTCGTCAGCATTAACAATAAGCCGGCCGGTGCTTTTTATCTCAAAGCGGGGAGACCGCGCCTGATCGAATTTTCCTGGGAAAGTACCGGAGGTAAAGCGTGGCTGAGTGCCGATTTGATGAAAGGAAAGGGGCTGAAATCGCATATTCAGGCGGCCTCGGAGTTATTTAAATCAGGAAAGATATCATGACGCGCTTCTTGAAGAAAATTTTACGGCCGCTTTTGCCGTTTTTTGGCGGCAAAAAAGTTCTTAAAGACATGGGCACCACATCCGTCTTTTCGGTCTTGGGCCGTATGCTGGGGCTCGTGATTCCTTTCCTGATCGCGGCCTGGTATCCCACGGGTCCGGGGACAGACGCTTTCTTTCTCGCCTACGGGTTGATTTTATGGGGCCAAATCGTGGTCACAAATATTCTTGAGAATGGGGTCGTTCCGTTTATTCATGAACAGGAGGCGCATGGAATAAATCTCGAGCGCAGTGTCAGTAACTTGATGATCGGCATCACCAAATTTCTTGTTGCTGCGTGTCTGGTGATTACTGCCGGTGTCTTTATTTTTTTTAACTTCTGTACCTCGCTGCAAAAAGAAGCGGTGATTCTGGCCTTTTGTCTTTTCCTTGAAATGCTGCCGACTTTGTTTTTCACCACCTGGATCAGCATCCTTAACGGCGGGCTTAATGCACGAAAACATTTTCATGTAGCTGCCGTTTCGCCCATGATAAGGTCCATTTTTGTCATCGCATCGGCTTTGATGTTCCGGCGAACGCTGGGCATGCACGCGGTTGCCCTTGGCTATCTGTCCGGCGAATTATTGCGGCTGCTTTTGACCTTTTGCTATAGTCATAACTATATATCACCCATAAAGTTAGAATATGACTCAAGCATCCGGATAACCCCCTTTTTTAAAAGGTTGGCGCTGCAAACGGCGGCTTTTGCCGTCTTGTGCTCTTTGGGGTTCATCAATCAGGCGATTGCGACTTATGCCGGTCCCGGAGAATTGACGCTTTATACGATTGGCGAGCGGCTCCGGAATGTTCCGCAGATTCTCATGCTTTCGAGTGTGATCGCGGTGGTTTACTCGCACTGGTCGCATGAGTATAGCGGTCTGAAAAAGGGATTCCGGTGGGCGGATGAGATCAAACTCATGCTGGGTTTAATTACGGTGACGGCTGTTGCAGTTGCGATCATGGTTTATTTCAGATCACCCCTTGCGCATTTGGCGGTTGGGCGCGGCGAGTTTCCGGAAGAAAAGATTTCGGTCGTGGCCCATCTCTTCGCATGGCTGGCAGCAGGGCTTGTTTTTGATGTGCCGGCGCTGCTTGCAATACGGTTATTCATGATTTATCACAAAGACCGGGCCTATCTTTTTTCGGCCTTGGCAAGAATTACCGTGACAACCGCCGGAAATATTATTTTTCTACCCAAATACGGAATTGTAGGGATAGCTGCCATTACAACCGGCGTGAATGCTTTTTATGCGGGAGCGCTGATGATGGCGCTCTATTTTATTATTCCGCGGGCGCCGAAAAAAAGTGATAGCGTTGATTTGAAACGCAAGGCAGATTAATCGGGGAACGGTTATTTCTGCGTGAGGTAACGCTGCACAGCGTCAAGATCTTCTTGGAAGTCAATTTCCTGGCAAAATAAATTTCCCTTATCGACCGGTTTCATTTTTAATTTCTTTTCGACCGCCAAGTTTTCTATGGCTTTTTCAAAATAATCTTTCATTTTGCATTTTGTCAGAGCGGATTGAAACAAGGGCAATTCATTTTTTCTTACGATGTTGATGCCGAGGGCCTCGCCCTTGGCGGGCGATACCTCCTTCGATATATGGCTGATAAAACCATGCGCATCGAGGTCGTATTTGACCTCTTCGGCGCCGCATTTTTTATGGTCGACGAGACAGCTTGAAAATTTGTGATCTCCGATGAGCAAATCCAGGACGCCTTCATCGAAATAGATGTCGCCGTTCAGCCAAAGCACGTCCTCGCCATGGAATTTTCTTAACGCACAAAGCAGGCTTTTCGCGGTGCCGTTGCTGACATAATCATGGTTGTAGACATACATGAGCTGCGGGTGGCGCTCCATAATCAGCTGATATTTGTACCCCACAACCACAACGATTTGATCCGGGCTAAAGGCGGCTGACAGCCGTTCGATTTGAAAATCGAGGATTGTTTTTTCGGCAGTCAGGTGTGTGAGGCATTTGGGGAGGGGGGATTCGATGCGCATCCCCATTCCTGCGGCCAGAATAATCGCTTTCATAAATTCACCAAGTCATGCTTTACGGCTTCGACAAGTTTGTCTGCGGCATGTCCGTCGAGATTATAAAAAAACCGTTCTTTGACACAATGCCGGGCAGCCTTGTCCGGAGTTTGAGATAAAGCTTTTCGGATCAAAATATCGGCTGATGATACGTTGAGCCGCGTAATTTGCTCGCTCCGGTTGAAAACTTCTTGGATAGGCCGGTAAACCCGGCGGTTCCACAGGGTTTGAAAGTAATTACCTCCATGGGCAAAAAGTATGGGCCGGTCAAGCAGCAGGCAATCAATCAGCAAGCTGCTCAGGTCCATAATGAAGGCATCGGAGGAGGATAGCATAGTCATAAGTGAAATACTATCGTCGTAATCCTTGTGGCTCAGAATCATATATTTTCTAGCGCGAACGGTTTTGTTTATCTCTTGGAGGATTGACGCCGGTGTTTCCGGATGCGGCCGCAGCATGAGGATAAAGTCATCGGAAACGTTTCGGAGAAGCGCTGTGCCGACATCGCACAGCGAACTCGGGCCGTACCAGGTCGGCATGTAGCTTAGGATGGGCTTCGGCCGCGAGGAAAGCCGCGCGTATATTTTCTCCTGGTTTTCGGGTTTGGAGCCGAGCGAAATAATTTCATCGCAGCGTGTTTGGCCGATTTTCAGGAACCGGTCCTGCGGCAGGCCTTTTTTTTTGAGGATATTTTCCCAGAAGGGGCCCAACGTTGTCATTTTGTCATATTGTTTTAAACAGTTAATGCGCCAAGGTTGAAACCAATTAACCTTGATGCTGTTGCCATGGAACAGCATGATTTTTTTTAACGAATGCAGGGAGTTAATGCCCGGATAGGTATCAAAGAAAAAAATAATTCCATGGCGGCGGTTTAAATAATTCACGGTGTTCGGAATCTCGGAAAAATCAAAGCGGGTGTAGTTTTTTACCTGGCGGAATTTAAAGGGACGATAGCCGACCGTGTGGTTGTCCAGGAGCAGTGTTTGCAAACCGCGCTTTTCACAGTAGGCTTTGGCATCTTCTGAAAGAACAATACAGGGACCCGGCAGTTTTCGATAGAGAGCCTCGCCGTGAAGCATTTGAGCGGGCAAATGCCCCAAAAAATAGAATACCGTTTCGCTTGTGCTCAAGAAGGCTCCTTGAAGGAAGCTGCTATCGTTGGGACCCGTTGGATGCTATTGGCCGGCAATGCCGCGCACACTCAAGCGCCATGGCTGCCCGCCGTTTCTAACCCGCATTTCTCATCGCCAATGAGAAATGCCCGCGAAGAGGCTGTGGTGCAAATGGGCTTTTCCATTTGTGCCCCAGGGGTTGTCTTTTGCGTCCTGTTAAAACGCGGGCGCAAAACTTTGGATGCAACCCCATGCGTCCAAAGCGATTTTCTCATCGATTTGCCTAATCGATGAAAATCGGACTAAGAGTGCCTAACAAAATTGTCATTGCGAGCCCGCTCGTACTTTTTGCGGGCGCGGCAATCTCAGGTTTTGAGATTGCTTCGTCGGCTTCGCCTCCTCGCAAAGACAAAACGAAAGGGGTTTTGTTAGGTGCTTCTAAGTCTAAGCGATATAAAGAGGTAGAGAAATTCCTCTTTTGTGAAAGCTTCATTTAGCCGAAAATATACCACAATATGGTTATTCGGCATATCAAGTCTAAAATTAAGCTTATATCGCCTGAGGCCCATCCGGTTTTGTCCGGACTTATGCGGTCCTGGGGTTGGGGACTGGCCTTTGCACCGGCCGCATGGTTTCTCGGTCTTAATCTTGTTTATTACCATTTATTGGCGTTGATTTGTTTTGTTTCGCTCATCCACATCTGTTCTTTTCAGAACCATACGCTTTACATATCCACGTTGTGTTTCACCCTCTTTATTTTTTCGCTGACGTATATCTCAAGCATTATCATTCACGCCCCCTCGGGAGAAGGATCCCGGATGATCGCCGCTTTTTATAATCTAAGTTACTGGATTATGGGATTAGTGCTTATTATTTTTTTATCCAACATCTATACCGATGAGCTTGCCGAAAAGTTTTTGGCGGCATTGAACCGCCTTGCAATCGTGAGCGGATGGATAGCAATGGCCGCTGTGATTTGTCAGTTGGCCGGAATGCAAACCCTTGTTTTTGAAACACCGCTCTATGGTATCGGCAGGGTGTTCGGCGATACGGTCCTCGTTAACAATTCATTGATTATCAGCATCCTCCAGCCGGATTGGTTCATCAGTTTATGGCGTCCGAGGTTTAACCTGTTTTCGCCTTATCCGACAGCGACCGGCGGTCTTTTTGTGCTGTTTTTATTTGCAGCCTTCGCTTATGCTTCGCAGCGAAGACAATTTAAGTCCTTATCGTTTATTGTTCTGGTGCTCAGTCTTTTCACCGGCCTGGCAATGACGCTGGCAAGAAGCAGCTGCATTGCTTTTATTATCGGCTTGGGGGCCGTGCTCATCCTGGAGCGGCGCCGCTCATTTCTCTGGATCCTCATCGCCGCATTTGTCTTGCTTGCGTGTGTGCCTCTTTTGGAGAAATTGTTCGAGATTTTTCTAGGATTGAGAGAGGGTAGTACGGAAACGCGCGCGGATCTCTACCATCAAAGTCTCGGACAGTTAGAGGGAGCGGACTGGGTTTTCGGTTTGGGACTGAAGCCCAGAGAAACGGCTTTTAGTTATCCTCTGGGGTCTCATTCTACTTACTTGTCGATTATTTTTCGCATGGGGATTTTGGGTATTTTCTTCTTTGTTCTTTTTCAAATCCAGATTTTATGGCGCTGGTTTCAGCTTAAATCGATAGTGATACAAAAACGTTCCCGGTTTATCCTTTGGCGGTTTTTCGGCACGGTTTTTATCGGGATGCTGATATGGATGGCGACCGAAGACATTGATGCGCCTCAGCTTCTGTGTTTTGTTTATTTTTCATGCATCGGCTTCTTCGAAGGTTTCAGGAGGATTTGTTTATGAACGGCGGCGGCTCAGCCGGGGGGAATGCTTTAGCGGATACCGTGCAAATCCTTGGCATCCGTGTAAACCGTATCGATGTTGCGGGCGTGCATGAAGTTATCAGGAATATTGTCAAAAGCAGCGGGAAAGAAATGATTTTGAATGTGAATATCCATTGCATGAATCTTGCGTGTGAGCTCCCATGGCTGAAAGCGCTGCTCAACAAGTCCCATACGGTTTTTTGCGACGGGGACGGGGTCCGGTGGGGCATGCGGCTTTTGGGTCAGGAGCCTCCGGTCAAGATTACCTATGATCGCTGGATGTGGCAGCTTGCAGAAATGTGTGAGAAAGAAAAAATCAGTCTTTTTTTCCTCGGGGCCAAACCCGGAGTTGCGGAATCGGCTGCCACGCGACTCAAAGCAAGGTTTTCCGCACTGAAAATCGCGGGAACGCATCACGGGTATTTTCAAAAAAACGGACCCGAAGCCGAAGAAGTTATCCGGAGCATCAACAAAGTCCGGCCCGATATTCTGGTGCTGGGGTTTGGGATGCCTGTTCAGGAACTTTTGCTTAGAGATTATGCGGAGCGCATTGACACGCATGTGTTTCTGACCGGCGGGGCCGTTTTTGACTATGTCTCCGGCAGGGCTGTCCGCGCGCCGCAATGGATGATTCAACTGCATTTGGAATGGTTTTTTCGTTTTTTGAGGGAA
>MHFC01000030.1:9129-15299 GCA_001804025.1 Omnitrophica bacterium GWA2_52_8 | reverse complement strand
GGCTGTTCAAACGCTATTTTATTGGAAATTTCGTCTTCTTTCTGCGTGTGTTAAGATATGGAGCGGACGGACCCAAACCCTCCGTTCCAGGACATCAGGATCGGCGATGAAAGAATATAAGCGGTGGTTGCCAAAAGTTTGTGTGACGGTGATGGACTTTCTGGTCTTTGAAGCGTCCCTTTGCCTGGCTTATTACTTTTGGATCAAATATCCGTGGCACGGCAATTGGCAGTACTTTTCGGAATTTTCCATTGTGCTTTGGTTTTTACCGCCGGTTGCGATCCTGATCTTTCACTTTGTCGGGCTCTATAAACCTGAGATGGGGGTCCTGTCGGTGGATGAGCAGAGCCTGATTTTTAAAGCCATCTGGATTATTTATTTTATCGTTTTTGCATCCGGATTTTTTTCCCGGACGGTCACTGTTTCCCGCCTTGCGATGCTTTACTCGATGTTCATTTCCCTCGTCTTGATCAGTGTCGAAAGATTTTTTGCGCGCCAATTGGCCCGTTGGCTTTATTTTCATGGTTATGCCAATCAAAAGGCCGTTATTTACGGGGCCGGGTTTCACGGCGTGCGGCTTGAGCGGTGGATCCGTCAGTCCCCGCAGCTGGGCATTCAGGTTGTGGGCTATCTGGACGACCATCCGCAGAAACTGGAAAAACTGCCCAAGGTCCCGCCGGTGCTGGGAAAGTTAAGCGATCTCCAAATGGCGGCGGCGAATCATCATGTTTCGACGTTATTTGTTTCACAGCAAAATTTGCAGGAGGAACAAATCGTCGAAATTATTCAGTATTGCCGTCAGTTAAAAGTGCGCTGCTGGGTCATTCCTTCTTTGTACCGTTTTTACATCGAACATGTAGAGCTCCATAATATCGGAGGGATTCCGCTGTTAGGATTCCGCCAGGAAACGGTAAAGCGATATTATGAGATTTTCAAATCGGTCCTTGACCGCGTTTCTGCGCTCATCTTGATCGTGATTTTAGCCCCGTTGTGGGGCGCTATCGCCGCCGGCGTATCGATAAGTCTGGGAGCGCCCGTTCTTTTCCGTCAGACCCGCGTTGGCCAGCATGGCAAACGGTTTACCATCTACAAATTCAGAACCCTCAAAAGAGGAATACGGCAGGACCAGATATCTCCTGAATTGCAGCAGCAAAAGAAACCCAAAGATCGTTCCTTTGTATCCTTTCTGCGGCATAGCGGGCTGGATGAAATTCCTCAGTTGCTTAATGTTTTGGCGGGGGACATGAGCATGATCGGGCCCAGGCCGGAAATGCCTTTTCTTGCTGAAAAATACGGGCCTCTTGAACGGGAGCGGTTATCCGTGAAGCCGGGAATTACGGGATTGTGGCAAATCAGCGAAGACCGCAAGCGGTTTTTGATCCATGAAAATATGGACTACGATCTTTATTACATTGATCACTTCGGCTTTAATTTGGACCTCGCCATTCTTGTCAAAACCGTTTTTGTGGTTTTGAAAAGATTTTTCCGTGTCGCGTAACCCTTAAAAATTTGAGGCTGGTAAGAAGACCGGTTCTAAGTAATCGTTCCCGATTTTTTTGATATTTGCGAGCTCGCATTCCCGTGGATTTTCCGCAAGAGTCGCCTGCCTGCTGCAGGCAGGCGACATCCGCCAGAAGCGGATCCGTCCTCCGGCGGAAAAGCATTTGGGGATGGCAAAAAAATAATACCCCCTCATCCCAGCCCTCTCCCGCGGGGAGAGGGCAAATATTAAAAAACTTATAATCGACTATTTAGCGGCTCATCTGCTTGACGATGAGGCCTTTTTTGGACGCGGAGTGCGCAGAGACAACGGCGCTTTTGGTCCAGAACGGATTGATTTTTGCACATAACTCTTCGAGCGAATCCGCGTTATGGCGGACGACTTTGGATTCGTCAATAATGTGGTATTTTCCGTTTTCCTGAAAGACGCAGACGGTGTGGCCGTAGCCCGAGCCGTAGATATTTAATAGAAACGTCCGGATTCCCGCGGCTTTCAGCATTGCCTGCGCAAAAATCGAGAAATCCTCACAATCCCCTTTTCCGTTTTGCAGAAACTCATCCGGAGACTGCCAGTATTCGGATTTGCCGAACTGCCGCTGGTCTTTCTCAAAGCGGAAATTTTTCCACATAAAATCAGCAATGGCTTCGGGGGTTTTCAATTCAAAGGCGAGGTCGCGCAAGGAAGGGTTCAGGCTGATATATTGTGCGTTCGCTTCAGCAGACCCCATGATAGGTAGAAGACATGAAATGCCTAGAGCGATGCCACAATAAGCTGCGATGCGTTTTATCATGCCGAACCCCTTCCTTGTCGACTCAAGGACTCGATTCGGCCAAATCTACGGACTTGGCGGCCCGGCCATCCTTCCCGTGAGGGTTAGGATCCGTGGCTTTGCGTCGCCAGATTTCTCTGGTTATGCCTTTTTCAGAATCCAACGCATGTAAAAGATCCGTGTGGATTTGGTAGCTTGGCGATCCTTCCCGTGAGGGGTAGGACCCATAGCTTTGCGTCGCCGGATTTCTCCGGTTATGCCTTTTTCAGAATCCCTTCAGATTTTCAATGACTGCCTACACTTACGTGTACTTATTAGAAAGATAGCACACCCTAATTTTCTGTCAAAGCAATACTCATCAATAATTATCATAACATATTATTAATTAACAACTTATGTCAAATATAGCAAATTATAACTCATTGACTTCAAAGGATCTTACTGATAATATGACACTCTAACTTTCTACCCTGTAAGGAGTTATGAAATGCCTATCAGTTCGATGGAATCGATCATTCAGGACATCCGCGACGGCAAAATGGTTATCATGGCGGATGATGAATCGCGCGAAAATGAAGGGGACCTGGTTTTTGCGGCTTCAAAAGTTACTCCTGAAAAAGTCAATATGATGATGCGGTTCGCTCGCGGGCTCATTTGTGCTCCGCTTGCCGAAGAACGGATGGAAGTGCTGGGACTCAAAGACATGGCGATTTCAGCCCGTGATCCGATGGGAACCGCATTCACCGTTTCTGTGGACGCCCGCCGCGGCATCACGACCGGTATTTCCGCTTTTGACCGTGCGAAAACCATTGAAATCCTGGCAGACCCGAATTACGGTCCGGAAGATCTTGTGTCGCCCGGGCACATGTTTCCGCTGCGCGCGAAACGCGGCGGTGTTCTCGTCAGGGCCGGACACACGGAAGCCGCTGTGGACCTGGCCCGGCTGGCGGGACTAAAGCCGGCAGGCGTCATCTGTGAAATTGTCAATGATGACGGAACCATGGCCCGGCTGCCGGATCTTGAAAAATTTTCGCGGCAGCACGGCATTAAAATAGGGACGATCCGGGATCTTATCGAATACCGGCTCCGGTTTGATAAATTAGTTGAACGTGTGAGTGAGTTTGAAATTCATGCCATGATGGCCGGTTGGAAACTGATGGTTTACCGGTCTCTTGTCAGCGGCGTCGAGCATTTGGCTTTTGTCAAAGGTCCTATCGGGGCCGAGCCGACCTTGGTCCGCGTTCATGCGGAAGTTGCCGCAGAAGGCAATGACAAGGCGGCCCCGCCGGATAATTTGCTGCAATTGTTTAAAATCATCGAAATCATGGATGCCGAGACCTCCGGCGTCGTATTGTATTTGAGGAAGGACGATGCCGAATCGCAGCATACGGCGGCCGTCTTGCGGTCTCATTTTTCGGCACACTTTCCGGGGCAGCCCAATGTGAAATTTAATCTTCGGGAATACGGTACGGGCGCTCAAATTTTGAAAGATTTGGGGCTCTCAAAGCTGCGTCTGATCACAACAAGTCCAAAAAAAATTATCGGAATCGAGGGCTACGGACTTCGCGTTGTGGAAAATATCCTCATGAAGAATCTGGTGCCGGATCAATTTCAAAATAATGAAAGCAAATGGGGGCAGCTCGCAAGACTGCTGCATACCTAATCTTCATGAATCTGATGCGCGGCAAACTGGACGGTAAAGGAAAACGCATAGGGATTGTGGTCTCCGAGTTTAACGAATTCATCACCAAGCGGCTGCTTGCGAGTACGGTTGAAACCTTGATGCGTGCCGGCGTGACTCAAAAAAATGTGACAACAGTATGGGTGCCTGGAAGCCTTGAAGTCCCGTTCTTTTGTAAAAAAGTTGCTTCTCAGGTATCCAAAAAGCCGGATGTTGTCATCGCGATCGCCTGCGTTTTAAGAGGGGACACTTTCCATTATGAATGTGTTGCGCATGAATTAACGCGCGGCATCTCCCAGGCCGCATTGGAGACAGGCATTCCCGTGGCGACGGCTGTGATTACGGCCGACAGTCTGGATCAAGCGATAGACCGTGCGGGTTTAAAAGCGGGAAACAAAGGGCGGCAGGCCGCGCTCGCGGCGCTTGAAATCGCGGATTTAAACCGCCGGCTTATGGCGTCGAGCAAAAGGTAAGGGAACTTGAGTATTCCCATGCGGAAACGTTCTGTTGCGCGTGAATGCGCGTTGCAGATTCTTTATCAATTCGAAATGAATGACCAGCTCCTTGAAGAAGCGAAGTCCGCCTTTTGGCAGGAAAGTCCGCCGGCATCGGAGGAAATCCGCACATTTGCCGAGCTGCTCGTAAACGGGACGATTTCTCATATCAAAGAAATCGATCAGGCCATCGTCAAGGCCGCGAAAAACTGGCTGATCCACCGTATGGCCAGCATTGACAGAAATATTCTCCGCTTTGCGACCTATGAATTGCTTTTCCTTAAAGACGTCCCTCCCAAAGTTACGATCAATGAAGCGGTGAATATTGCGAAAAAATATTCTCAGGAGGATTCCGGAAAGTTCGTGAACGGCATTCTTGATAATATTACCCATGCCATTGATAAACCCATTGAGTCCTGATGCGCATGATCTCAACAGCCCGTGATAAACAATGGATGAGCCGTGCGGTCGCACTTGCCGAGCGCGGCCGTTTGACAACCAGCCCCAATCCCATGGTCGGGGCCTGTATTGTCAAAAATAACCGGTTAATCGCCGAAGGCTATCACGCCGAATACGGGGGCGAGCATGCCGAAGCGATGGCCCTGCGGAAGGCGGGCCGCCGTGCGCGGGGAGCGGTGCTATATGTGACGCTTGAGCCGTGCTCAACGTGGGGAAAGACACCGCCGTGTGACCAAGCGGTAAAAAAGTCGGGTATTCGCCGCGTCATCATCGGGACCCTGGACCCAAATCCCAAGCATCATGCGAAAGGTCTGGCACATTTAAAGAAACAAGGGATTGCGGTTTCGCACGGGTTGTTTGCAGACGAGATTCAGCGCCAAAATGAGGCGTTTTTTAAACTCATGAAGACGGGGCTTCCTTTTGTGACGCTTAAAATGGCGCAAACACTGGATGGGAAAATTGCCGCGCGAAACGGTTCATCGCGGTGGATCACTTCGGCTCCCGCGCGGAACTTGGTTCATCATCTCAGACGCGAACACGATGCCGTTCTCGTCGGCAAAAATACGCTGATGCAGGACGACCCCAGGTTATGGACCAATCTCCCCCCGGTTAAAGGCAGAGCCGATAAGCCTTGGCGGATCGTGATTGATTCACAGGGAAAAATCAGCAGCACGGCGCGCGTGTTCTCAGGGAATCAGTGGACACTCGTGGCTGTTTCGGAAAAGAAATCATCGAAGGGTATTGCGGGACGGATCGCGTCGGGTAAAAATATGTCCATTCTGTTTCTTCCTGAAAAGAACGGAAAACTGGATCTCAAGGAACTTCTAAAGCAAATTGCTTGTCTGGGCGTGATGCGGCTTCTTGTGGAAGGCGGCGGGGAATTGGCATGGTCGCTCTTTAACGAGAAGTTAGTCGACCGGGCCTATTGGATGGTGGCGCCTAAAGTTTTAGGGGGGCGAGCCTCAAAGACATCGGTTGAAGGGGATGGATTTGTGCGGTTGTCGGATGCGGTCTTGGGGGAATTCGAGCAAAGTTTTTCAGTGGGTCCGGATTGGGTTTTTGTGACCCGTTTTTCAAGCGGCCATGGGAACAAAAAATAGGTCCGGCAAACGCCCCTTGCTTTATTTGGCTTCGCAGTCTCGGCGGCGCCGTCAGATTCTGAGCGGTTCAAAAGTTTCTTTCAAGGTTGTGACATCGGCATACCGCGAGAAAAAATTACCGGGATTATCGGCGCGCATGCTCGTCGAACGGCATGCGCGGGCAAAA
>MHFC01000030.1:2832-9103 GCA_001804025.1 Omnitrophica bacterium GWA2_52_8 | reverse complement strand
ATTTAAAAGCCCTGCAGGGGCGGACGCATGATGTGTATACGGGGCTCGCATTGCTGGACAGGCAGTCAGGCCGCTGGTATCGACGGGTCGTGAAAACCCGTGTTACCATGAGGCCCCTTGAACGGCGTGAGATTTTGGAATATTTTAGGGCGGTAAATCCTTTTGATAAGGCGGGTGCGTATGCCATTCAAGCCGGTCCGAAAATTATTCTGGCAATCAAGGGGTCCTATACGAATGTTGTCGGACTGCCGGTTGAAGTGATCGAAAAGTGGCGCCGGATCATGGGGCGCGGCTGAGAGAGACGCGTCTCTTTTATTACCCGTTATGCGATTAACAGCTGAAAGGAGCCTGAATATGGTGTGCAAATTAAGGATGGGTTTTATTATTTTTTTGACCGGCCTTGTTTTAAATCGGCCGTGCCTGGCGCAGCAAACGGAGCCTTATGTTAATCCGTCTGAGAACATTAATCCGGACCCAAATTATGTTCCCGGGGATTATGTGATGCCGGATACGAATCAATCCAGGATTGTTTATGAAACCGCAAAAGCGGAGCTGGCGAATCTTGCGGTAGGTTTGGACAGTCAAACGGCAACGACATTAGGGTTGGGAGAAATTAAGTTCCGCAGCATAAAAAATGAAACTGCCGAAGTTTTGGGCTATTTCCGCCATTATTTTGGGCTGGTCCGGTTTAAAGACGGCGAATTCGGGACTTTAGACATGGTTGTTGACATAAATTCCCTGGATACCGGTGTTCCTGGAAGAAATAACCGGGTCCTCGATATTTTACTTCAGAGCGCTGTTCCTGAACTGGGTGTTGTAAAGATCCATTTCGAAGAGTTTCGAATTGAGGGCGGTGAAAGCAGCTTGGGGGCTCTGCAGCCGGGAAAAAGCTACGCGGCGTCAGCCAGCGGAAGTCTGGTGTTAAATGGCAGGACGTTACCGGTCCAGGCAGTTTTGTCGGTCGTCAAAAAGGAAAACGGGTGGGTCGTGGAGACAACGGCCCAGATTCCAGTGCGCTTGAGTGATTTGGGGTATGGCGCACGGGTTTATGATTTAATGCGCTCTTGCAATCACAAATCAATTTCAGATACGGTCGAGATCGGCGTTAAACTTTACTTTTCATGATAATCTGCAGCCTATGATGCGGCCTCTCTTAACATTCCTGCTGTTGTTTGTTCCGTTATGCGGCCTCTTCCCGGAAGCAGTTCCGGCGCAAGAGATGTTCGAAAGTTCTGCCGGCCGGGTTGCTTTCGTTGAACTCTATACCTCGGAAGGGTGCCGCAGCTGTCCGCCCGCGGAAAAATGGTTTTCCGAGTTTGAAAAATCACCGGAATTATGGAAAAGCATCATCCCCGTTTCATTTCATGTCACTTATTGGAATCGACTCGGCTGGAATGACCGCTACGCGCATTGGAAATACGACCTGCGTCAGCGCAGGCATGCGGAAATCGGGGACGGCGCTATTTATACGCCGGCGGTCTATGTCGACGGTGAACCTTGGCCAGGCTGGTATCAGGGAAGTTTACCGCCGTTGACTCATGAAAAAACCGGGACCCTGAAAGTCTATTCGGCGGACGCGAACCAATACCGTTTTGATTTTTTTCCGTCCGGCACAGTTACCGGAAAGCTGACGGCCCATCTTGCGCTTCTTGGATTTGATGTAAAAACGCAAATTAAAGCCGGCGAAAATAAAGGCCTGCAGTTGACCCATGATTTCGTGGTTTTGGACTACAAGGAGAAAAAAATGGAAAGCCGGGACGTTTTTTTTATCGCTTCGCTCGGCCCCATGAAACCGAAGCGGGGCTACCGTGCCGAACGGTTCGGCATTGCAGCTTGGGTAAGTTCCGATAAAGACGGCCACAGGCCGATTCAGTCCACGGGCGGTTATCTTAATGCCGGAAATGCGAGCGAGGTAGAACAGCCATGAAAGTTATCAAACAGCCGATCTCAGAAGTTCTTTTATTTGAACCCCAGGTTTACCCGGATGTCCGAGGCTATTTTGTGGTCACTTATGAGAAAAGCATCTTTGCGCGCTGCGGGGTCAAGGATGAATTTACCCAGGATAATTATAACTGCTCAGAAAAAGGCGTGATCCGGGGACTGCACTATCAATTACCTCCGAAAGCCCAAGCCAAGCTCATCCGGGTCGTGAAAGGCGCTGTTTATGATGTTGCCGTCGATATTCGCAAGACATCGCCGACTTTCGGCCAGCACGTTGCCGCACGGCTCAGCGCTGAAAACAAAAAGATGCTATTCGTTCCCAAAGGGTTTGCCCACGGATTTTGTGCGCTGGAGCCGGAGACCGAAGTCGCCTATAAAGTCTCGGGGGAATATGCCCCTGATCATGAGGGGGGCGTTTATTGGAATGATCCGGCCCTGGCGATTCAATGGCCGAAATTGGATTGCGACTATATTCTCAACGACCGGGATTCCGTTTTTCCCCCCTTAGCAAAGGCGGAAGTTTTTGAAAAATAAAAATTTTTCCGGAGGCGGCCCTGTGCGATTGAAATGAATGCTCGTCCTTTTAATCCGGATGCGGCACTCGTACTGTGTTTCATTAATTTTTATGAATCGGTATACAGTACAGTACTCGTCTCTTTATAAAAAAATCCTCAATTATTTAAGTAATCATCCAAAAGTCTTTTGATATTTGTGAGCTGTCATTCTCGCGGATTTTTTCCGCGCAATTTGGCGGGCAGCCACAATTTCAAAGATCCCCGACACAAGCATTCGGGGATGACGAGGGCTTCATTGGCCCTCGTACTTCCCCGTGCTGGTTTAATGAAAAACCAGCCGGGATTGACAAAACATTAAAAGACTTATGCACTGTTACTTAGCAGCCGGAAAGCTGATTCAGAAAAGCGGCAGCGTCGGTTTTAACGGACAGCGCGGCGATACTGTCCAGAGGGGTTGCGTCGCGGTTAATCAGGATCAATTTCGCCCCATATTCGACGGCAGTTCTCGGGATTGAGGCCGCGGGCTCAACGACTAATGACGATCCCACCGCAAGGACGACGTCACATTGGCGCGCCCAATCAAAAGCCAGCGAGAGAATGTCGGGATTAAGAGGCTGTCCGAAGGAAATGGTGTTGGGTTTTAGCTGTCCGTTGCAGGATGGGCAATGGGGATCGTCAGCGCCCGCGAGCAGTTTTTGATAAACAGTCTCAAAGTCATCCTTAAGGCCGCAGTTCAGGCAGACGGCCTCCTGATTCGTGCCGTGGAGTTCAAGGACGCGGCGGCTGCCTGCTTTTTGATGCAAGCCGTCGATATTTTGTGTCACCGTCCCCAGATAGCGCCCGTTTTTTTCAAGGCCGGCCAAAGCGATATGTCCGCCGTTCGGCCGGGCCAAACGGATTTGCGCAAACATCTCTTTTTTTCTTTGCCAATATTCGAACCGTTTATGCGGGTCGGTCAAAAACTCTTCAAACGTTACCGGCTGGTATTTTTGCCAAAGCCCGCCCAGCGACCGGTAGTCCGAAATGCCGCTTTCTGTGGAAAGCCCGGCGCCTGTAAAGGCCATTATCTTTTGAGCAGTTTCAAGAATCCGCTGTGCCGTATGGAGGGCCTCATTTGACATAAAAAACATCCTTGTATAGCGGGATAACTTTTCAGTAAAATGCGGTATCCTATCACCCAAGTTACCGGCATTAAACGTAATATACAGAAAGGCAGGCCTGTATGAAGAAATTCTTTCTTTTTATTTTAATTCTTCTGGTTGCGGCAGGAGCTGTTTTGGTTGTCGCCAAAGACGGAATCGCAAAGGTTGTGCTTGAAACCGGAATATCTCAGTTTACGGGTTTTCCCACAAAAATCGAAAAGTTAAAACTTGATTTTTCTGGTATCGTGCATGTCCAGGGCATTCATATTAACAACCCCTTAGGGTTTACCAACAAAACCTTCGTCGACATTCCTGAAATTTTTATTTCAATTTCGCTTCCGGAGGCCGTTCGGCAACAGCGGATTCATCTGCGGGAAATGCGGCTGGATCTCCAGGAAATTAATATTGAAAAGAATCAGGCGGTTGGCTCAAATTTGGCGCTTTTATCTCAAAAAGCAACACCTGCGAAGCCCGCCGGACAGCCTGGGGCCGAGCCGAAAAAAGGCGAGCCCATGCCTTTTCAATTGGATAAACTGGTGTTGACGATTCACAATGTGCGGTATGAGGATACGTCAGGAGTTGTTCCCAAGAAACTGTCGGCGGATGCAAAAATTGACAATCTTGTCCTCACAAACATAGCGGATCCGAAGGCGATCTTGCAGATGATTATTCTTAAAATCATCAAGAGCACGCCGCTGGGGAATATCGGGGTGAACGTCAAGCAGCTTGAGGATGGTCTGAAAGATAATCTTGCCAAGGCGGACGAGTTGGTTAAAGACACTTCTGCCTTTGCCGTGCAAACGGCATCGGACGCAGCAGCGAAGGCAAAAAAGGCGGTAGCCGATAAAAGTGCGGGGATGATTAAGGATGCCGGCGGAGCGGTTGTGGGCGGCGGGACCGACGCACTCAAAGAAACAGTGGACACCACGACGGCGGTCTTGGACAGCGCAACGTCTTCAGCAAAAGCAGCGGTTTCAGATCTCTTTGGGAAAAAACAGCCTGAAACGACGTGAAAAAAATTATAGTCCGGGTCCGTCCTGCGTCAAAAACAGATAAAGTCGAGAAGCAGGACGAAACACATTATCATGTTTGGCTGAAAGCACCTCCGAAAGACGGCAAGGCGAATATGGCTTTGATCGCCGTTCTTGCCGATTTCTGGAAGCTACCCAAAAGCAGGGTTGTCCTGTTGAAGGGGCAGGGAACGAAAACAAAAATGGTCGGTGTGCTGATATAGTTTCTCAGCATTTCCGACCCTCTCCAAAAGCCGTATTCAAGCCATTTTACCTTCCAATTTTCAAGCAACGTTCATATTTCAATAGGAATTGCCGGTAAACTCAGACTCAACCGAAGCCGATTTTATAGAGATAGCCGCGAGGCGATTAAAGCGGACTTTTTGGGAAAACATGATCCGATCAAAAATCATTCCGAATGCAGGTTGTACCATCCTGATCATTGTGAGTCTTGCTGCCGGTATTTACTTCCGGACATATTCGCTGAGGTTCAATAATGCGCCCGCTCAGGCCCTTTTGCAGCAGCAAGCGGAAAGAAACGTCAGAAGCGGCATCGAAGCGCAAGTCCGGACGCAATTGGGCAAAGTGTTGACGGAGAGCCCCGCGGCCGCCGATGGCCTGGTGCGCGAACGTGTTGCTTCACTCATTCAGGCGGATTCTGACAATTACCGGGAAGCCGTTTCTAAAATGAAGGACAGTCTGACAAAAGCGCGCCAAGCCTATTACTCGCCGCATTATCTTCTCGAAGCCGATCCTTATTATTATTACATGCTCACGGACAACCTCGTCCAAACCGGGAGCATGGGCGGTCCCAGCCGCGGGGGACGATTTTTGAATCCCTTGCGCCGGGCGCCGACCGGCAATTATGACTATTTCACGCTTCATCCCTATTTCGGCTGGCTGGTTTACCGCGTCTGGAAAATCATTGATTCTAAGGCGGAGTTGATGATGGTACTCAATTTTGTCCCGCTGATTTTAACCGGCCTGATGGTTTTGGCGCTTCTGACGGCATGCGCGTCAATATCACTCGGATTTATCGCCGCGTTTTGGGCCATTATGGCGGTCGTTCTATCCCCGATCGTTATACAGCGCTCGGCTTACGGATGGTATGACACCGACCCCTACAATATTATTTTCCCGCTTCTGATTTTCGCTTCCGGGGCGGGTATGATCCGGCAATCGTCTAGGTTCAAATTTTGGGGAATTACCGGAGGACTTTTAACGGGTCTGTTCTCGCTTTTTTGGACCGGCTGGCCCTTCATCCTGTTTTTGAATCTCGGAGTGTTCGGGCTTATCGGAGTCCTGGATTTGTTCTCCGTTTCGAGACGAAAGGATTTCTTTTCGTGGAAATACATTTTTTTTTACGTTGCCTCATCCGTCATCAGCGCCATGATTTGCCGTACGCCGGCTGGTTTTTTTGAGTCGGTCGCAGGGGCCTTTTCCTTTGTATTTAAAACGTCGGGATCAAGCGCCTCGCAATGGCCCAACCTCTTTTTGATGATCGGCGAGACCAATCCCGCTTCCTTTGAAAAAATGATTCAACTGCTCGGAAACCTAATGACCGTCATTGTAGCGGCGCTAACGTTTGGCTTGGGGTTTGGACTCGCCGCCTACCGCCGCAATTTTCAAAAATTGCGGTTATATATTTATCTCGCACTGACGG
>MHFC01000030.1:979-2770 GCA_001804025.1 Omnitrophica bacterium GWA2_52_8 | reverse complement strand
CGCGGCGGCGGCCGGGCTGGGACTGTCTCTCTTGCTGATTTATCCGGCATTGATTCATGCTCACGTGGCGGCCAACCTTAAATCGTCGATTATGAATGATGCCTGGATGCAAGCGATGACAAGCCTGCGCGAGAGGACGCCTGAAGATTCAATTGTTTTCAGCGGCTGGTCGCCCGGTCATTTTGTGACGTCCCTGGCGCGGCGCCGGGTTGTGGTTGACGGGGGCGGCCAGGCTCAGCGCGAAAATTATTGGATCGCCAAAGCGCTTATGAGTCATGATGAAAAAAATGCCGCCGCTATTTTTAGAATGCTGGCATCGGGCGGCAACCAGGCTTTGGGCCTTCTTGAAAAAAAGGGCTGGGACCTGGCGGCTGCAGAGCTCTGGATCCGCGGGCTCATCCTGATGAGCCGGCAAAAAGCTTCGCAGGAAATCCCTGAATTTTGGACACCTGAAGAAAAAAAAGAATTCCTCGACAGTCTGTTCGGGGATGGGCGCCCGGCCCCGGGCTATGTCCTTCTCTATAATGATTTAATCGAAAAAAACAAACTGCTTCAGTTCCTTGACCGGTGGGATTTTCAGAAAGCAAAGGAGTTAAAAGCCCCAAAAACAAATTTCACGGATTTTTTACGCTCTTTTACGCAGAATCAGCCGCAGGCTTATTTTCAGCACGTTTTTAAAGTGATGGGGGACCTTCTTCCCTATGAGAACAATCTGAAACTCAAAGATAATACAGGGCCTCTTTATGAATATGAGCAAGGACTCCGCGTCGATGTTTCAAGCGGGACCGCGGTTCTCCCTCTGACCGTGCAGGGAAAAACGCTGATGGAGCCTTTACGGGTTATTCTGCGGCAGGGGGACACATGGGTAGACCGGCCCAGTCCGGCCCGCCTCCGGCCTATTGCCGTAATTTTAGAGTATCAGGGAAACGGCTTGTCACCCGTTCTGCTTCACCAGGATCTGCTGGACACGCTCTTATTTAAGCTTTATTACTTCCAGGGCAGCGGAATGCGGTACTTCAAGCCCCTTGAACTTGTTGACGAACCGCAGCTTCTTACGCGCGTTCAGGTGTACGAAATACTTTGGGAGGAATTTCTGAGAGACCATGAATCCTGACGACTGGATTTACTATCACTTTTGCGGGAAGTATCATGCGGCCGTGCGCAAATCCGGAATTACCAAAAGCCTGCGTTACCAGCTTTCGCCTCTTGAAATCCGGAGGCCGCCGTCTGTTCCGCTGAAAATGATCCTGTGCCGCAGCGCGTCCGAAATCCCGGAAAACGGCGTCCGTCTTCATACGGGCCGCTATAAAGGAATTCCATGGCAAATGGGACTGTCTGAGCCCGATGAAACCGGGTCGATGAGCATCTATTTTTTTGCCAGGCTTTTTCCCACCTTTCTTTTCTTGAGGTTTGTGCTCATGCCGTATTTGAAGCGAAAGGTCGTTGAGGACGGGGGTTTTTCGCTGATTGGTTCGGCTTTTGAGTACAGCAATAAACGTTACGTCCTCTTCGGTTATCCGGGGTCTGGGAAAACCAAGCGTATTCTTCAGGCAACAAGCCGCGGGGCACGGCTTTTGGGAGACTCCGAAATTCTGGTTTGGCCGGACGGAACCATCCAAGGCGCATTTCGGAACCTCGAACTCAGGCTGCCGACCGTCCGCAACGGAGCTTATTGGAATTACTTAACGGCAGCGCAAAAATGCATGTTATTCGGATATCAGATGATTTCGCAACTGACGTTTCATGTTGTTTCATTCAACCTGGCGGTTCCTTATGATGAATTCGGGATTT
>MHFC01000030.1:322-963 GCA_001804025.1 Omnitrophica bacterium GWA2_52_8 | reverse complement strand
GAAATGGTCCGCAGGTCTTACTATCGTGATATTATTTACACGGTCGAACATATCAAACAGTCGGAGAACGCGATGGAAAAAATCTTCAACCGGTGCGCGTTATGGCGCTGCCCGCTCGGAACGATTCTTGACGACATGTTTGCTCTGAAGGGGGCTTATGGCCGCTGAATATAAGGCGCGGGAAAGATACCAGGATCAAGGCATCGCATCAAACTATGATGAAGTGCGGTTTCAAAGCTGGCATGGCCGGCTGTCCCATCGCATTGAAGAGGCGGGACTCGACGCGGCGATAAAAAAATATTTTTCCAGGCCCGGGAACATTCTGGACCTGCCTTGCGGCACCGGCCGTCTTTTTCCGGTCATGATCAATCAGGGGTTTGACGTTGTCGGCGGGGACATATCCGAAGCGATGCTCGATTGTGCGCGGAAGAAATTTCAAGGGAAAGCCGGTGTCAGTTTAGAAAAAATGGACGCCGAAAATCTGCCCTACCCGGAAAATCATTTTGATTATGTCACAAGTTACCGGCTGATGACACATTTGCCGCGGGATGTCCGGAGACGTGTTCTGGATGAAATGATCCGGGTGGCGCGCAAAATTCTGGTCCTCAATTTCCACTTCAAGGTTTTTACGCCGCTCTACG
>MHFC01000030.1:0-241 GCA_001804025.1 Omnitrophica bacterium GWA2_52_8 | reverse complement strand
CGACGATTTTTAATTTCGGGAATTTCTGCCTTAGCTCCTGCAGCAGTTTTTTCGCTGGTTTCAATTTCAGGTGCAGCTCTTTCGCCGAACTCAGCTTTCCCCTGCTCCGTTCTGCTACAAAATCCCCTATTGCAGCAGGGCAGATGAAGATGTCGTGATTGTGCGTTCCAAGTTCTGCAAGGACATTTGAGCGGAATTTTTCAAGCTCTGTTCCGTGAAGCATGACAACCTCAGCCCCTTC
>MHFC01000029.1:8459-9294 GCA_001804025.1 Omnitrophica bacterium GWA2_52_8 | reverse complement strand
GGTTTGTTATAATACCGCCGTATGCCCGTTAATTCGAGTCTGGTCCACGATTGAGCTTCCCAACGTACCGCCTTCGATAACGAAGGTTTGATTGTCGTCGACTTCGGGTTTCCACAGGCTTTGCTTGACGGCGCAGACGGATCATCCGTCGATGCCCCGAATTTTTCGGCGAACATTTGGTGCTGCGCTACCGCCGGCCGGTTTTACGGCGTCAAATCCGTTGGGAAAATTTTCTCTGGGGCGTGCCGCCGCCGTTTGTTCAGGATTGTTTTTCTTTGAAAGGAAAGGGGCGTTTTAAAAAAAGACGGAATTTTTCGATCGTGGTCACACGGTTTGTAGAGGCGGCCGTTGCTTAATGGTCGGAACGAAAATCCTCGCCGCCGGAAGGCCCGTGGCCATACGGCATTTCCTTCATGGCTCTGTATTTGTCGCCTTTGTGCTGGAAGAACTTTCCTTTCATTAAAGGGCACATCGATTTCTTGTCACCGCAATGATCGCGCCTGCCGCAGTCATCGGCCATGCAGCAGTTTGAAGCCCCGCATGCGAGCTGTTTGGAAATGCGGTGATAGGCTTTACAAACGGTTCCCAAGAGAGCGATGACCATGATGGAGACCCCGACAATGCGCCCCAGCCGTTTGAGAGATTTCTTTTTGTCCACGCTGGCTTCAGCGTAAATTTTATATCCGAATCCAAGGGCGATGAGTAAGAGTGCGGTATGCATGAAAGTCTCCTTATGAGGGATTGAGTTCGTTTTGGATACTATCTAGAATTTACAGCCTGTAACATCATTCGTCCAGCCCGGAATCAAGATATTTTAGATGCCGGGAATACGATG
>MHFC01000029.1:0-8435 GCA_001804025.1 Omnitrophica bacterium GWA2_52_8 | reverse complement strand
CTGCAGCAGGCAGGCGCCTTTGGCGGACAATCCGCGGGAATGGCGAGGGCTTCATTAGCCCTCGCACTTTCCCGTGCCGGTTTAATGAAAAACCGGCCGGGAATGTCTATGAAAAACAACGGCATCAAATGGCAGGCACCCCCTCGAGGGAGGGAACTGGACAAGCCGGTCCGCCGGGGTTATGATGACAAAAATTTCATGAGACAGTTTATGATAAAAAGCAGGATTTCTTTAAAATTGGCGGCTATTATCAGCCTGATGTTCCTGGCCGCTGCAGCCGGAACGGCATATGCAAAAGACGCCCAGGCCGCTTATGATGTCCTGCTTTTAGGTTCTCCGGTCCGGGTCAAGCCGATACAGCCGGGGATGGAGGTTGACGCTCTCCAGATGGATCCCGAAAAAATGGGCCGGGCCAAGGCCGTCATCATCTTTGAGGTGCGTAGCGTTATGAAAGGGGAGTTTTGGGAACCGCTTCTTAAAGGTCCGACCAAAATGGAGCAAGCAAAGTCGGCGTTCAAGGAATCGAACTATTTAAGACTTCTGACGATGGATTTTGAAGATTATACTGAGCGGCACGAAAAGAAGCTTTTGAGTGTCGCGGTTGAGGACTCCAAAGAGGTCCTGGGAGAAGGCCTTTGGGATGACCTCAAGAAGGAAAAATATAAAATTTATCTCAAAGAAGTCCCGGACAGGCCGGGAAGTTATATTGCGACAGAAATAAAGAAAAAATAATCCGCAGCATCTTAAAAGAAAAGCGATCGCCGGTAACCGTCCTTGACTCGACTGCTATAATGCTGACGTAAATCCTCCAGGGTATTTCCCCTATACGATGTTTCGAGCAGCGCAAAACAGGGAAGATATTTTATGATTGAAGTGCAATCGCTGACCATGCAATACGGAAGTTTTGTGGCCCTTTCGGGCATTTCCTTTGAGGCCCGGGAGCGTGAAGTCCTCGGGCTGCTCGGGCCCAACGGCGCAGGGAAAACGACAGCCATGCGCATTCTGACAACCTATCTTTATCCCACAAGCGGTACCGCGAAAATTTCAGGCCTTGATATTATCAAAAATGCCGACGAAGTGCGCAGGCAGATCGGCTATTTGCCTGAAACAGCGCCTCTTTATCCTGACATGCGGGTGGACGAGTATTTGTTTTTTGTCGGGCAGGCGCGCGGCCTGGAAGGCAAACGGCTTCAGGACCGCATGGCTTGGGTCCGTGAGGCCTGCAGTCTGAAGTCCGTATGGAAGCACACGGTTTCGGAACTTTCCAAAGGCTACCGGCAGCGGACCGGTCTTGCCCAGGCGCTGATTCATGATCCCAAGGTGCTGATTCTGGATGAACCGACCTCCGGACTTGATCCGCTGCAGATTATCGGTATTCGCAAATTGATCCGCGAGCTGGCGCGCGACAAAACCATTATTTTTTCCACGCATATTTTGCAGGAAGTCGAGGCCGTCGCCGACCGGATTG
The DNA here is from genome assembly GCA_001804025.1 of Omnitrophica bacterium GWA2_52_8. Taxonomy (GTDB): domain Bacteria; phylum Omnitrophota; class Omnitrophia; order Omnitrophales; family Aquincolibacteriaceae; genus GWA2-52-8. The sequence continues at coordinate 6,967 of MHFC01000029.1, read as the reverse complement.
TGATTATCAATGAAGGCCGCATTGTAGCTGCGGGAACGCACAAGGAACTCGAAATGAAAGCGCGCGCGCAAGGAGAGACCCGGCCGGAGCTAAAGCTGGAAGATATTTTTATCGCGCTCCTTTTGCCGGGCGGACAATCCGGCGTGACGGCCGGAGCGGAAGGGCGGTCATGAAGAAACATGCGGCGGTGCGGACCGTTTTTCACCGGGAACTCGCCGCCTATTTTAATGCGCCGGTGGCCTATATTTTTATTATTGTTTTTGCGGTGCTGAACGGCGCTCTTTATATGACGCCGTTTTTTCTAATGGCCACCGCGGATATGCGGGTTCTTTTCGGAACATTGCCGCTGCTGCTGGCGGTTTTTATCCCGGCGATCACGATGCGCCAGTGGGCCGAGGAAAAACGGGGCAATACGCTTGAGCTTCTTCTGACGTTTCCGATGCCGGTGCAGGCGTTGGTGGCCGGAAAGTTTCTGGCCGGTTTTGTTTTTTTTCTGACGGCACTGGCGGGTACGCTCTTGATTCCGCTGATGCTTTTTTTCCTCGGACGCCCCGATCCGGGTGCCATTTGCGGCGGTTATTTTGGGGCCGCACTGCTCGGGAGTCTTTATCTGGCCGCGGGTATTTTTATTTCCGGCCTCTGCCGCGATCAGATCGTTTCCTTTATATTGGCGATGCTGGTATGTTTCGGACTTCACCTTGTCGGCACCGAGTTTTTAGCCGTCTCGATCGACGGATGGTTTCCGGGCATCGGGACCTTGCTTAAAAATTTTCTCGGCTCGGCAGAACACTACGAAACATTTTCCCGGGGTGTCGTCGATTTGCGCGACGTGCTTTATTTCCTTACCGGGACCGTGCTATTTCTTGTGCTCAATGGATTTTGGCTGGAGGGCCGTCAACGGCCCGGTGCCCGGAAAATTTTTACGTCCGCGGTATTGATCTGTACGGGTATTTTTTTTACCGGTAACTGGCTGTTCAGCAGTGTGCGGCTTGGGAGAGTTGACCTGACCCAGGGCCGCATTCATACAATTTCTCCCGCGGCGCGCGACATTCTCCGCGGGCTGAAGACACCGGTGACGGTCAAGTTTTACATTTCGCCCGCGGACAAAATGCCCACCGGTATGAAATCGCTTGAACGCGATGTTGTGGACAAACTCAATGAACTTCGCGAAAATTCTGCGGGAAAGTTCCAATACAAGATTTTTCACATGGAAGCCGCCAATGTGGTCGAAGGCGCCGAAAAGCCCGGCCGGGAGTCCATGGAAGAACAGCTGCAGCATAAGGGTATCCAGCCTTTTCAGGTCCAGGCGATCGATTCCGATGAGATGGCCGTGCGTCTCGTTTATGCGTCAATGGCCGTGTCTTATAAAGAAAAACCCGAGGAAATCATTCCGCGGCTGATGCCCGAGTCGGTCCAGGATCTCGAATATCAGCTGATGTCAAAAATTTTCCGTATGACGCTGGATCATAAACCAAAGGTAACATTGGTGGCGCCGTACGAAGAGCGGGGCGTTAATCCGCAGCTTGCGGCCCTGATGTCGCAGCTCGGCGGGGGGCAGATGCCGGCGTCTTTCCGCGACGATGCTTATGAAATTTTGGAAATGGCGCTGAATTACGAAGGTTATGATATGGAGAGGATCCAGTTTACGGAACAGGAGCCCCTTTCCGCCGATGCGGACACCCTGGTCATTGTGGAGCCGCGCCGGCTCAGTGACCGTCAATTATATGAGATTAGCCGTTTTTTGGCCGGCGGCGGGTCTGTTTTTCTCGCAGTCCAGCAGTATGAATACAATTACAGGCCCGAAGGGCGCTCGCTGAACATTGAACTGGTTGAAAAAGAGCCGGGGGTCAATGCGCTCCTTAAACATTGGGGCCTTGGGATTCATGAAGAAATCCTCGTGGACGATCAGCATGAAGTGATCAGTCTGGGCGGGGCAGCGCGCATGGGGCCTTTCCAGGTATCGATTCCCGTCAAACTGCCCGTTCAGATCATGGTGCAGCCTTCGGGAATGAACGAAAAACTTTCCATGACCTCCCGCCTGAACGAAATATTTTATTTGTGGGGCAGCGCGCTTGATATTGATGAGAAGCGAATTCAGGAACAAAATCTGCAGTTAGACGTTCTCTTAAAATCAAGCTCTGCTTCGGCGCTGATTCCGTTTAAAGCCGGGACGTTGCAGCCCGAAGATTTTTACCGCACCGAAGGCCGGCCGGCCGGGCCGTTCCCCCTCGCGGTTTTTTTACGGGGCCAGTTTGCGGATGCCTATGCGGGTGCGGCGGCGCCGAAGTGGTCTGCAGAATCGGGACCGGGGCCTGAAGGCGGACAGCCGGAAGCGGAAGATCCCGCCGCCGTTCAGCCTGTGCCCGGGAAACTGATCCTTGTCGGCGATGCGGCGATGTTGCAGCGCAATACCGTGACTTCCGGAGGGCATCTTACTTTTTTTCTTAATTCCATCGATGCCCTGACGCTCGGGGAAAAACTGGTCACGATACGCTCCAAGCGGCCGGTGGACCGTTCCATCGGCAGGATCTCGGCACCGCTCAAGGCGTTTTGGAGGGTCTTAATCCTGTTTTTGTCGCCGGCGCTGATTGCCGCTCTTGGTTTCCTGAGGATGATGATGCGCCGGAAAGAAAAACAAAATTATCTTAAACTGCTGGCGGCTTAACCTATTCCTTATGAATCCGAAACAAATCAAATTTCTTGCCTTGCTGCTGGCTTTTTTGGCAGGCGCTGTATTTTTGAAATCCCGTCTTCGGCCGGCTGACCTGGCGGTTGAGGAATATCAATCCTTAAATCTAAGTTTTGATGCAGCCGCGGTTGCGCAAATCGAAATCATCCAGCCCAGGGGATCGCAGAAGGCAAACACCGTCACGCTCGTGCAGACCGGCGGACACTGGGTTGTGGCGGATCTTTGGAATACCCTGGCGGATGAGACTAAAGTCGCGGAATTTCTGGGGGAGCTTAACAGCGCTTCGGGGGAAATTCGCACGCAGGACCCGGGACTCTATCCGGATTTCGGCCTGCAGGATGACAGTGCTTACCGGGTGCGCCTTTTGGATGCGGAGGGAAAACACCCGGTTGAATTATTTATCGGAACCAAGAAGGCGGGCTATGAAGGACTTTTTATCCGGAAAGCCGGCGAGCCGGCCGTCTTTTTTTCAACCGCCAATTTATTCGGGAGGATGGGGATTTACGGCGATCCGGCAACGTCCGACCTCCGGCCCGGCGCTTGGAGCGATACCCGGCTTTTCCGATTCCAGAGCGGGGATGTCGGTCGATTCGAAATTTATGCACGCGATCCTGCCGGGAACCGGGTGCTTCTTTCTTCCTGCGCGAAAAAAGATCAGGATAAGAATGGCTGGCAATTTATGCGCAAGGACCTGCCGTTTGCCATTGATTCCGGAAAAGTTTCTAAATATCTCGAATCGCTGCAATCGATGCGGTTTTCGGCTGTGATGAGTCCCGGCGCCAAAGAGCTGGACTGGGAAAATTATGCGGCTGAGATTTTGCTGCTGCCGGAAAACGGGAAAGCTGTGCTGGAGGCCCGCATTCTGAAACAGGAGACGGCTCCCGGGGAGGCCGTCTATGCCGTGAGGATTTCCGGCGAAGACGCGGCGTATGCGATTGATGATTATACATTTGATGCGATCATCTCCGGCGATGCCCTGTTTTTTAAAGATAATCCGCTCGAAATTGATGAAAAAACAACCGTCAAGCTCGTGCTCCATGAAGGCACGAAACAGCGCCAACTTTTACCGCTTGAAGGAGAATTGTCTGCGGAGAGCCGTTCTCTGTTGGACGGCGTTATGAATTTTGAAGTCAAAAAAATTGAAATCACGCAAGAAAATCAGACCGCTCCGGCGCTGGACGGAAAATATTTGATCGAAGTCCAGAATCAGGGCGATGCCGCGCCCTGGTTTATTGAAATCGGGGAAGCCTCTGGCGGAGAGAAAAATGATCACCCCGCTCTGCGCAGGGGCCATTATTATCGTTTGACCGTCAGTGAGGAAACCGTTTCGGCCGTTTTTCCAGGGCCGGAGGCACCCGAAGCGGCGGTTTCTGCGCCCCTTACATAAAACCGGACTTGGCCCGGGGCCTGTTCCGGCGGTTTTAAACCCATCAAGAAATATTGCCCTTCAACCGTTAACCTGAAAATCCATAGGTTATTCTTATTGGAGAACGGCAGGGGCGTTTCATGCGAAATGAATTCCGGAAAATTACGGTTTTGATGCTGCTCAGCATGCTGGCCGGATCGGGACTTTTTTGGGGGCCGCGCACGGCCTCCTCCCAGCAATTGGTTTCCAACGAAGACCTTTACGCGGTGATCGGCGGTAAGGCGCACAATGTCATGATGGACCAGCGTAAAAGATTGCGCAATATTCTGGAAGGTTTTCTCGGCGGGGACTGGGGAAGAATTAAAGACAGCGCGGACCAGATGATGTTTGATATCGACAAAATCGCGGTTCAATATGAAGCCCCCGCGGCTAAGCAGAATGAACAGCTGCAGGCCATGGAAAAAATCCGCGAAGCGCTGGGACGCCTGAAGAACGGGTCTGCAAAACAGGACTATGAAGTTTCTTACCAGGCATTCACCGCGATCACTTTTGAATGTGTTCATTGTCATCAAGTGCGACGGCGCTGGGGTATTTTCAAAGAAAAAGGCGGGCCGGCACCGGTTGCCGAAGAACCGGTGCCGGATGAGCCTGTTGTGACCGTTGTCGAGCAGGCGCAAACTTCGGAAGCTCCCGCGGAAAAAAGCGAACCGCAACCCGAAGCTAAATCGGTATTTGCCTCCCAGCATTTTACCGAGCATCCGAAAGACGCAGTTCCTTGGGAATAAGGGTTTTTATTGCGGCGTATCGGTGGCCTAGCACATGTTCCCGGATAAAGAATAGTCTCTAAGGAACAAGAGACCCTCTGCCGATATTTAGATGACTGTTGACACATGGATTTGTCAATACTACGTATAATCAATGAGAAACAGGGGAGGAAGCGATGAAAAAAATAACACTTTGGGCTGTCATCCTGATGCTGTCGGTGGTGGCGATTCAGGGGCCGGCGTTTGCCGATGCAAGTCCGTGGACAAGCGAAGAAACCTATGCGGATAAGACGGGGTCGAAGCTTCTTTTTGGTTTAAAAAACGTCTTGTTCGGATGGACGGATATTTTTAACCAGGTGAGCAAATACCATGATGACGGGCGCGGCGGTGTTTTTGGCCTCGGTGAAGGCACATGGAATGCCCTTGTCTATACCGCGGGCGGGGTGCTTCATACGGCAACTTTCTTCATTCCGGTCGATATTCCGCTTCCGGAAGGCGGCATTCAGGTTCAGCTGGCGTAATCGGAAAGTTTTTCGGGAGCATGGCTGCCGCATAGGCTGCCATGCTCCTTTTTTTTCTGCGGAGGCATCGTCCGCAGCCGGTTGGATGAAGATATGTCGCAAACGGCGGATGACTGGGTTCTGTTGACATTTGATTTGTATTTCTCCCTCTCCCATTTTCCGCCAGTGGCGGATCCGTCCTCCGGCGGACGGGGGAAGGAGAGGGGTTTGAAAAATTAACAGAACCTACTGCGTCATCCAGACTGAAGCGATGGGGGATTCATTTCAATGGCAGAAAGCAGAAATAGAGCGAAAGAGAATGGTGTGTAACCTTGCTTGACACGGTTCATGTTTTTTAAAATCGTTCAATCTCTGGGACTGGGCTTGCTGGCTCTTCTTGTGCTGGGAGTCTTCCCATTTTTCACGGCCGTGTGGATTTATGCGATGGCGGCGGCAATATTCCTCATGTCATTTTTTAATCAGCTTGCGGCATGGGCGGTTCTCGGAAGTCTTTTTTTATTGACGATTGCTTATCATTCATTCGCGGTTCTCGCGCTTGTGCTGATTGTGCTCATGGCCGTTCAGATTCTTTTCGGGAGGATGCAGACGGAACCGGAAGCGATTCTGCTGGTCTTTTTCACGCCCTATTTAGCGGCGGCGCCTTTTCTCGGAAAACCGCTGGCCATGGAGTTTTTACCCTTGTTCTTATGGCCGCTCTTCGGAGACAAAAAATCTGCAGCAATTTATGCCGGAGGCGCCTGTTTTGTAAGTCTGATGTGCGCCATCCTGATTAACCGTGATATGATGGGCAATCTTTATGCCGGGCACGCCGGGTTTTTCTTTTTTGAAAAAAAGTTACCGCCGGCGAACCTTTTTTCATTTCAATGGCTGCAGCAAAATCAGAGCCAGCCAATGCTGCGTCTCGGTCTCGATAAACTGAAAACTTTTTCAGTTTACTGGTTCCGGCATCCAGTGCTATGGTTGCAAATTGCGGTTTGGGCGGCGCTCGGTTATTTCATGACTTTTTTGACCGGATTGCGCAATGTCCGGGGAAAAATTCTGTTTACTGTCATGGCACTTCTGTCAGGAATTACGGCTCTGGCCGGAGAGCAATATGCCGTAAGCCGTTTTTTTGGGCGGCGCACCCCTTTCAACTGGAATCTTTATGCGCTAAAATTGATGGGAGCGGGGCTTGCCGGTTTTGTCTTGCTTGAAGTCCAGGCCGCATGGAGAGCGGGGGAAACACGGGAACGCGGATTGAGCGCCAAAACCCGTCCTGGGAGTTTCGAAAAGACGAGGGACGGCGGGAAACCTGTACGTAAGGTTACGCTGGTGGATTTAGCTGTGATTCGGAGCAATCTTTCGGGCGCGTCTGATTCGTTGGACAATCCATCTGCGATCTTTCAGGATTTTTGGAAGCATGCAGACCATGAAATGAACGCAGGCGGAGGACAGCTGCTTAGCCGGGCGGGGGAAGGGTCCGTATATCTTTTCCGGGACCCTGAAAAAGCCGTCCATGCCGGACAGAAATTTGCCGCAACATTGGCACAATATAAGAAGGACAAAGCACTCGATCAAGACACCCTTGATGTTCGTATCGGCCTTGATAGCGGGGAGGTCTGGTTTAATGATAAGGGCGGCGGCAGCG
>MHFC01000028.1 GCA_001804025.1 Omnitrophica bacterium GWA2_52_8 | reverse complement strand
CGGCACAATTCCGGCAGCCTTTAACTTAACAGAGAGTTTGGTTACGCCAGTCGGAGTGATTATTGCCAATTACAAACGAGCTGGAAAAGTCAAGACAGGTACTGTTGGAGCTTAATTACACCGGACCCCGTCCCAAGAGGACACGTTAGCTAAATACGATTTGGGATACCACGGGGATACCATCACTGGCTCCACTAGACGCTATCCAAAAAATTCAATTCCCAAGCGAGCACTTACTCGTAAATCAGTCCTTCCCTTCCCCGGGCTCTTACCCGCCTAGAAAATAAATTTTCAGAGAGACACTTTCTGAGCAGTTTTTACCATTACTTTTCTGAACTTAAACGTGAACTTATTTTCAAGTGGCTCGTATTCCTCAGAAATAAATCGCTATTCCCAGGTCGGTGTACATTTTCTTCTAGTTTAAACGCTCGCCGTATAACTTTTCTGATCTTGCCGGGAAAGTTTTTCCCGCATCCGTCTGAAAGTCCTTCCGAAGTACCCCTCAAAATAAATCTCCATTAACCTCCAGCTCAATTCTTTTATCAAAAACAAGCGAAACATAATCTGCCCAATACTATGGAGGGACAGTTGAAAAAATTGCTGAATCTGTGAAGACCTATTCCGAAATAGGGCGTTTTGGCCCAATACTATGGAGAGGTGCTTATCTGATTTTTTGTCAGAAAAGTACACCTTCCTAGGGCAGGAGCCGCTGATTTTGCCCAAGACTTTGAGAGGACTGTTTGTTCCGGTACGACCGGCCGGGGGATGCTCATTTTATAGAGTATCGCCGTCACACTGGGGAGAAGAGGAGGGGCGAAGTTGTCTACGCTCCCCACGTTATCGTAAGTTATTGCGCCGCTTGCCTTCGCGATTGAAGACGCGCTCCCGACCACAGTCCCGCAACATAGTGAGTTGGTACTGTGGTCGGGAGCTTGAACGGTGCTTCGGCAAGCGGCGGAAAGGAGTCGTTTTCGTGATTATTACCAAAAGAGATCTTTTGATTTTGTGGGTATGTTTGCAGCAAAAGTTTATGACTCTGCTCCAGATTGCAAAGATGTTTTTTCCGGAAAGTGGAGATGTTTTTCATAGACCCATGACCCGGGTGTGTGAACTGGTGGAAGCGGGTTATTTGAGCGTGGTGGTGCTTAAGGTTACCGGCAAAAGGTTCTATATCGTCACTCCGAAAGGTGTGAAGCTCTTAAAAAAGCACAAACTCTCCGACGGCCTCCGGGCTGTTAAAAAAATCAATCACCTGAGCTTTGAGCATGACGAGTGGGTAACGGATGTGCGGATCACTTTTGAAAAGTGTCTCGGGATTGCCGGCTGGATACCGGAAAGAGTGTTAAAGAAAAAGAATGTCCGCAAGAAAGTTCCGGATGGAATTGTAACGCAATATGGCATCCAGTATGTGATTGAAGTGGAAAAAACGCTTAAGAATAAACTCGCTTATGAGCGCATCTTTTTGGAAACTTGCAGCACACACTACCCTGAAGCCGTGATTCTCTACATCGCAGGAAGTGAAACGGACAGACTGTGGCTCAAGAAGCAGGCGGAAGGCTGGGAACGCATCTACTTCGCTACGATGGATGATTTTATACGGATGGAATGGGAATTGAAATTTGAAAATCCAAAAGGTCATGTGATTGAGTTCGGCCGCGAGTATCAAGGCGGCGCCCATTTCAATGTCCCTGAAATCGAAGCGATGGATGGCGATGATGGACTCACTGATATCCATGAAGGCGAACAGGAATATCTTCGGTTTAAGGATGAGGATGCGAATCCGAAGTGAATTAGGCAGACGCTGTCTGCCGGATCTAAAAAATTAGATGGAGACTAACCAATGAAACAAGGAGGTGTAACGCTTGGAAATAATTTCAAACGGGAAAAAATCAAAAACGAACCAGCGGGTCAATTCCAAATCACTGCGCTTTGAAGTAAGAATTGTGCCTCTTGATGCTTACCCTGATCTGAAAGAGAACCCAGCCAACCCTTATACGCAGATGTCAGATGATGATCGAATGGATGAACTGATTGATATTTTAGGGCTCCTTTGGGCCGAGACCTGTTTGGATGAGGCGGCGAAGCGTTTGCCCGTGCCGAAAGACGAAAAAAAGCGGCTGGGGTTTTCTGTTGTGGGCAAGGGATAAAAACGATATAGTGTTACCTAAGCGAATCATTAGGAGAAGACAAAATGGCGAAGAAATCAAGAAAGTGGAATAGCGTTACGACGATTTACCACTTCAGGGATTTAAAAACAGTGCGAGTGTTTGGAATTGTCCGCGTTTCTACGGATAAACAGGCAAGGCTTGGGGAGTCTTTGGAGCATCAAAAAGAAGTTATTACGAATTGGGTCAGGGCGAAATCAAGTATCAATGCTCCCCAGGATTGGAAGCTTGTTGATCTCTATGTTGAAAATGAAGATAAGCATGGCAAGAAACGCGGACGCACTGCGACAAAGCGGGAAGGCCGTCAGGGTTTGGCCAAAGCGCTTGAGCTTGCAAAAATGCGGATGGTTGATGTGGTGATTGTGACGAAGCTGGACCGGATTGCGAGAAACGTAAAGGACTATATCGAAATTTCAGCGGAATTTAACCAAAGCCAGGTGGCGATGGTCTGTCTGGATCTGGACATTGATACCTCAACTCCCGACGGCCAGATGATTATGCGGAATCACGCGAATCTGGCGCAGTGGCAGGCGGAAAGGATTGCGCAGTACAGCATTGAAACGGCAAGACGACATGCGACTCAGGGGCGGCCGCTTGGCAGCCCGCCTGTCGGCTATCAGGCCGTACAAGGCGAAAACGAAAAGAAAGGTATTTTCGTGCTTGATCCGGTTTACAAAAAGCATATTGAGATCATCGACAAGCTCTATCTGCTGCGCCAGAGTGTGGATCGTGTCGTTCAGGAATTGCATAAAAAGGGATATAAAACTCCGAGGGGGAAAACATACTCGAAGCCGCAGGTTTCTCGTATCCTCCAGAATATTCGCTACACAGCGCGTCAGGAGTATGACGGAAAGATTCTTGATGGCAATTGGCCGGCGATCCGATCCCTATCGACCCAAGAAAAAATTCAAAAAATTCTCCACAAAAATCGCCGCTCCAATCATAGCCCAAACCGCATGATGCAAAATTACATTTACTTGTTTCAGGGACTTCTCAAGTGCCATCGCTGTCATTCAAGCATGTTTCCACGCCCCGGTACAGGCCGCCATGGCCGCTATTATCCTTATTACCTTTGCACCAAAGCCGACAAGACGGAAGGCATCGACTGCGAAGAAATGTATTTACCTGCGGAAGCCATTGATAAAGCGATCATTGAATTTCTTAGAAACCTGCGTTTGGATGCTTCAACTATTGAGCGGGTGGTCAAGCGCGCCAATGAAGCGACTTCGACCCGGGTCGGAGCGTTACAAAAAGATTCGGAGCAGGTTAAGGACCGGTTGAAAGATATTCGAAGTCAAATATCCAATATTGTGGATATTCTTGCCAAAAAAGGTGTGGGAGGACTGGAGGCGGTAAAAAGCAGGCTTGAATCTTTAGACCAGCAGGAAAAAGAGCTTGCTGTAGAAGAAAAAAGGATCGAGCAGGAAATCCGGGCTGAAAAAGTTCAGGCAGGAGCGGCACATGAGCAGATTCAAACTTTAAATCTGTTTAATGACTTGTACCGACTCAATCAGGATAAGCCCGAAAGAATAAAAATGTTTTTGCCTCGGTTCATCAATTACGTTGTATGCCATATGATTGATAAGAAAAAGGGAATTGGACGGTTGGATGTGGGGCTGTTCGGAAGGCCGTTCATAGGAGGATCAAACGCTGAAACCTGGAATGAATGTCTCCAGGAACTCGCAGTGCAGTACGGTAAATCATTAAACAAATCAAAGAAAATCAAACCTTCCAAAAATGGAAAAGAAGGAGCGGCATCTCATATTGATGCCGCTCGTATCGTGCTTGAATCCGAAACTGCCTGTGGAACCGGGTGTGCCCCGGTTCGCGGGCAGGTAACAACTGGGGTGGCCAACGGGAATTGAACCCGCAACCCCAAGATCCACAATCTTGTGCTCTAACCAAATTGAGCTATGGCCACCAGGAAAGTCATGAGGAAGGGCGGTATTATACCTAAATTCCTGCCCCTGTATACAGGGAACTCTTGTCCTGACTTGCCGTAAGCGTAATGCCAGCCATCTTTTCCGTTTGTTTTTCTTTGCATTTATTTTTTTTACGCTAGAATACCTCGTTTTTATGCTAACCTCTGGGTTCGAAGCAGGTTAAGTTTGAAAAAAATACGGCCGATAATCACGTTGGTGTTTGAGAAGTTTTTTTAACCTACCGCAGGAGTTTTTTTGATGAAACTTCACAGTAAAATTCTGGCAGTTTCCGCAAGTTTTATTATTGTTTTTTCTGGGATTACAGCGCCTCCGTCTGCGCTGGCGCAGCCTTTCTTAAGAATTTCAGCACCCTCCGCACTTCTTTTGGATCCTGTCACGAACCGTGTCGTTTATTCAAAAACTCCGTATTTGCGACGCCAGCCGGCCAGTACCACGAAGGTGCTTACGGCGATCGTGGCCTACGAACATTTTGGTTTGGATAAAATTGTAACCATTCAGCGGTTTGCGCAACATGTCGAACCGTCCAAAATGCAGGTGTTCGCGGGGGAGCGCTTTTATTCGCGCGATTTAATCCGTGCGACGCTGATTAAATCAGCGAATGATGCCGCGGAAGTTCTGGCTGTGGCGGTTGCGGGGTCCATGCCGAAGTTTGCCGCGATGATGAATAAAAAGGCGCGCGAAATTGGCTGCCGGGGATCGCACTTTGTACGTTCCAGCGGGCTGCCGGCTTCCAATCAATATTCCACGGCTTATGACCTTGCAATAATTATGCGCTACATGCAGCGCTATCCGTTTCTTGTGGAAACGATGAAGGTTCGCACGATGAATATTCACAGTCTTGCAGGGCGCCGCATTTATCTCCGGAATCATAATAAAATGTTGTGGCGTGATCCCCGTCCGGTGATCGGAAAAACAGGTTGGACAAGGGCCGCGCGCCATTGTTTCGTCGGCCGTATCGGTGTTCGCAACCGCAGTGTGCTGGTGGCCCTGATGGGCAGCCATGCGCTTTGGCGCGATTTGAAAACGCTGGTGGATTTTGAGTTCGGCACGTCTTTCTTTAAACCGAAGCGCACGATCAAATCGGCCGCGTCGGTTGAAAAGCGGCGGCTACTGCAGACTGCATTGAAGCGCGCAGGGTTTTACCGGGGTCGCGTCGATGGTGTAGTTGGCACGGCAACTCTTCGAGCGCTGAAGAGATTTCAGAAAGCAAAGAGACTTCCTGCCGACGGCATTGCCGGTCGTCAAACTTGGCAAAAGCTTCAAGCTTACCTATAATACTCCCGCCTGGCATTCCATTAGATTTTTAAACAACCAAGGGGTTTTTTCCCATGATGCTTTCTATTAAAAGGGCTGTCGCCGGCCTGCTTCTTTTTATTTCCCCGGTTCTGTTGATGCCTGTTCAGGCCGCCGAGGAACGTCAGTTGGCGGTGCAAGCGCCATCGCCGGATGCCGTTGTCGCTGACTTTGAAGGCGAAGACCTCATGAACAAACTCGGCGGGGAGAGCGGTTCCTGGAATATGGACACCACCGACGAAAACAATTCCTACACGGATGCGGATTTAGTGGAGGTGCCGGGGCCGGACGGCAAGCCCGCCAAAGTTTTAAGGCTCACCTACAGTGTGGAATCGGAAGTTCCTTCGCAAAATGGCTTTTGGACAAAGCTAATGGGGCTGGATGCCACGCCTTATGATCATCTTTACTTTGACGTGAAGGGGGATGAGGCCAAGGGCTTCACCACTATTTTTAAAGTGGAGATCAAAAAGCCCAAACCTGATCATCGTACGCCGGAAGAAAAAGCGTCGGCTCAGCCCGTGGATCCGAGTGCGGTTGAGAAAATCAAGGGCTCGTTTAAAGTGCCCGTGACGGGGCAGTGGGAAACGGTGAAGATTCCGCTGAACAAAATGACGGGCTTGATGGATTTTGGCGATCCTGAGGCCTGGAAAAATCCCGCGATTGCGCGGCGCGATCTGGATGAGTTGGTTATTGTCTTTCAAGACCGCATGGTGTCTGCGAAAACGGGTGTGATCTATCTGGATAATATCCGTTTTGTGCATACGGATAATCCCGGCCCGACACCGGTGGATTTTCCGCCGCGCAAGAGAGAAAAAACCGAGACGCGGCTTGAAGGGCTGGAGTTTCAGCAATTTCTCGTGAAGCGCCTGGGCGGTTTTGCCACGCACACGGTAATCAAGAAAGAGTTCCCGGCGGACGACCGTACCTTTTTGCAGGAAATCGCGCGCGATACCTGGAAGTTTTTTGATGAAATCGTGGATAAAGAACACGGATTGCCGCTGGATACGATTCAGGTCGGAGAAAAAGAAGCTCTCGATGACAAAGCATGGATCGGCGATTACACCAACGTCACCAATATCGGCGTGTATCTCATGTGCCTGGTTTCGGGCTATGACCTGGGGTTTATCACGCGCGAAGAAACGGTGAGAAGAATTCAGCAGACATTCACGACGCTTGAGAAACTGGAGTATCACGAGAGCGGCTTTCCGTACAACTACTACGACACCACGACCGCGGAACGCACGAGCTACTTTGTGTCACTGGTTGACAGCGGCTGGCTGGTAGCTGGCATGTATGTGGCCAAAAATGCTTTTCCCGAAGAGCTTAGCGAGCAGGCTGAACGCCTGATCAAACGCGGCAATTTCAACTTTTTCTATGATCCCGTTGAGATGCAGATGTTCCACGGTTTTTATGAAAATCTGCAGGTGGCATCCGATTATCACTACGGCGTTTTCTATACGGAGCCTCGGGCGTCCAGCTATATCGCGATTGCGCGGGGCGAAGTTCCTGAAGAACACTGGTTTGAGGGCATGATCCGTACGTTTCCCGCCGAATTCGGCTGGCAGCAGATGAAGCCGCTGGCGCGCGTGCCGCGCACCACGCTGGATCACACGTACATGGGCGGCTATTATCGGTGGAAGAATTTGAAATACCTTCCGAGCTGGGGTGGTTCGGCTTTTGAAGCCTTGATGCCCACGTTGATTTTGAATGAAAAAGAATTGGCGCCGCAAGGGTTGGGCTTGAACAACAAGCGCCACGTGCAGGGTCAAATCCGCTATGCGCTCAAGGAACTCAAACAGCCGGTCTGGGGGATGAGCCCGTCGTCGGTGCCCGAAGGCGGTTACTCGGAGTTTGGCGCAGCGCCCTTTGGTTCCAAAGGCTACAAGCCCGGCGTGGTGACGCCGCATGCCAGCGTGCTGGCGTTGGAATATGCACCCAAGTCCGTCATTAAAAATCTACGCAAGCTTCTTGAACTCTACGATATTTACGGAGATTACGGATTTTACGACGCGGTGACGGTGGAGACAGGTCTGGTTGCGCGGAAATATCTGTCGCTTGATCAAGGTATGATTTTTGTGGCCTTGAACAACTATCTCAATCAGGGTGCCATTCGCAAACGCTTTCATGCCGAGCCCGCCATGAAAAGCGTTGAGAAACTCTTGACGGAGGAAAAGTTTTTTCAAGAACCGCCCGACGCCGTTTATCAACGCCCCTGATTTTTTAGCCGCGGAGTACCATGCAGCTTCTTCCCGGACAGGCCGGGGTTTACCGCTGGCCTGTTTTTTCTTCCAAAGTGCAGGCGGCCTGCTCAGGCCGTGAGTATCCTCAATCCCGCTACTCTGATTTCTTAGACGCAGCTGGTTTTCATGGCAACGTTTTTGTTCAAGTGAAACAGGTTCACGGCAGCCGGATTTTAACCGTCACCTCCGCCTCTTTGCCAGCGCCTGAGACGGAGGCGGACGGCCTGTTCACGGCCGAAGCGGGGATTGTCCTGGGCATTCGTACGGCCGACTGCTTGCCGCTGTTTTTTGAGGCGGCTGCCGGTGTGCCTGTGATTGGGGTGGTGCATGCCGGTTGGCGCGGCCTGGATGCCGGGATTATCGAGGAGGCTGTCATCATGCTGGAGCGCGACTTTGCCGTGGCTCCCAGCCAGGTTCGCGTGGCGATTGGCCCCGCAATCCGGGGCTGCTGCTATGAGGTGGGGCCGGAATTCGAAGCTTTTTTCCCGCTAACTTATTGCTGCAAAAAGACTGACAATAGCCGGGGAACGGTAGATTTGGCCCGGGAAGCGGCCTCGATTCTGAAGCGTGAAGGGGTGCCTGAAACCGCTGTTTTTGACTCAGGCATCTGTACGTCGTGCCATAGTGACCAGTTCTTTTCCTACCGGGTGGAGCGCTCGACTCCGGAACGAATTTTATCGGTCGTGATGCTCTCAAAAGCCGTC
>MHFC01000027.1:12831-19827 GCA_001804025.1 Omnitrophica bacterium GWA2_52_8 | reverse complement strand
AGGACTATCCTGATCCAACTCAAAATACTCGCTGCTTTTTTCTTTTAAAACCGAAGGCGCGAAGGGCCGGAAACTTTCCCGGAACTTGATTTTTAAATTCATGATTTCCTGCATTTTTGGCGACCGCGCATCTCCGATAATCGACCGCCCTCCCAAAGCG
Source organism: Omnitrophica bacterium GWA2_52_8 (assembly GCA_001804025.1). Lineage (GTDB taxonomy): Bacteria > Omnitrophota > Omnitrophia > Omnitrophales > Aquincolibacteriaceae > GWA2-52-8. The sequence continues at coordinate 19,667 of MHFC01000027.1, read as the reverse complement.
CGCGGGCCGAATTCCATCCTGCCGCTGAACCAGCCGATAACTTTTTCCTGAGCGATGAGAGAGGCGATTCTTTCGGGAATTTGCTCGTCCAGCAAGAATTCATACGGCGCATTCTCGGATTGCAGGTAAGAACCGATTTCGCCGGAATTATATTCCGGACCCAAATAGGAACCCTTCATCATATCCGCTGACGCGAGAGTTGACCTGGGATTGCCCAGATATTGATACCAGGTCATGAGCGCCGCACCAAGAGCACTTCCCGCATCCCCCGCGGCCGGCTGAATCCATATCTGCTTAAACGGCCCTTCTCTTAAGATTCTTCCGTTCGCGACACAATTTAAAGCAACCCCTCCGGACAGACAGAGATTTTCTTTGCCTGTTTCCTTATAGACGTGACTTGCAATTTTCAGCATGATTTCCTCAGTAACTTCCTGAATCGATTTCGCTAAATCCATATCACGTTGAGTAATTTTGGTTTCCGGCTTTCGAGGATCGCCGCCGAACAATTTATGAAACTTACGATTGGTCATCGTAAGTCCCGCGCAATAGTTAAAATATTTCATATTCAGACGAAAAGAGCCGTCAGCCTTAACGTCAACGAGATGCTGCAATATCACACTTTTATATTTCGGTTCTCCGTAAGGCGCCAATCCCATAAGTTTGTATTCACCGGAATTGACTTTAAACCCGGCGTAGTACGTGAAGGCTGAATACAGAAGGCCCAATGAATGGGGAAACTTGATCTCCGAAATAAGCCTGATTTTATTCCCTTCCCCTACGCCATAACTGCAAGTGGCCCATTCGCCCACGCCATCGGCGGTAATAATTGCCGCCTCGTCGTACGGCGAGGGGAAGAAAGCCGCGGCGGCATGCGATTCATGATGTTCCGGGAAAATAATTTTATTTTCGAAATTTAACTTTTCCTGAATCAGCGACTTAATCCAGAGTTTTTCTTTGATCCATACGGGCATAGCCGTGATAAATGAGCGGATTCCGGCAGGTGAAAATGTGAGGTAAGTCTCCAGGAGACGTTCGAATTTCACAAATGGTTTTTCATAAAAAGCTACATAATCGATGTCCTGTTTTGACATCCCCGCGTAACTCAGGCAAAAATCGATCGCCTTCTCCGGAAAAGAAGAGTCGTGCTTTTTGCGAGTAAACCGCTCTTCCTGAGCCGCCGCGACTATTTGTCCGTCATCGATCAAAGCAGCGGCCGAATCGTGATAAAAAGCCGAAATGCCTAGAATTTTCATAACTTACACAGCCATATAGAGTTATAAAACGACTATTAAATTTGCAGGCTTGCGTTGGAAGCGATAAGAATACCTATTTTAAGAGAAGCGGTCAAGGGGTGGTTTGAGGCCAAAATAGGAATCTCAGCCTTTGGGGCGATTGGACAATTGAATACGCGTCATTTTCAATCTGTTGCCCGATCCGGTAAAAGAGGCTTGATTGCTTCTCTTAGGTATTCGGCAGCCAGATAGGCTCCCATTGGAGTAAAATGAATGCCGTCCCAAGTAATCTGCGAGCGTCCATGTTCGGTAATCAGATCGCGGCAATAATCCTTAAGATCGATCACGGAGAATCCAAAACGGTTCAACCTTTCATTCAAAAAATCATGCAACGGCCCTAATGCATAGTGATCCATCGCGTGCATGAGCGGCCAAATCACAATAATGACTTTAAAACCATGCTCATCGGACAATCCACGCAGTTTCTCGAATGAGGCCTCGGTGACATTCCAATGCGAGGCATAAATCGGGCTCTGATAATTCAAGCCGGTTCCTTCCAGAAAATAATTCAGCTCCGCTTCAGAGGAGCCGATTTTTTCACCTTCCGCGATAATCGCAGTTCGCAGCCGCCGATAATCACTGTCATCAGAATCCCGGCTCGCCTCATATTTTTCTGCCATATAATCAAATAATATTTTCCCGCCTTGCAGGATTTCTATTTTTTTTCGAATCAACAAATGCTTGTCCAGTAGCCACAAGATTCTCGAGTGCCGGAACGCATTTTGTAAAAGAGTTTGCGTTACCGACCGGCTTTTTGTTTTCATCATCGCGTGCCAGTTATTGCGCAAAATATCAAGTTCCCAGGACGCATAGCGGCTGTCGTTAAGCGTATAACCCAAAATCACGGTATCGGGATGAAAAAGCAGGGCTTTGGACTTTAAAAATTCTATTTGTTGTTCCGTGTCGTAACCCGAGACACCGAAATTCAGGACTTCAATACGGCGGGGCTGTTTGGCCCACATTTGTTCAAGCTGTTTGGGAATTGTTTGATCGTGCTGTAATTCGTAGCCGTAAACGACGGAATCGCCGAGAAACGCAATTCGATGTTCCGCGCCGCTGATTTTATTTTCATCGTAATTGCGGTCCCGAAACCCGTCCCGGTTGATCCGGTGTTCGATATCAAGGGTGCCGCCATCCGCCATTTCAAACGCCTGCATCACCACCGCCGAAGGCGACGGTTCATAGATGAGGATGGGGTTAGTGCTTAGCTGATGCGCAAAAGCCCGCGGTGTTTCAGGGCCGGGGACAAAAACATGAAGAACCAGCTCTCCGGCTGCGATGGAAAGGACTGCTGCCGTCAATGCCGTGATCAAATTGAAAAACAGAACCGATTTACACCGTACCGGGTTATCATCAGTTTTTTTCATGCTCATTTCCAACACCAGGAATCGCCCGCGACGGAGGCGTCCCGGACAACACCGGCATAAGCAAGCGCCAGCCCGGACAAAAACCAAAAGACCATGACGGCTTGCGGGTTATGAAAGACGGTATCAATCAGCGCAAAAAAAAGAAAATTAACCAATCCAAACGCAATCCCGACCGTTTTTGCACGGTTCCTATTTGCCAAGAGGCGATTTCCTGATTTCCATAGCCCGCGGAAAAAAATAAAAATATAAAAAAGCAGCAGCAAGAGCGACGGGACACCTGTTTCAGCGGCTATCTGAAGGTATCCGTTATGGGCATAATAATCACGGACCCGCCAATTTTGGGTCGTATCATACTTCTCATGGGCCGTGACATAAGTATTAATTCCCGTTCCCTGAACAGGTTTGGCTTTGATCACATTCATCGCACGGTCCCATAAATAATACCGTTCGATAAGCGATTGCTCCCCGCCTTCCAAATTCTTATGGATCAGCATCGTCCGCGGCACAGCGAGCGCTAGGAATGCGGCCGCGATGATTCCGAATGCGATCGCTTTCCACTTGCGCCGCAGCACCAGATAAAGAATAACGCCGGCAAAAAAAGCGATGACACCGCCCCTCGATCGCGTCAAAACCAATAATCCGACCGCGCCCGCCAGAACGGCCCCGCAAATCAATCGATTGAGAGCGGTCCCTTTTTTTTGGCTCGCTTCAAGCAGGATGACCGCCAGGAGAGGAACGGTACAAATCAAATACGCCGCAAGCAGCCCATAGCTTTTAAATGATGCCGAAACACGGTAGCCTGCGCTTGAATGCGCCGCTTTAAAATGCCGGATCAGGTCAACGCCCGAAATTAATTGAAAATAGCCGTCGATGAGTAAGACCACAAAAAAAGCCAGGAAAACTTTTTCAAACATATCCCGCCGCTCCTTCACGCGAAAAGCTTCTGCGGAAATCCAAAAAAGAAAGAAATGCTGCAGCACTTTGACGGCACCGCGCACGCTTTGGGCGGGATACTCCGACCAGACCGCAGAACTCGACACAAGCGCAATATAGAGCGCGAGCGGGAAAAATATCGCACCCGGAATATACAGTCGATAATCCTTCCGCAAAAAACGGCCCGCTGCCCAGGATAGGAGCGCCGCCATGAACGTAATTTCCACAAGCGCATTGGAAAATCCGAGAGCGCACCAAAACCCCAAAAGCGAAATAAATACGATCCGATCCAGCCAACGCGCGATTAATTCAACGTTCATTAGAACTCCCCGCTATCCGATAGAACCTTACGTTTAAAGAAGGCATCAAAAAAACCCCGCAACAAGCTCCCATCGCCTTTCATGAGCGATAACGCAATGCGCAGCGGCACAAATAAGCATTGCGTCACAAAAAAATAAATCCCCCGCATATTTTTCCGCATGAAAAGGAAGTTGTTCCGCGCTGCCAGCCGCTTGATTCCTTCGCTGCCGAATTTTTTTTTAAAACTTGCCTGCCCCATGTGATAGACGATACTTTGCGCGGCATAATAACAGGAGTCGCCTTGCTTCTGAGCCCGGAAACACAAGTCGACGTCTTCAAAGATCCCGGGTAAAAAAATCGGGTCGTATCCCCCCAATTCCAAAAACTTTTTCCGGCTGAATGCGCCGAATCCGGAAGATACCGTCGAGGAGCTGTTGATCGCATCCTCCTCATAGCCCGGATACCGGGCCGAACACCAGAAAAGGCCGTAGCGCATGCCCCATTTCGACGGCCCCGCCTGAATCGCGAGCCCGTCAAAATCCATGACCCGAGGCGCCACCATGAAAGTTTGCGGATCTTGGTTAAATTTTTCGACCAGAGGCGCAATGAATCCGGGATCGACCCGGATATCATTATTCAGAAAGATGCACACCGGCTCGGTTATTTTTTTTAAATATTCATTATAAGAACAAAGATAATGATTGTGCGGCGCCCGATAGATATCAACCTCCGGAAACATCTCCCCAACATACCGCAGTCCTTGATCCGTACTTCCGTTGTCTAACACGGTCACGGAAGCGGCCGGCGGATAATGACGCGCGGCATCCACAATGCTTGGAAGGCACTTTGGCAGCAACTCTTCGCCGTTGTAATTGAGGACAATGATCCGCACCGGCAAAAGAGAATTCATGCGAGCTCGCCTTTTTTTGACAACCGTAAAAAAACATGCAGCCACAATAGCATGTTTGCCCACAATCCGAACCCCGCCGCTTTGCCGTATGGCAGCATTTGCATGCAGTAGACCAAAAGAACGATAAGAAAGTATCTGAAAAACCGCGTGTCACGCAGCGTTAATAAATACGGGGCCATCAAAAATACAAACTGATGGCTTCGAAAAAAAGGAGAGAAAAAAGGAATGCTGAGAAAAACAAAACACCATTCCCATGCAATCCGACCGGAAACGCTTCCGTCCGAGGCTCGGCTTATTCCGGACAGCATCAGTAATAGCAATAACGCTTGAACTAATCGAATGGCGAGCTGCAGTGCGCCGTATGGCAATCCGCCGAACAGAACCGGCATTTTTTCATACTTTCTGGCGGCATAAATCGGAAACGCGGTATCCCGCGCATACTGATTCCGGTCTTTGAGAAACAACCGTGAAAGAACGGCCGGAAGGGATTGGTTTTGCTTGTTCAGTAAATCGGCGAGCCGGCTGTATTTGATTTCCGCAACACTTTTCTGCAGCGGGTGCCGCATTTTTTTTGGAACTTCCGAATAAAACTGTATGACCATGGGTTTGACGGTGCGCCCGAGCCATTGACGGTAGTAGAGCCGGGTTTTATCAAGACCAAAAACAAGCGCCGTCACAACCAGCCCGAATATGACGAGGCCCGCAAAACACCCCCACAACACCCGCCATTGTCGTTTCACCGCATAGAAAAAAATGAAAAGCGCGGGAACAACCTTGAGCATCATCGCCGCACTGAGCACGATCCCGCTCCACACATGACACCCTTTGCGCCATAAAAGAAACGATGCGAGGGTCACAAAAAAGACCGTAATGTTCATTTGCGCCATGGTGAGGTTATCCATAAGCAAAACCAAACCCATCACAGCGCATAAAAAAAACGCGCGCCATTGAGGGGATGTCCATTCATTCGGACTTCGCGGCAGACTTGCTTTAAGCCATCGCTGATGCATCAACCGGATGCCAAGCAAAAACAACAGAATACTGAAGATGTTCCAACAGGCGGCGGCCAGCAACTTCGGCAGGAATGCCCAAAGGGCGAAGAAACATGCGGCAAACGGCGGGTAAAGAAACGGGCTCAGACCGCCGGCGTTTTGATAAAAGTCCCCGGTGTAGTAAATACCCCTGCCGCTGAGTACGGCCCGCCCGGCCGCATAAAATGTATCGAAATCATTAGACCCTTTGGCCGTGCGCCGGATGGTAACGGCGCATGTAATGACAATCAGCAAAATGAGCGCGCCGTAAAGGGCCCGTTTCGAACAGATTTTTATCACAAAATTCCGAACGTTCATGATTTCCAGGAAAGAAATGATATTTTCTTGTTTGTGTGAACGGCAAAATAAATGACCATCAACACATTGGTCCAAACGGCATACTGCAATAATAACGTTTGCATAAAAGAACAAAGCAGCCAAACAGCAAAAGACGCCAAAACGGCAACTTTAACGATGAGGGTCTTAAAGGAGCGGGTTTCAGCGATCGATCGTGAATATTGGCGGAAGATCTTATAAACAAAGGAAACAAAGACGGCCATTCCGGTTATGCCAGAAGCCCCTAAAATCGTAAAATAGAGGCTGTGATAACCGATAACCTCATTTGTAAAGCCGACGCCAAAAAATAAATGACTCTTTAAAATAGCTTTAAGGGAGTAAAACTGCTGCAGCCGAAAAATGCCGAAGAAACCGAAATTGTTGTCGGACATTGCATATTGCCAATAATAAGCATGTAACGGCGCAAGAATTCCTTTCCACCTCTCGATCGCATAATCCAAAAAATTGGTCGCGATCAGCAAATGCCCCAGTAATGCCACGATAAGACAACCCAGCAACCAAAACCGGACATTAAATATTTTCAAATAACGGCTTTTTGACGCAAGACATTGGACCGCCACATACATTGCTGCCGTGATCACAACCACACTCACCCACGCCGTGCGGGTGCACGTATACGCCAAACCGGCAAAAATGACCGACGCAA
>MHFC01000027.1:11390-12822 GCA_001804025.1 Omnitrophica bacterium GWA2_52_8 | reverse complement strand
AACACCACCGTTTTATGCGCGATTTTTCAGTCATCGCGAATGGAATGCATAGAAAAAAAGTCATCGCGAAAAAAACACCCAAATGATCATTATGGATCAATTGTATTTTCAGGAAAGTGGTTCCTGCAAAATCATTGAGATATCCAATCACGGACTGTACGGAAAACCCGTAAATATAACTCAGGATTCCGATTTTTAACCGGTATAAATACCCGTCGATGAGACCGAACAAAAAAACAACGCTGCAAAAAGTCAGCATTAGATTCGCGCCGATTCTGACGGCGCTCATAGAGCGCACGTGCATCAAATTGGACATCAGAGCAATGGCCACGATAAGAATAACGGCCGCAAAGCGAGATGCCCCTTTCAGGCCGGATTGAAGTGTCTCCCAAAATGTTCCGCGGACCAGCTGAATAACCGTCGTGATCACCATGATAAGATGAAAATGTTTTACGGAGAATATAAAGTTCTGTGCAAAACCGATGGGGATAAAAAAAGTCGAATAAAAAAAGATGGCCCCCACCATGTAACGGATATCCAGGGCGCAATAAATGGCCACGACAAGCCAGGCGACATGAGCTAACCACCCCAAGGGCCCTGTGCACAGGGTGCATGAGACCGCCAATAAACAGCCGAGATGCTGATGGGATTTGAATTTAAGCATGCTTATTTAGGACACGGGTACGGCTCAAGTTGCGGTTGATTGATCGTCCTGTCATATGTGGCCATATAAAAAAACCGGTCGGGGTATTGCGCGCACAACGATCGATTTTGATCGCCGCGGTCATGAGCGTAAAGCACCGGCCCGGAAAGGTCCGGATCATTTCGGACGGCGTCCTCTTGCGACATGACCAGCCGGTCGCCGAAATACCCGCGCATCAAAATGACGGCCGGTTTGGCGGCACCGGAAACGGCCTTTTGATAGACCGCCTTGCGTTCCTGAGTCAAGGTGCGCACCTTTGCGCCATGATACCCCAACGCCCAAAGGCCTCCAATACATATTGTCACAACGATTAGCACACGCATTCCCGCACCGCGGCCTGCGTTTTTCGGACAGAAGACGCCGACCTGCGTTGCCGCCAGGGCGCACATGAGCGGATAAACTTCATAGTAATACCGCGGGCCGTACTGATTTCCGCCCCATGAGTAATACAGCGCATAGGCCAATGGGACAGAACAAACGCTGAACTTTATAAACCTGTCCCAAGCATCGGCAGACGGTTTGATCAGTCCAGCACCGAACAAAAAAACAATCAAGGGCGGAGCCCAATCGACGAGATAAAAAATGCGTTGAAATAAATAACGTACGGCAGTCCATGGGGAGTATCCGGCGATAAACCCGAGCTTTTCATGCGCATGCAGGAAGTGATTTGGAAATTCAAAGAAATGCCCTGTTACCTGCTGATTATAAAAACCCTGGAGCCCGCATAAG
>MHFC01000027.1:5206-11372 GCA_001804025.1 Omnitrophica bacterium GWA2_52_8 | reverse complement strand
AAATAAAGCCGCCATGGTTAGATATCGCGTTGCCAGACCGTACCCCACCCACAGGCCGATCAAGATCCCCCATTTGTTTTTCCGCGTCTCGATCCACCGAAGCGCGAAAACAACGGTCATAACATGAAATAAGAGACATGACGGGTGAGAATAATAGGCGGCGGAGTTAAAGAGGAAAAAAGGACTGGCGAGCAGGAACAAACATGCCGTAATGGCCGTCACCGTTCCATATAAGTGTTCTAGGACTTGGGCGTAAAGATAGACGGCCGCGGCGGCCAGCAAGGGGTTGAGCCAATGCCAGTTCAGACCGAATTTTATAAACAGCGCCCAGATTAAGGGCCATCCCGGCGGATAAACACTGAACCATTTTCCCTCGAGCATGCCGATATGCGGCGTTTGAAAGAATTCTCCGAAGGCCGGCACGTTTTCCAAAAACCGTCCGCGGGACAGTAATTGCGCCAGGAAAAAACACGATTGCTCATCCGCGGAATTAAAAAAATTAAGAAGAACCGCCTCATTGATCCAAATGAGCAATACGAAGCACCCGCCCGCGACCGCGCATTTCCATAAGACTTTCTGGGTAAAAAACGGCCGCATAACGCCGCTTAACCCATTTCCAATTCCCGCAAGAAAGGGTTGGGGCAAATAAGCGGACAGTCCGGTCATCAGAACCGCCCCCATATTGACAGCGAACATCGGCGGACTTAAAAAAGCACGGCCCGGCGGCCAAAAAAAATAACCGGCGCACAACAGTCCCGCCAAACCAAAAAATAAGGCGAACCCTCTGTTTGAAGGAGACTTCATCGCATCCTGCCGTTTATCGCGTTAAAACCGTTAATCCGTCATTCGACTTAACGATTCGATATCCCTGCTGTGTCAGCTCTTGAAGGGCCTGATCTTCCCGCTCTCCGAGAAATAGCCTGTCAACCACGACGCAGTCCGCCGTGCGCGCCTTGTCCGAACCGCCTTCACGCGGGTGATTATTTTCATAGATATGAATTTGCTTTCGATGAGCCAGATGCGAGGCGAGAAATTCATGCGTCCGGACGGAAGCATCCGGCGGGATGCTCTTCAGCTCATGCTTCACAATCCCCATGTGAGGAGTCGCTTTGTCCGCATAGTTCGCGATGACAAAATATTCCGAGACACCGGCAAACAGCAGAACCATAACGGCAAAGTAATAGATTGCGATTTTATGATTTAAAATCCGGCGGCCGCCGTAAATTGCCGAAATAAAAACAAACGGCGTCAATAATGCCGTGTATTGAAAAAAAATCGACCGGGCCATCGGGTTGCGCGCAATTAAGTTTTGCGCCAGCATCGGCAGTGTCAGCATGAAAGTCGGCCCGTCAAGGAAACTAAGAAATGCGAGCGGCGCAAAAATCTTGATAAGATAAGCGGCCGACGACACATGAAATACATGCCGGAACAATGACGCAGCCCCGGTTTCCTGCCACGCATTATAATTCCCCCGCAGATAGAAATACTCTTCGCCAGAAAAATACGGAATCACATAACGGATCACGGCAAAGAAATAAAGGGCTGAGACGGCCATCCAGCCGGCGCCAAACAGGCGGTATTTTTTAAACACGGCGCCATAAAACCCTAGCGCAAATGTGACCAGCGCAGCATTCTCCTTCACCGCGAGCGATAAAAGGAGCATAGCTGACGCCCACCGCAATTTCCTGGTTTCAATAGCGTCGAAGGCCCATAAAAGGAGCGGCATCGCCAGCACCTCGGGATGAAAATCAAACCGGACGGCATTGCGCGCGGGCAAGTACAAAACAAACGCCGCACAAAATAATACCGGTATCCACGCATGCTCATACTGACGCTTGGCCAGGAGAAAAATCGGGAAAACACATGCGGCCGAGCTGACCGCCTGAATGACAAGCAGGCATTCCGGATCTGTCCACAGGGCATAGGGTAAGGCCAACAACGCAAGTACCGGGCTAAAGTGGTCCCCAAGCAGACAGATACCGCCCTTGATCGAGGAAAACAAAAAATTTCCGTGCACCGTATTCCACACAGCCTGGGTGAATATGGCCATGTCAAAACTTGTGTGAAACACACGATGCCGCACGACAGAGCCGACGATCCCCAGACCGGCGGAAATCAGAAACAACAGCCAAACGGTTCCTCGCGGCGTCAGCTTGAGCCGCCTCAGGCTTTTTTCAAGCAGGCTTTCTTCCAACGGACGGCCCGCTGACCGCCGCCCGTAGCGCATGACGCATAGTCCGAAAAATACAAGCGTTACCGCACTCATCAGCAATCGGTGAACCCATGGCTTTTGATGAAAAAGGCTCTCCACAGCGCCTGATAGGAGCGGCTGACCGGCTGTGAGAATGGCCCATAAAGCGGCAACAACAAATAGATCCCAGAAGGCATTTACAACAGCGGTTCTTTTTCTCATTGAAGCGCTCCCCATTGAATTAATTCCTTCGCGATCAGGCTCTGCGCTAATTCCGACCAATGCCAGTCCCCTTCGATATAGAGATCCGTCAGCTTGTAATTTTCAGCATAGCGTTTAAACACCGGATAGAGATCCATACTTTTGATTTGCTCTCGCTGCGCAAATCGGTTAAATGACTCCCGGACCGGTTCGTCAGATCCGCGAAGCCACCGGACGGGAGGAACCAGCACAAACCACGCATCCACCGAGCGCCTTTTCATAAAATCCGACAGGTCTTTTATGATAAGCCGGTTCAAACGCCAGGCAATGGTCGTATCCGGATCCTCAAGCCCGAACATTTTTTTCATCCGCATCAGCACTTTTTCGCATAGTTGAATCAAATAAAGAAAGCGTATGTTCTTTTCGATCGGGCCAAGCTGCATGACATCGGGAAATTGAGGGCCTTTGACGGCCTCCCGGGGCGGTACCGGTACATTTTCTAATAACAAGGCACCGCTTGGAGCGGCAACGTAGTAGGGTTTTGCTTGCCCCGCATCGGTATAAGCCCGCAATGACCTGGAAAAATCATCGGGGTATAAGAAAATAATAACGCGGTCGGGGCGATACCGGTCCGTAAATTTCTTTGCCGCGAGACTGATCTGATCCGCGCCGTATCCGGCGACACCAAAATTAATCGCCTCGATGTTCGGATTTTCGGCCTCAAGCCGCGCCGCAACCGTGTCACGGTCGCTTACGTTAAAACCAAAGGCAAAGCTATCTCCGACAATGAGCACCCTCCGCTTCCCTGCGGGTTTTTCAAGACTATAATCATGCAGGGACCTGGCGCCGTCCGCATTCAATGTCACAGAAGTCCGGCGAGCCCCCAATTCTAAAAATACGCTCCGGTTCCGGCGATGAAACCAACCCAACTCCGGATCATAGAGAATCCATGACTCTTCGGGAATTCTGGCCCATTGCGCGGGCAAATCCGGTGCTGGAGAGGACACCCCATGAATGGCCCGCAGAATACCTTCCGCCACGGCAAGTGCGAGAACCAGAGATAACAATGACAATGCGATGCCGCCTGCAAACTTCTTGCCGGCATTTCTTGTGGACTTATGGATCATTGCGGCAGGGATGATAATTTAATCTTTTTTTGTGCAAACAAACAAAAAGTGATAGGACAAATTCAATGGGACCACTAAATCTTTTACGGCCTGCTTGAGTGCTGATTTTGCGATCCCGTTATATTTGATCGTTTTGAGGATGGCGAGGCCGGATGCTTCGATCAATTGCATCCAGTCGCGCCGGGTCGCAAATTTTTCATGCGTCTGGTTGCGGGTACGCTTGTCACCGCTCAGCAGGACGGCCAAAATATCCTTATACCAAAACATATTCGGAACAAGGATGAAAACGCGCCCCCCGGGCCGTATCACCCGGTTCATTTCTTTTAGGGAATTGGGAATATCGATGAAGTGTTCGAGACTTCCGAGACAAGTCACCGCATCAAAATAGCAGTCGGAAAAACAAAGTGTCTCTGCAACCGAAATGCGATAGTCGGCACCGGGGCATTCTTTTCTGGCAAGCTCAATCGCTTTGTCAGAAATATCAATACCGGTCAGCGATACATTGCCGCCGGGGCTGGCAGCCGCCAGCTCTCTTAAAAAAAAACCGGCTCCGCAAGCAATATCAAGAATTCGGGCGGCCGGGACCGTTTCTTTGTAAACAACCCCGGCAAACCAACGGTATGCCCGGTCTTCATCCCGGATAACGTCGGTCTCGTACAGATGGTTATATTCCGCCTTAATGTCTTCAAAACCCTTTTTTTCCGTCTCAATACCCATATACAAGACCGCCTCCGCAACCCGCTAGTACATTGTTTCATTAATAATTAAGGATGTTTTTTATAAAGAGACAAGTACTGTACTGTGTACCGATTCATAAAAATTAATGAAACACAGTACTAGCGCATCGTCAAGATTGAAATGACGGGTTGTTCATTTCAATCGCACAGTGCCGCGTACCCGTCAAAACAAGGTTGACGCGGCGCAGGATGACCCATTCTAGCTATTTTTCCACCCGAGTAAATCATTTCTTGCCGCTCATCAGGACGCGATGGTAGACCTGCATGGTTCTTTGGGCTGTTTCCCGCCATGAGAATTTTTTGATTTGCGCGAATCCCCTTTCGACAAGCTCAGCCCGCAAGTCGGATCCCCCCGCAATTTCCCGCATTTTAGCGGCAATGTCTTCTGTGTTTTCCGGGTTCACATAAAGCGCCGCCGCACCCCCGACTTCCGGCACCGACGTTCGGTCCGAAGCAATCACGGGAGTCCCGCACGCCATCGCCTCAAGCACCGGAATCCCGAACCCTTCGTAAAGGGATGCAAAAACCAGGGCCTCAGCGCCGCAATACAGCGCGTTAAGTTCTTGATGCGACACGTAGTCCGTAAAAACCAGATCTCCTGATTTAAGAACGCTTTCATTCAACAGCGCGCGATAATAATGCCCGTGCGCAAATCCCTTGGAACCCACAAGGATTAACTGATACTCGGAATGTCGCGCATCCCGTTTAAACCGCGCAAAGGCCTCCACGACGCGCTTTAAATTTTTTCGCGGCTCCAAGGTACCGACAAAAATGAAATATTTATCGCGCAGCGCATATCGCGCCTTGACGCTCTCCATGTCTGTTTTCGTCATGCTGCGGCTGAATCCCTCATGTCCGGAGGCGTAAATGACGTCGATCCTGTCTTTGGGAATACCCGTCAAGCGGCAAATATCATGTTTCGTATGCCGGGAGTCCGCAATAATATGGCCCGCGCGGCGAATCGCATACGGCAGCCACTTCCCCCAATACAAGCGGCTTGCAAGCCCCATTTGATTCGGAAAAAGCGCGCCGATCACATCATGAACCGTAACGACCACTTTTCCGCACGAATGAAGCGGCGGAGCAAATGCAGGGACATGAAGCAATGCCACTTTTTGCTTTTTTGCATTCCGCGGCAAAGTGATATTTTCCCACCAAAGCCGCTGCAGTGTATTAAAATCCTTGCGCTGCTCTTGATAAATCGCTACCAGCTCCAGCCCTTGGGGCATCTCTTGCAATAAAGCCCGGTAAAGATTTTCCACATAATGCCCCAGCCCTGATTTCCGGCCAACCGTGGATTGAAGGTCAATTCCGATTCGCAGTGTCATAATTTTTATTTCACAAAAAAGACATAATAAGTTTTTCCGATAACCCTTTCGGGCCGGCGTCCGTCAAACCAGGAGTCCGCTTCTCCCCGCCTGCGCAGATAAAATCCGATGTCCAAAGCATAAGTGCCGGGTTTTGGGCGCGCCATGTCTTCGGGTGCGATAAAAGTCCATTTCAGCCTGAAGGATTCGTAAAGTTCCGGATTGGTCCTTGAGGCACCGATAAATATATGCTCTATGCTTTTCGATTTGGCCCACTCCGCTAAAGGGCGGTTGTCCTGACCCCAGTTGAGATTTGAATCGAGCACCATTTTTGCCCCGCTTTCAGCGGAGCCGACAAACTCGTTAAAATAGGCCAGATAATGCGGGGCCCAGGCGAGATTGAAAGATGCCGTTCCAAGCACGGCACATGCCGTCACCGCGCTCATCGCGTATCGAACCGCTCTGAATTTGATGCGGCTGACGACATTGCCAAAACCCCCGATCATCAAATAAAGAAACGGATATACCGGCAGCACGTGCCGCAGCCCGATATTCAGATGAACGCCTAAACTTGCAATGAGCATAAATACGATCACGGGCAGT
>MHFC01000027.1:3390-5199 GCA_001804025.1 Omnitrophica bacterium GWA2_52_8 | reverse complement strand
AAAATATTCCTTACCGCACGTCACAAAAGAGCCGCCGATGCATTGCAGATGATACGACTGGGTGTGATGAATCGACATTTTGAGAGAGGACAAATAATGCAGGAACGGTTTTTCCAGATTGCCGCCGACCAAAAAAGGATGATAGCCCGCATAAATAACAAAAACCGCAAGCACCCAAATAAACACAAAGCTATTAAGCGTGGCCGGAACTGTGTTTTGGTGCCGAGGCACACGGTAAAGGTAGCACGTCAGTACAGACATTATCATGACGCACGCCAGGGACATAACAGCGAGCCCGCGATGGTGCCAACTCACGGCTGCCACGAATACCACCAAGGCTAAGCTACCCCACATTAAGCGCGAATTTCGGTACCAGGGCTGAATCATATCCCGCTTCAAGAATAAAGCCAGCGTCAATAGGATGGCCGTGGACGGCAGCAAACTCAAAGCGCTGATTTTTGACAGCATACACAATCCCGTCATAAGCCCCGTCAGGACAAGATTCTTTGTCGTCGGTTTCACAACCAAGCGAAACAGTCTGTAATGCGTCAAAAAATAAAAGCACGTAACGGCCATGTCGGTCGTCACAAGCGTTCCGTGCGCGATGAGGTTTGGGCTCATGCTCGAAAACGCCATGGTCAGAAAACCGCCCCAGAAACCAAAAAGTTCAAAGGCCCATTTCCACAATGCGGCCAACGTCAGCAACAGGAGACCGCCGATCATCAGCCGGGCCGCCGTTAATATTTTTTTCGGATCATTACCGCTTTGATAAAGAAACTTTTTTCCCGTCCGGGACAAATCCACGGGCCCGTCATTTCCGACACGGACCGCTTCGTTTATGGGAAAGTTAACATGCATAAAAACCAGCGGTATGGCGGCCCACACCATGGCAAGAGGCGGATGCTCATGCAAAAAGTCATAATTTAAATAGCGTATGATCGGATAACCGCTTGCAAAATAATATGGCTCATCCTCCGTCTCGCCCACCGAGCCCGAACACAAGACGACTTGCCAAAGAACAAGTCCGGCAAAAAATGTCGCGGCAATTTTTTTTAAGATTATCTTGAGCGCGATGGGAGATTTTTCCGCCATCTCAAGTCCCCGGCGCCTCAGAACCAGCACTGCCCCGGCGCAGGAGGTATTCTGCATAATAAAAATCATCTGCGGTGTCGATGTCAACGGACCGGGACGCCGGCATGACATAAGCATAGGTTTTATTAGAATCGTAGCGGCGGTTACGCTTTAAAAAAACGCGGTTAAACACATAGACCGCTCCGTTAGGAACATAACTTGTCCCGTACTTTTGCCGGTTGTTCACCGCGCCGGTTTTTCCGGATATCGCGGCTGACAATCGTCCCTGACCGTCAACTTTTTTCACCCATTCGACGGGGTGATTCATCGCCATGACGCTGATAACCGCGTTCGCTTTCTTTGCCCTATAAATTCGGACCGCCGCATCGATATCAGCAGCCGTTCTCAAAGGCGAGGTCGGTTGAAGCACAACAAAGTCCGGCATTTCGACTTTCTCAGAGGCCATCAGACGGTCGAGGGTATAAAGAAAGACATCGAGCGATAGCGCGCGGTCTGTTGCAAGCCGGGCCGGCCTCATAAACGGCACTTCGACACCTTGACGTTTTGAGAGAGCGGCGATTTCCGCTGAGTCTGTCGATAAAATAATGCGCTTGATGGAACGGGCTTTTTTTGCGGCATCAATGGTGTACTCAATCAGCGGCCGTCCCAGAAGCTTTTTGATATTTTTATTCGGCAACCCCTTTGACCCCGCGCGGGCCGGAATGATGGCAATCACGT
>MHFC01000027.1:3026-3340 GCA_001804025.1 Omnitrophica bacterium GWA2_52_8 | reverse complement strand
AATCATGCAGGACTTCGGCAACCAAACGGTGACCGGCGGGCCTCCAATGCGTGTCCTCAGAAAAATAAAGGTCTTGTGCTTTTGCGGCCTCCCTCGCAATCGGCAATAGATCAGTCACTGCGACACCGGCCGCGCGGGGTATTTCGGACGTCAGGGCATATCCCCCGTCTCCGCCCCAGTCTTTGGCTGCGATTTTTTTAAACTTTTCGATGTGGCGGTCGGGATAAACTTGGGTCGTAAAAGGCACCACGAGGATATGAAACCGGATGCCGCGGGCGGCGCAGTAATCCCTGAATTCACGGATGATTCGGTCA
>MHFC01000027.1:0-2951 GCA_001804025.1 Omnitrophica bacterium GWA2_52_8 | reverse complement strand
CCCGGTAAAAAAGATCGAGGTCCTCCCTGCTTTCATATCGGCTGAGGCCTTCCTGATAATATCGGGCATAACCGCCGCCGATATCATTCCCGGGAAAGACGAACAAATACACAATGTCCGGAGCAAACTTGATCCCTTCATTTTTAAAATAAATCAATTCCTGAATCGTCTCCCAGCCGGCGACGCCAAAGCTCATGATCTCATATTTTCCGGGGTCTTCTTGATCGAATCGGTTTTGAACCAGCGTCGCAAAATGTTCCGGCCAATTGACCTGGGCCCCTTCGACATAGGAATCCCCCAAAATCATGACCCTGCGGACGCCAGGTGTTTTCTCATAGGGATAATCACGGCCCCGCATTCCTTTTTTATTGAAGGATAAGGCCACATCGTATTCCTTGGTTTGGTTGCGGCCCGACCAATTTCTTGAATTTTCAGATACCGTATAGCGATTTTCTCTCTGATAAGTCAAACGCTGCGGATAGACCCAGCGCACAATCAGTTCTGACGCCAAAACCGCCGCAAACAGAGAAAGACACAAGACTGAAATATTTTTAACAGCGTTCATAAAAAACAACCCGGTTAAAGATTGAGATCTGCTTTTATTTTATCCGTCAAAATATCGCCAACCAAAGCATGTCCTGCCGCCGTCCAGTGAAAATCTTCCACATAATAAAGCTGATCGTTCTTGCGTTCATTCATTTGCGGATACAAATCAATAACATCAACGCCGAGGTCCCGCAAAACTTGAATCGAATGTTCGTATCCATCCGGCCTGCCCCAATACTTATCTATAATCTTTTGATACTCTTCCGGGTGCCGGTCCGGATACAATTGCGTTAGATGCGGGACAACGAAGACGTGAAACTCGATCGACCTCTCCTTACAAAAGATCTGAAATTGCCGCATTAAGTCCGAATAAAGCTGCCAGGATCTGGCGATTCTCTGCTCCCGCGGCAGCGTCGCGGCATAGGAGTCGTCGCGCTGAGGAATGTTAATCATGTTCATCCTGCGCTGAACGCCCTTGAGTTCATTTTTAATGCCGCTGATTTCAAGCGACACCTTGAGCAATGTGAAAAGATGAGATTGGGACAGCAAGTATTCTTTGATCTTGAGAAGCGGCGTTTGCGGCTCATTGAGCCGGTACAGCAAGTTGAGGTCTGTCTTAGGGACAAAAGTGCTCAACCGCTCATCATAGTAGCGGCCGTCACTGCCGTTTATGTCATTGCCCGGGTAAAAAAATAAATAAACGTGCTTTGGAGAAAATTTAATCCCTTCGCTCTTGAGGTATATAAGCTCCTGAACGGTGTCCCAACCCGCGACCCCATAAGACAAAATTTTAATACCCTGAGCCCCGCCGGCACTCAATTGATGCTGTGCACGCGCACTAAAATGGTCCCGCCAATTCACCTGGGCCCCTTCGACAAACGAATCCCCCAAAACCATCAGGCGCGTCTCCTTTTCGGGTTTTTCATACTCGATCGGTTCGCCGCGCATGCCCAACCGGTTATACTCGATCAATACATTAAACTCCCGGGTATGATTGCGCCCGCTCCAGTTCAATATATTTTCGCTAATAAGATATTTATTTTCCCGCTGCCGTGTCAAAGGCTGCGGGTCCACCAGCCGTAAAACAAATTCAGCCAAAAGCAGGGCGATGACGGTAAATGAGATAAATAAAAAAACACCCATTAGGATTTTTTTCATCGGCAATCACTTTCAGGTATGCGGCTGACTCACCGGCTGTTTATGCGTTAGCTCCGGCAGCATACCCTGTGTGCCCCCGTTATGGGTGGCCATCATCCCTTCGCTGAGGCACTTTACAACACGCACTGTTGATTGAGCGTCAGTTTCCCCCAGATAAAAAAGGCGGTCCTGTTCGGTAGCTTGAGAGAGATTTGTCTCGCCCTTCGCATTCTTCTCAATTAAGTTTACAAGTGCCGAATGCAGCTCCCTAGCGGAGGACACCGAGGAGCAGAAGCCTTTATCGAAATATGGCCGTGCCAGCTCCGATTTATAAAGCATCTTGAGATAGGTTGTGACATCAATGAGGAATGTGGGCTTCCGGCACAATGCCGACTCGATCATTCCCGTCGACCAATAGCCTCCCAGCATCGCATCGCACTCATGCAACAGTTGAAAGAAATCATCCGAGTGTTTTTTGAGCTGCATCGGACAGCGAGCCGCTTGGGCATCCATAAGGCGCTGCCAATGGATTTCATCCTCGGCATCATGGGCCTTCAAGATCAAGTCGACCGGCAAGTTTTCAGCGGCATCAAGAATTAACTGAAACACCGGGATTTGAATATCGCCGTTGTGGAAAAGATTATGCCCGACATATCCGCCGCGATCCGGCCAGGTCATAAACGGTGATCCGCAGCAAAAAAGCAGCTTCAGGCGGGGTTTACCGGTCATTGTCTGCTTCGACGCGCCGGCCATCCGGATCAAGCGGTCATAGCGCGGGATGCCCGTCACCATCAATTTGTTGCGGCTCCAACCGCGGGATTCGTAAATTTGAACGTCAAACTCCGACTGAACAAACGTTTTTGACAGAGAATATTCCCTGCCGGCAGGACTCACACTGAAATCCACGAGAAGATTATGGTGCGAAGTGGAAAAAACTTCGGATCCGAAGCTTTGAAAGCATGCGGCAAGCCACGAATTACGCGGCGATATGTCCTCATCTAAAACAATCTGGTCCGGTTTCAGCGCATCCCGAACGGCGTTATAATGCCGGGCCTTGACTTCCAACTCTTTAAAATAATCCCCGGTATGACAATGTGTACTCAAATAGCGCGTCAGAAAAGGGCCGTAATCATAACCGTGAAACGAAAAGAACTTTTCGGCTGCGGCCGACTCAACCCCTTTTAAAAAATCCCTTTGCAGCCCAGCCGCATCTGCACCCTCCGGACTGCCTCTACGCTCATTAAAACAATCCGGAATATAGTAGGGAA
>MHFC01000026.1:3631-11917 GCA_001804025.1 Omnitrophica bacterium GWA2_52_8 | reverse complement strand
TACAGACGCCTTGAATGATGGCAAAACCGAGCGTTTTAAATTTTCTTATCAACGGATTGGACGGATGCTGGCATCTTTGGGCTTTAAGAAGGGAAAAGCCTCCGATGGCGGCTCGGCTATTTTTTGGGACGACAATTTGATAAAAAAGTTTTTGCTAACTTACGGGCTACAAGAAAGGTCAGTAATGTCAGAAACGTCAGTAATCCCTAACTTTGAGGGTGAAAATGATTGATGTTACTGGCCTTTCTGATGTTTCTGATGTTTGTTGGAAGGTGTGAGCATGGTAGAAAAAATTCTCGATTTTCCCGCCAATGAGGGGTTAAAGAAGGCTTTAGCCCTTCGGAGGCTCAAGAGCGAGTATAACGGCCTCCTCATTGAGGAAAAGGGCCTTGAATTGTACCTGGATGATGCCGCTGTACCCCTTACAGAGCGCGAAGCGAGGCAGGGCGAGTTTAAAGACCTCCTCCTAAGGATCAACCGGCTTTTGACAGACATTGCCCGCGCTGGACACTACCTTAAAAGCGAGGAAATAAGGAGCGGGTTTGACCTATGAGCGAGGAAAGCGGATTGCAACGCTTCGGCAACGGAATGAAACGCGGTCTAAGCGAGAAAGACTTTTCCGCTATCCGTATGAGGGTGCTTGGAAAGACCTCTGGTGAGATCGCTCAAGCTCTCGGTATGAACGAATCAAGCGTCCGGCGGCTATTTATGCAGGGCGGCAGACTTCAAGAGCCGTATCAAAAGGCATTGTCGCAAGCTCAACAAAGTGGGGACGACGTTTTGACTTCCCTATTCGAGAAGGCGAAGCAGGAAGCGGACAACGCTCTTGAAAACATCAAAAAAATGGCGAATGACGGCACGCATAGCCCCGTTTCCTACAAAGCAAACGAATATTTGTTGAACGTTGCCGGGGTAAAGGAAAGCACGTCGCTTCGGGGATTTTTTGAGAATAAAACCTATGAGCAGGCCCTTCGAGTCATGAATGATCTATTCCAGAGCTTGTACGGCAGGACACCTCAAGCCGTTGTCGTCATGAACGACATCACGGTCACGAAGCCGGACGGAACAAAAATACCTTTGAAATTCAACATCGGAGAGCCTTTAAAAGAAGATGGTGCGGAAGGCGGCCAGGAATGAGCCAAGAGCCTGTTTTCCTGAATTTAAAGACAGCGGCTTCTGTTTGCGGTTTAACGCCCCGCTATTTAAGGCGAGCATGGCCCAAGCTACTTGCTGACGGCGTGAAGGTTTCCCGGCTTCCTACGCCAAAAGACCCGCAAAAAGGGCAATTACTTTTTGAGCGGCGAAGTTTGATTTTCTGGATTGAACAGCACGCGATAAAAATGCCCGTAAACGCTGGCTAACAGATATCACATTTGTTTCCTTTCATTTTGAAAGTTGAATGGTTACCTATGGTTACGATGATTGATAATCGCTCGGAAGCAGTAAATGGCAGCATTATGTCGGCAAAAATGGCATTTTTGAGGATTAAAGACCGATGACACACCGAAGCACTTGGAAAGCTTTTGAGCGCCGGAGATTCAAGAACAAAGCGGACGCCTTTAAGCTGTCAAAACTTCACCTGCCACGATACGATTCGGAAAATTTTTTGAAACTGGTTTTGAAACTGGTTGAGACTTATCGGGAAAAGGATTAGCATGAAGCGCATGAAGCGTGATTTTTTGACCGTCTATGAAGCTAGTAAAAAGCATGGCCTTTCTCAAGGCTATCTGCGGTTGCTTCTCGGCAAGGGTGTCATTAAGGGAAACCAAATTCCTATCACTCCTAGCCGGATGCTTTGGCTTATAGACAAGGCTTCACTTAAGCGCTTCCTCTCTCAAGAGCGCTCTCCTGGCCCCAAGCCCAAATAGACCTTTTAATTAAATACGTATTCGTATATAATACCTTCATCTTTGCCGATAAATAGGGCAAACAAAAGGGGGCAAATATGGCATCGATCTACAAACGCAAAGGCCGGAAAAACTGGTATATCGCTTATTTCTTTGGCGGTAAGCGGCGCTTTAAAAATTCAGGGACTACCGAATCGAAGCTTGCAAAGCAGATGGCGAATGAGCTGGAGGCTGATATTTCAAGGGGAACGCATAAAGAGATTAAGAACGCCTCAACGGTTGAGCTTTACCGGGAATACTTGATTGATAAAAGACACCGCAAGGCCCGAACAAACAAAAGCGAGCGCTGGCCGATCAAAGCTTTTCTCCGATTCTTGAAAGAGCGTGATTCTAAATTCCCGCGTGTCAGCGAAGTATCAAAGGATGATGTCCGCGCTTTTATGAAATTGCGCTACGACAAAAAAGAGGCGGTAACTTACAACAATATTTTAGGAATCATTAAGCGGTTCTTTGCGAAGGCGGTTAAGATTGACATGACAGCTTCGAATCCCGCCGATGATATCGAGCGCCGGAAGCAAGAGGACAAGGAAATTAAAGCGTTTTCAGATTCGGAATATCGAAGAATTGAAAGGGCGTCAGAAGGAATCCCGATTTACTGGATGATCTTGATAGGGCGTTATACGGGCTTGCGGCTTTCCGAAATGGTCAATCTCGAATGGGAGGACGTTGACCTTGAGGGAAAAGTTGTCCACGTCAGAAACAAGGCCGGGCATACGACGAAGAACTACAAAAAGAGAGTTGTCCCTCTTTGCGCGGAGTTTATTGAAAAATTCAGAGCGTATTATCCCGCCTTGAAAGAAAACCAGACGGGCTACGTTTTCCATCCGTTCAAGTGCATTAAGGCGAAAGAAGGCTCTCATTACAAGACGATGGAAGGCCGCAAATACGCGGGGCCGGGGCCGAAGAATACGATAGTCAAGGTTTTGCGGGATGCCGGGGTTTATGAGCCTGGGAAATGCTTTCACCGCTTGCGAAAGAGTTTTGCGACGAGCTTAAAGAATAAAGGCGTACCTATCGGGATTATTTCCGAATGGCTCGGTCATAGCTCAATCCGAATCACGGAGAAGTATTTAGCCGATGTTTCCGCATGGCATCCGGCGATTGAACAAACGACCCTTGAGCGCGAAGAATCATCCGAAAAAAGTGGCAACACTTTTGGCAACACTTTTGGCAACACTCAATACGGTCATTTTTTGCCAGTCTAAGGCAGTATTTGACAGTCCTGCTTTTTTGGCAAAAATACACAAGTGCAGTATTTGACAATCTTTGGAAGTTTTTAAGGAGTGGAGGAAGTCACCTGTAAATCTGCTGGCTTACGCCTTCACAGGTTCGATTCCTGTACTCCCCAATCTTCACCCCACCATCCGCGGCATCCCGCTACCTCGCTAAAGTAATTTCTGAAATCACTCGTAAATAAGGAACACCATTGCCAACCCTACAGGGTCTCGGGCCTGGATAATTCACCGGCCTGAAATCTGAAAGGATGTTATGAGTCTGCGAGAGCGGTTTAAGAAATTCTTCGAAAAAAACCAGCGGGAATTTGAGATACTTCTGGAAGCGATCAACCGTGAGGGCGAAACCGATTTTGTCAAAAGTCCCGCGATGAGTTATCTCCGCGGTACGGGCACAAAGCTTAACACCGCCGACCATTCCAACGATCAGCAAGCAGCGGCTTAATCGGGTTTGTTTTACTGTTCCCCAAGCGGCACACGCAAAGCGCGCTTTGATGTTAGCTGCTCAAACCCGCATGCCGTTCCACATTTTGAATATCAACTTTTGTTTTCGCTAATACCGCGGCCCCCGGCAGAGCGCTGTCTTTAATGGTCACGGTCGATGCCGCATTGACGGCAATCTTGTTTACGCCGTCACCTTCCTTAACGTTCGCATCGGCATTTCCAAGCCCCACAAAAATGTCCGCACGGCAGCCGTCACAAGCACCGACTCCGGAGTCCTGGTTTACGAGATTTAAAAAGAAAAATCCCGCGGGCGTTCCGGGCGATCCATCCGCATCATCAAACCCTTTAACCGGAATCAGAAATTCGAAGGTCCCGATTCCCGAAATACTCTCCGTAATTTTAGAATTCCCCCCTCCGATTTTGCGGACGTCGGCGTCAAACCGGATATCTATCGAAAGGTTATATTTTGTATCGGCCCGGGTCGTTTCCGTGTGAATGATGGTCCCTCCCGAATCCTCAGTGCTGTAATGAAACGACAATTGCGAATTGACCGGATTGGAGTCCTTTGCCGGATCGATGCTGCGCAGATGACCGAATTTTGTGGCGTCGCTCGGAATTTCCTGAAAATTGGTGCCCGCGAGTTGGTTCACAAAATCCAGAATATTTTTAAAGTCAATTGCCTTCAAATCGCGGAAATGCCCGCCGTCAAATTCCCTGAAGTTCGGCATCCCGTTGGCATCAAATCCTCCGAAGTCGCCGGGATTGACGGAACCGATCATTCCGGGCTGAAAGCCCCCTCCCATCGGACCGCCTGCATGGTTTCCCGGTGAATTAGGCGCCGGTCCCTGCTGCGGCCCATTGGGGCCGTTTGGCCCTTGCGGACCCTTATGGTTGTCCTGCGGATCGCCGTCAGCCCGGTTTCTGCCTCTCGTATCGCCTTCTTTATTTTGGGGCGCATTCGAATCAGAGTCGTCCTTAGCATCCCGTTGACCGGGCTGTGGCGCTGAATCTTCGTCATCGGATCCGTTTCCCTGATTTTGCTGAGATTGATCAGCGCCGGCGGCTGTGTCGGGTTGGACCGGCGCCGCAAAATCATTTGTCAAACGCGTCATGACAGCATCCGGCACGCGAAACGCAGGTGTCGGAGGCTGATTGGGACCCGGTATTTGCGCTCCGAATCCGGTTCTTACCACATGCGTTGACTCTGTGCGCGATGAGGATGTCCCCGCATCTTCCGGTCCGCCCATAGTATTGCTGAGAATAAAACTTCCGACGCGGTGATCGGTTTGGTTATTCGATCCGGGGCCTAAAAGCGCAACCAGCGAACTCTTGCCGGTCACTTCTCCGGCAACCATCGTGCCGCGAATGCCGATCGTACCCGCCGGCAGGTTCACTTTCATTTTTTCGGGTTCTTTGCGGGCGATCTTTCCCGTTACAAACCGGAAAACACCTTTGACCACCGTCGCCTCCAGCTCGCCCTCCGCCGTCGCCGGATCATAAACAAATTTATCAATGATCAGGCTGCTGTTCGGACCGATGGTAAAAATCGTTTCATCGCGCAGCATGATTTGAAGTTGTCCCTGCGCATCCGTCGAAATCGTATCCCCCAAATAAATAAGCGCGCCGCTTTCAACGACATTCCCCACAGCTCCCGGCCGCGACAACTCAACTTTTCCTTTCACTGCGGCAACAATCCCCACACGTGCCGAGTCCCCCGCCGGGGCAACGGCGGGCGCAACGGGCGTCAACTGCTGGGAGAATGCCGGGGCCGCCGTTTGAAACAGCATTAAAAAAATAACCGCTGCGATGCGAAATTGTTTTAAAAAGCTGAATCGGATCATAACCTTCATAGCACCCTCCCGGTTTGAGAAAAAGATTCGCAGAACTCTTTGATTATCGGCCGTCATACGGCTTTACTAACCTGCATTTCCCATCGCCAATGAGAAATGCCCTCAAGGAGGCTATGGGGCAAATAGGCTTTCCCATTTGTACTCCAGGGGTTATCTTTTGCCCCCTGTTAAAACACGGGCGCGAAACTTTGGATGCAAGTCTTTTCATCCAAAGCAGTTTCCTCATCGATTCATCCAATCGATGAGGAAACCGGACTAAAATTCCCAGGCTTTAGTGACCATTCCCTGATATTTGAAATTCTTATACGTATTGTTGGTAATCGTCGACACCGCACGATAATACTCGAAGGTAAGGGTCAGGGTCACATCGCGAATCATAAAATCAAGCGGCCGCATTAAATGCGGCGGCAATAGCTTATTAAAAGGAATGGCCTTTAGCGGAAGTCCGTACGTCGTTCTGTACCGCAGCGTTTTGTCATGCCGGTGGCGGCTTGCAATGCTTGTATCCACTTTGTCATAGTATTCAAATCCGGCTTCGACGGATTGCACCAAAAATTGTCCGCGGCCGAGCATCATGATGACAGAGGGACCGAAATTAAATCCTTGATAAGCATTAAAACCCTGCTTTGCCTCTTTATCTGTAAAACTGACATCGAAAGACAGGCGCAAGGTTGGAAGCAAAACATAATCAACCCCAAAGCGGTAATCCATCTGCGGCCCCTTACGTTCCACGGCCGTAGAGCTGTCGGTAATATTTAAATAATCCTGGTATTCGTACTGCGCGGCAGACCGGAGCGTAAAGCGTCCATTCATAAAACTGCGGTCAAAATCAACGGAAACCCCCTGAGATCTCAGGAACGTTTCACGCGATAAATAAAGATGGTTCATGTAAAAATTCGGCCGGATGTTCATCCAAACACTTTTATAAGCTCCTCCCAAATCCCCCCGGAACGTGGCCAAATCAAGATTGTCGACCATGGTTTGCTCCTGGAGAAAATACGTGAATGCGGCTGAAACTTCATGCCCGTCCTGAAAACCCGGATCGTGCGTCACGCGCACGTTCGTGACATTAATGAAACTGGTATCACGCCGTTTCCGGCTTGTGCCTTCCACTCCTGTCGCAACATCACTGATCAGATTATGTTTCGATGAAGGTGCCGAATTCCGGTTCGTATCAATCTCGTAACCCAGGCTTTGGCGCATTGTCAGGCGAGTCGACTTGCGGCTCAGATGGATTTTATGCAAATAGGTCTCCAGATCCCTTTTGAGACCTTCCGGCATTTCAAGGCCGACGAGCGATTGCAATTCGCGCTCGGCCTCTTTGAGGTTATCCAGCCGGTATAACACGATCGCATAAAAGAGCCGCACCTGATGAAGGTCCGGCTCAATCATCAAAATCCGCTCGAGTGTTGCGGAAGCGCCCAAAACATCGCCGTTAGCCACCTGCTGCTTCGCATACTGAAAGTTCAGGTCAATATCGTCCGGGCGCTGCAGGATTTCATCATAGGAGATAGGCCTGAGCCCCTCGACCAGCCTGCGTTCCTTGGCTTTTTTGGCAATTTTTGTAGTGGCTTCGCCGGCCCGGGTTTCCTTTTCGGGAGCCGCCACATCACGTACAATATCCTGGCCATAAAGAATTACGGGAGACAGCGATAAAAAGGCGAGACAAAAGAGAAAGGAATTCCTACGAAAAATTAGCCGCGCCGGAAACTCTCGATTAAAATTCAGCAAGGAGCCATCGTCTCGAATTTAGAGGATTGATTATTCCGTTTCCAAGGCGGATTTTACGTCAATCATGCTAAATTCGATAGCAGAATTTATTCCGGATGAATTTAATTAGTTTTGGCCGGTTGATCACCGGCCGCGGCTTCCTGTGCCTGCAGCTCAACCCACCGGACATCCTGACCGGAACCATCCATCCACTTCACCCGGCGAATGCCGCCGTCACGGCTTTCGATAACGTAATACTCGCAATACAAAACTTGCGCTTCTTGGGCATTTTTTTTGTCAAATAATCGAATATGCCGGATGGGCGCCTCGTTTTCAAACCGGCCCGAAGGTCCGACAAGATTCCGCCGGAGTTCCTCCGTTCCCTTAGCGGGAAGAAGTTGGACCTCTCCCCAGCCTTGCTTTCCAGTCACGGGATCCGTCATCTCAGTTCTTTCCGTTAAACCAAAAGCCGGTTGTATTGCGAAGGAAATGACCATCAAAGCGGTCGGCACGGAAACGCGGACAAAGGCCGTCAGCAGAATGGATCGAACAGACTTTTGCGGAAATTTGTCCGGCATTTAGGAATTCGAACAATTTTTTGCGGACGGTGGGAAGTGCAGCCCCAACCCGATATATTCCGTATATTGAGAATACTTTTCGGGGGCATAGATGCGCCAACAGTCAATCAGCGTTCTACGGGCCCCTTTGCGTTCATAAGCCTGGGGCGGAATGTGTGCAAAATCAGCCCATGGAGTCATGATTGCAATCAGATCCGATTTTTTGATGCAGTCTTCAGCCGACTCGGCGAATTCCTTGTGGGGATTTAATATTTTTTTTGCATTGTCATTAGCCTGTGGATCATAAACCAAAAAAGGAACCTTTTCTTTCATCAGCTCCTGCGCTAGAAGGACTCCCTGCGACTGTTCCACAACATCGGTATTGGGTTTATAGGACAGCCCCAAAATACCGACGGTCCCGTTTTGCTTCAATTTCGATTTGATCAGCTCCGCAAGAATTGCGACTTGCGCACGATTGACACGATCCGTCGCTTCGGCAAGCCAGGCCGTAGTTCCGACTGATTTCGCAAGCGTGGAAAAAGCAACCGTATCACGGGGAAAACAAGGGCCGCCGTATCCGATCGCA
>MHFC01000026.1:3077-3616 GCA_001804025.1 Omnitrophica bacterium GWA2_52_8 | reverse complement strand
TTTGGTGAGTTCGGCATTGACAAAATTCATGCGTGCGATTTCGGGGCGGTTATCGCACACCGTTTCATAGAGTTTTTGGAGCGCCTCGCCGGAATGTTTGTCCGACTCCCCGATCAGTGAAAAATCCGGATTCAAGTAATCGCGGATCACACTTCCGAGCGCAATAAATTCGGGGCTATAACACAGTCCGAAATCCTTGCCGCAGACTTTTCCGGACTTGGTTTCAAGGAGCGTCATCACTTCCTGCTCAGTGGCACCCGGCATGACGGTACTTGTTAAGACCACGATGTGCCGCCCTTTTTTCTTTTTTATTCCGCCTCCGATGGCCTCACAGACCGGCAGTACGTACTTCAATGAAAACCCTCCGGATTCATCGCTCGGAGTGGCCACGACGATAAAAGTAATATCCGTTTTCAGGACGGCTTCCTCAATGTCCATTGTTGCCGTCAGCCGTTCACGGTTTGCTTTGATCATTTCGTCCAGTCCCGGTTCATAAACGGGCGCACGGCCGTCCTGGACAGCCCGCACGACCCGCTCGA
>MHFC01000026.1:0-3048 GCA_001804025.1 Omnitrophica bacterium GWA2_52_8 | reverse complement strand
TTGTGGGCAAGGCAAGCCGCAAGCGGGGCCCCGAGCTTTCCGAGTCCGACCACAGAAATGTCTCCTTGGATGACTTTGGATTGAGGGGACGTCATGGCGGCGTTTTTCGGTCGCTCCGGATTAGACGGCTTTTTTGAGGGATCTCTCTTTGGCATAAACCTGTTCTTCGATCCACGGGTAGGTTTTCTTAAGGCCTTCTTCAAGCGAAATTTGAGGCTCCCACTTTAGCACTTCGCGAAGTTTGGTGTTGTCCGAATTCCGGCCCCGGACGCCTTGCGGTCCGTCAATATGCTTTAACTGAATCTTGCTGCCCGCAATTTCTGCCACCATGAGTGCAAGCTGGTTAATCGTCACCATATGGTCCTGGCCGAGATTGAGCGGCTCACGAAAGTCCGACCGCATGAGCTTGAAGATTCCGATGACACAATCATCAATATAACAAAACGAGCGGGTCTGTTCGCCGTCACCCCATATTTCAATGACCGGATTTTTCGTTAATTTTGCATACGCGATTTTCCGGCACATCGCCGCAGGCGCCTTTTCACGCCCGCCCTCCCAGGTCCCGCGCGGGCCAAAGATATTGTGAAAGCGGACAATGCGCGTTTCAATTCCGTAGTCCTCCCGGTAATGCTTGCATAATCTTTCCGTGATGAGTTTCTCCCAGCCGTAGGCATCCTGAGGCTGCGCGGGATAGGCGTCTTCTTCCTTAAGCGGAACCACATCGGCACTTGTTTGTTTGTATTCAGGGTAGACGCAAGCCGATGACGTATAGAGGTACCGCTTGCAGCCGTTTTCGCGCGCGGCATCCAAGGTATGGATGTTGATCAGTGAATTATTGTGAAGAATTTGTGCGTGGTTGGCAGAAATAAATCCCATACCGCCCATGTCTGCGGCAAGGGCATAGACTTCTTCCACCCCGCGTGTTGCGGTAAGACAGTTTTCCCAGCGCCGCATGTCCAATTTCAAAAATTCGTGGGCCTTCGTTTTTTCATATTCGGGCTCTTTTATGTCCACACCGCGGACCCAATAGCCCTTGCCAACAAGATAGGATGTCAGATGATGTCCGATAAAGCCGCCGGCTCCCGAAACCAGTACTTTTTGCACCTTTCACCCTCCCTAACCTGCAATTAGAATTTATTATAGTTTACTAATTATTGATATCTTTTGATTCAAATATTATCATTGGCCGTATGAAAAATCAAGCATCTGAACCGCTGAAAACCGCAACTTTTTTATCCTCCGGCAACTCTAATATTTTGCCGCAAAAAGACTTAAGCACTTCAATCCGTCAGCATCCGCAGCCGTTCCATAGATAGCACTTCAAGAAAATTTTTCGTTTCGGAAGCCGGACCCTGCCCCAGCGGATGGTAGTGTTTAATTTTTTCGATTTCCTGAGGTTTTAAGCAGCGCCAGCAATCGATCACAACATGGTTCTTAACAATCCGCCAGTCCCAGTTTCTATAATCTTCGAGCGGGTTAACCAAAACAACGGTCTTTGTTTTATCAAATAAATCCGCATAGGTTGCCGCATACCGTATCCGGTTTTTCATAAGCGATTCCAGCAGGGATTTTGCCAATGGGTCCCAGGCAACCACCGACCTGCTTTCCTCAAGCAGCCAGCCGATCAGATCCACGCCGAACGAACAATCTAATACGGGTGTGTTCGGTTTATAGGCGACCCCTGCAATTCCGATGGTATCTCCGGCATTTGTAAGTTCCAGAATTTTCCGCAGCACATATTTTCCGTGTTCGAGATTAAATTGATGAACCGTTTTCGGCATCGAGCTGGGAACACCAACGGCGTCCATAAAAGCCGCCAAGGCAATATTGTCCCTGGGCCAGCACGGCCCGCCGTAAGGCACCGCGCCTTTAAAAAAGCGTTTGCCCATGCGATGAGACAATGCCTGAGTGATGCGGTCCACGTTTGTTTCCGGAATTTCCGTACAAAGCGAGAACAACATATTGGCAAAAGACACACGCATCGTCTCATGCGTATTGGAAGCAATCTTTGTGATTTCGGCTTCTATCGGACGCATCCGGGCAATGGGTGTTTTTTCCTCCGTATCCTTCATCATGTCCCGATGCACTTGCAATACGCGGTCACCGCTGCGCGTGTCGGTTTCTCCGATTAAAACATAATCAGGCTTTACAAACCCCTTCACGACTTCACCCAACGCAATAAAGACAGGGTTGTAGCAAAAGCCCCATCCTTTTCCGAGTTTTTTTCCGGAAGCTTTTTCAATCAAAGGGATCAAAATATGCTCGCTCGAGCCGGGAATCATCGTGCTGATGACCGCAATGACGTGATAGTCGCGTTTTTTGCGCAGCGCTTCGCCGATTTCCTGACAGGCCTTTTTCACATATTTGAGCGAAAAACCTCCCAGCGTATTGCTCGGCGTCGGAACGATCACAAAACTGAGGTCGGTATCTTTTACCGCCTGCATTGAATCTTTAGTGGCCCGGACTTTCGCGCGGTTCTTACGCAGCCGCTCCAAGACACCGGCTTCGTCGGTTCGCGGATTCCCTTCGTTAACGGACTCGATCAACGCATCAAATACGTCGACTCCGGTCACGTCGTACCCTGCATCCGCGAGGCAAGCCGTCAGCGTCAGGCCCACTTTCCCTTGTCCGAATACCGAAATCTTGATCATCCGAATGTCTCCAGTTGTTCCTTGCCGGGCAGCCGGGTATAAAGCTCATCTTTCGGATTTTTAAAAAATCCGCCGCTCACGGCTTGGGACATCTCTAGAAAAGCGTTTTCCACAGAAGCCTGAGGCTTAAGATCAAGCATCGTCTCTATTTTTTTCGCTGAAACGCGGTAATCCCTTAAATCGGTTTTTTTTACTGTCACGGAAACCTTTACCGCAGGAAAATGTTTCCGTACCATTTCGATTAATTGTTTTTTTTGAAGGTTTTCGCTCACAACGTTAAAAATTTCTCCGTTCATCGCAGTGCTCGGCGCCGACAACAAATGACGGATCGCGCACGCGGCATCCCGAATGTGCAGAAAAGGCCTCCATGCCTCCGGGGTAAAAACTTCTATCGGCT
>MHFC01000025.1 GCA_001804025.1 Omnitrophica bacterium GWA2_52_8 | reverse complement strand
AAATTTCCAGAATTTCCCGGCGCATACTTTGTATTTCGCTTGCCGTTAAAGCACGACCGCTCGCAGATCCTCTCGACGAAATTTTATTATTAAAATAAGCCGCCACCGCCTGGGCCACTTTTTCCCGCTGCTTTGCGGATAGATCTCCGCTGAGCTCCGGAATAATTTCACTTAAGGATGTCCCTCGAAAATCGGAATCCCGATCCGCGGGCCTGGTGGCCGCGGGCTTGCTATCGTGATGAGATGTTTTGGTTCGAAGAAGCCTTGCTTCGATATCGGAGACAAAAACTTCATGCTCAATCTGCGAATCCCGCGCTTGCGATGGTTCTCGCGTCTCGGGTCCGTGGGCTGTAAAGCCGGTAATTTTATAAGGTTGGGAGCGGGAAAAACGCCGTTCTTCTATGACTTCCTGCAAAACAAGGTCCCAATAGCGGCCGGTTGCAAACCGCCATTGCCTCCGGAACAGATTTCCCGCCCAGTCCGGAGAATCAAGTTGAGGAAAGACATGTCGAGTCAACCCGTTTGATCCGATGCTAAGCGAATCGTTCTCTAATATCCACGTGCGGTTTGAATTAAACCTGTCCCCTCCCACCGCCTTTGCAATGGAATAAATTCTCCAGAGTGTTCGGACCCTAATGAGGGCCGAAAAAAGCCCGGCCAACCAGACCACAGGCATCAAGATCATAAGAGGCACCGCCATTATGATGTTTAACAGTGTCCATCTCAGATTTACCGGATCCTCATAAGAATAGAAAGGCCTCTCGTAGTAAGCCTTCTCTCTATGACGTTTGACGGTACCCCAATCGTTAAATCGCCTGAATCCAGCCGTACTCAAAATAACAATGACCGCAAGTCCGGCAAGACTCCCAACAATCCAACCTGCAAAGGCAATTCCTGTCTGATGACGCTGCCAAAAGGTCGGGGCGCGAAAAGGATACTTGATGCGCAGAAGACCTTCGGCATAACCTTTAAGTTCCGGATACTGTTCCCCGGAGGCAATCGACTCAAGAAATTCAAAGCCCTCAACCGTTCCGCTCATCGCAATCAGCTCGAGGGCATTGTTTCTTGTCAGCATGTCGTTCGATGAATTGCCGGCTATCAGGCGAAAATCTTCAACCTCCGGAAAGAATGTACCCAGTTGGTTCCAGTCTCGTTCCCAATCGCGGTTCTCAATCTCCTTGAGATGAAGCAAATGCAGGTAGAGCCCAAAAAGGCTCCAGGTTGCGGCATCATCCGCCAGTCCGTCACGATCTGCTGCCTTTCGAATTTCCGCAACCGGCAGCATCGCAAGGTTCGTACCGCTCCACTCCACTCTCCATTTTTTTTGTTCCGGATCCCAGACGTTTTCGTGATGGCGGGTTGCGTGCGAAAAAGAAAAAGCCAAATATAACCCTGAATAGCCTTCCTCGACAGCCAAGGCTTCAATCTCTTCACTCAGTTGCCGGCTCATGGCGCGATCCTGATCCCCAAATAGCAAAGTGAGGAAGGGAGGTTCCCGCATCGGCTGGGCTTTGAACCGGTTCATAAGGTATTGCGCAAATAAATGAGACGGGGGGACTTCCCCTTCTTCTTGAAGGGATTCGGTACTTCTCACATGCTGCATAAAAGCACGGACAAGGCTCTCACTTTCTAAAGCTGCGATCACTTCCGGATTGCCTTGCCAAACACCGGCAACCGCAAGCTGGCTGCTCGCAATTTTCCGGATTCTTGGATCCGCATCACTCAGACTTTCCTCGAGCGCCTGAATCCCACGCAGATCGTTCAATCCAAGCAAGGAAACCGCTGCACCTTCGGACTTGATTTTATCCTCCGGTTTTCGAAGGGCGTCCTTCAAGGCCTGGATAAATTTCTCTCGATCCTCTTCGGAAAGCGCCTGAAATCTGCGGCGCAGTTCCCTGACCATTTCCGCCTGCGTCGCAGCACGAAGCATTTCTGACGCTTCTTTGAGTTCAAAAACCTTTCCGTCCGTATAAACGGTTACGCTCGGATTCGTAATCACTACCTCAGGCTCAGGACTTGGCCTGATGGCAGCATCCTGTCCGAAGACCTTGGCTCCTGTGACCCCCGCAGCTAAAACCGCAACGGCCCCGCCCAGTATCGCCGCAACCCGTAAAATTGAAATCCAGCCCGTTTTCGAAATCCTGGGCCGCATTTCCGCGCGGAAATCTTCGGGTTTCATGTCATAACGGATGCCGCCGTCCGGGGCCCGCGCTTCGGAGCGGTCCGTTCCGAGCGTTTGCTGTACCCCGCCATCGGGCGGGGTGCGCGCTTCGGAACGCTGTCTGGGTTTGATTTTTGGAAATGGAAAAGGATTGACGGGTATCGGAGCTTCCGGAACCGCTTCGGAGCGGCGGCCGGTAAGTTTGCGCTCTATTACATCCAGAGCTAACCGCACGGAACCGGCAACGGGCCGCCCGATACGCGGAACTATGGCCTCAAGTTCATCATAGCCTTTCCTCAGCGTCCTTATCGCCCGTTTTTGCATCATCCGCGTCCGGTCAGAACGGACGAAGATGTCGGTATCATGCCAGTCATCAACGGCACGCATCCAGACCCTCTTTGCGTTTGACCATGTGCGCGTCAACTGCGCCGATCTCTTTCGTTCCGGCATTTTTTGCGCAAGGCCTTCGAGGCTTTGATAAAATTCGCCGCCCAGGTCGCGCCGTATTCTGCGGGAAAATTTTTCCAGCTGCGCCTTTTCATCATCCGTCAGCCGCGGCCGGCCCTGTTCCCCGGTCTGTCCGGCAAGATAAATCGCCGGGACAAGGACTTGGGCGGCCGCTTCCAGATATTCGCGGTTTTCGGCAACTGCGGCAGCGCCCTCCTTGTTTCCGTCAAGCAAAATCCGGATATATATATCTTCGGCTCCGCGCAGAAGCGGCCCGATCGCACTGCCGGCCGGCGGCTCATAATCATAATCGATCATCCAGTCCGTGACCTTGCCATAAAATTTGAGGTACGGGATCAGGCCGGAATTGATTCCCCCCCCTCTATGCGTGTCGAAGACCGCGTTGAAATCAGCGGTAGCATAGCGGAGCAAATCGGGAAGCGTCGCGTACCAGGAACCGGCCGCGTCGGCCCCCCAGATTCCGGTGAGCGATGTTACAGCGGCAAGCAAACCGGCGCGCGTTTCCGGAAAAATTTCCGGCGTCTGAAAAACCTTGAGAATCGTCTGATCAAGCCGGTCGTCGGACGCCGGAATCTCGCTCTCTTTGATGAACTCCAAGTCCGCCGGCTCCAGAATTTCAGCCGGACGGGGAGACGCCGCGTAATGCTTTCCGGCTGAAACAGCTTCATTTTCAATTTCCCGCAAGACATGAAAATATAACGGACTGGCCTTCCCCCCGTTTTCACCCGCTTCTTCCGACGCCTTCCGGTAAAGGGCGGGAAGAGCGTCTTGAAAACTCTTGAGCACGGCCCGCTCAAGCGCCCATAGCCGGCTCCCGTCATCATCTACCAGGATCAAGCCGTCACGGATTAATTCGAGAAGCAAATCATCCGCCGATTTTATAATCCTCGCGATGCTATCCCGCGCCCTTATGCCTTCGGCCGCCCTTTCCATTTCCAGAAATTTTTCTTTTTCGCTTGCCCAGCCCGACAGAAATTCGATCACTCCCTTTTCGTCAAAATCAAGAAACAAATTCTCAATCATTTCAAGCAGGTTGTAATGATTTTCCTGCTCGCCATGGACCGGATCATACACATAAAAACCGAGGACCCGTCCCAAGAATCCGGGAGCGTGACGGCCGTAACGAACGGCAAATTCCGCGGCTTTTTTCAAATTCATTTCCAGTTCGGTGTGCTGTGATTTTTCCGCGTGTTTTACGAACGCGTCGAAAAGGCCGATTCCCTCCTCCGCGGCTTGCGGAGAATCCAGATTCCATCTGATTCTGCCGTCCGTCACGGAAAACTTTTTTAGGTGTGTTCTGACCGGAAAACCCTGCGGCAGCGCTGCCGTGAATTCCATCAATGCTTCGAAAATTTTCCGGCTCCATTCATCTGCCGAGCGGGAAACGGCTCCAAGCGCCAGCGCGCGCAGCGGCAGCCAGCCGTTGTGCTGTAATGCCGTAAAATAATAGGATTCCCCGCTCCTATCATTGATCCTGTAATGACCCTTCACAAGTTGATACAGTTCGCCGTAAACCTTGTCCGTCCCGCCTTCTTCACTCTTTCCTCTCGCTTCCGGCGCTCTTATCATGCGGTCATATCTCAGCCCAATGCCTGGACGCGGCCGCAATCCGTCCGTATCACCCGCTTGCGGAAACTCTTTTATTATGGCCAGCCGCAGGGTTTCAAGCAGTACCCGTGCATGAGGTACGGACTGTCCGGCCAGGGACAGATAAAACATCTCGCGGCCGGCCTCTTCCTTCGCGAATTCACCGTTACGGATGTCGAAGAGCTTCAGCAGTGCCTTTACATCTTCCTGCACTTTTGGATCATCCTCACGGCCTTCGATAACATGTTTTATCCGGGCATCGATCTGGGTCAGCCTGTCCAGCTTTACGATCTGCTTCTGGCGGCTTAGTTCCCGTTTGACCTCCCGGATAAACTCACGGCCTTCGGCGATCGAATCGTTGGGAGGGATTCCCGAAGTTTCTTCCTCTTCATCAAATACCGGCGCCGCAAAACCGGTGAGACCGGTCATTCCCGCCATCGCCGCTCCGGCTCCCATGAAAATACGGCGATTCAGCGTCCGCGCTCCGGAACGTCCCGTTCCGGGCGTTTGCGGTGCCCCGCCATCGGGCGGGGTGCGCGTTTCGGACCGGGTAACTTTCAAGATGAAGGCCTCCGGCGCTTGCTGCAGCAGCACTGCCCTTAAAGGTTCTGCTGCCGGATCCAAAAGAATTTTGAACGGATTTTCTTTATCAGGGACACCGCTTTCCGAAAACCAAAACAAAGGCCCCAGATGTTGACCCACGCTGGATGAGATATTAACAACCCTGCGCCCGGCCGTATCATCAAGGCCCTCGAGCACCACCCACTTGACCCTGGCATCGAATTCATCTTGCCAGCGATCTATGAGCTCTATAAATTCATTGACTGACGTTACTGTCCGCGCAGCCATTTCCCTGGGCTCTCCGGATTCCTCTTTGGGATATATTTTGACGTCAAATGCCCTATGCTCCTGGGACAGCAGGGTGATGACAACATCGCCCACGCCGGCGTCTTCCGTTTCCTTGGGAACAAAAATCCGGTTTTTGCCTGCGGCATGTTTTTCGACTGCGTAAATAACCTGCGCAAGATCGGCCTGGGCCAAATCAGAATCGCCCATGGGCGTCAGGACCGGAATAAACTCGATAATTTCCGTCTCATCGCTCGAAGTCAGAAAACGATCAAAGGAGCCGAACGTTTCTCCCTGAGCTTCGATCAAATTTTTCAAACCATCCTGATTCAGAACCGTGGCTTTGGCCAGACCGACGACTTGCCGGTTTTGCCCCTTTGCCAGCAAGAAATAATCTCCGGCCTCAAGTTTCGGACCAAAAAGACCATCCAGCCTCTGCTTTTCAGCCGCCGACAACTTCAATAGCGGCAACCGGTAAAACGAGTAATCCCGGACCTGGCTGTCAACCTCATCATTGTTGAGGGTTGTCGGTTTAACGGGATACTGGATAAATGCAGTCACGGGCTCCCGCGCTTCGGAGCGGGTTGAGACTTCAGTTTCCGGCTCACTCCATGCCGGCGGAAAATTCAGACCGCCGTGGCGCTTTTTCATCCAATCGAGCCCAAGCCTGACGATCGCATTTGCCTGCTCCAAATAGCCCGGAACAAGCTCCGCGGCCGTATCCGTCAATACACGCGGAACCGGGACATAAGAGCGCGCCATGGAAGTATCAAGCTTGAGTGTCATGGCCTCGCCGTATTTGATGTCTTCGGTTAATTGCTTGATTTTGGGCATAATTTCGACGTACGCCATATCCTGTGCGCGCGAGCGTGCGGCCATTCCCGCGGAATGAAAACCGCCGGTCACAAGGATCGCCTCCGCGTTGTTTTGTTCCCGCATACGGCTGAGCGCTTTGGTGAACATCGCCTCGTCGCGCGACTGCGCCAGCAAATAAAAATCCAGGGCCCGGTCGAAGAGGCGGTCCATCGGCAAATATTTTTTTCCGTCACCGGCTTCAAGACCGCCGTTTCCCCCGTCCGTATTTTTTAACCGCTTCAGCATCACGGAAGGACGAAGATCGCCGCCGCGGCTCAATACCTGTTCATAATCTTCATGGGTCAGCTCCAGCCGGAAAATTTGGGATAGCAATAGATAATCTTGATAAAACCGGACAAGTTCCTGTTCCCGGGGCGTTTTCGCCATTTTTTCAATCAGCTGACGGCCTAAAGTATCCGCCTCTTTGAACAGCACCGCCGCATTGAGCTCGTCTTTTAGAATTTCCATTCCCCACCGGACCGTCAGATGCGGGTAGGTTTCAAACCGGAACCCCTTGGGTGACGCGTCCTGATAAAGCGATTCGAGAAAATGCCGCAGG
Organism: Omnitrophica bacterium GWA2_52_8; assembly: GCA_001804025.1. Taxonomy (GTDB): domain Bacteria; phylum Omnitrophota; class Omnitrophia; order Omnitrophales; family Aquincolibacteriaceae; genus GWA2-52-8. The sequence continues at coordinate 2,021 of MHFC01000025.1, read as the reverse complement.
GGCGCATCTTCGGATTTGTGAGTTAAAAGCGGCCGCGCGATACCGGACATTTCATGCTCACGAAGCCACGTCTCGAATGCCTGCGCTTCTTTTTCAGCCGCGGCCGGATCGGCCTTTTTTTCAAGTTCCCTGAGCTTGAAAACACGCACCATTTGCGGCCAGTCAACCTGCTGCATCGGATTTAAAAAGTTCAGCGCCATCAGGCGCTCCGCGCAGGCGGCCAGCGTATTCAGACGGCGCATGATTTCTTCCGGCCGGTCCTGGAACAGCATCCATTCCTTGAAAAATTTAAGAAGTTCGTCGTTCATGTTTCCTGAAATTTGCGAGACCACGGCAGTTTTCAAGCCGTTCAAAAACAGCCCGGCTTCGGCTTCATCACGGACCGTTTCGCGGTAGGCCGTTAAATTGCGCCCCAATAAATCAAAATCCTCAATGCCGTAAGCTTGCGCCGCCTGACCTCCGGGACGGTCCAACAAATAAAGTTCGGCCCCGCTGACAATCCCTTCGCGCACCAAAAAATCCGCGAGTTCGCCGTTCAGCCCGCCGTCCTGAAAAAAATCAAGTTTCTCCCCCTCCAGCCGGTCTACGGCACCTTCCACCAAAACAAGCTTGAGATGATAGTTTTGGACCAGATGGTCGATGATTTTTCGGATTTTTTGCTGGGCCTCGTAGCTCGAGTGAGCATCCTGAATGTGGACCAGCGTCGGCGCTTGCCGGTACCCGGGGAATACCGCCTGGCGGTCCTTGTCGGGCGGAGGAATAAAACGCGCTGTAATTTCGCCGAGTTCGGCCGGAATTTGAATGGTTTCGGCCAATAACGGCAGCCTCACCTCGGCGGCCGGATTTTTTCTGAAATGGAACTCCCCGCCGGGGCCGGCAGGCATCGCCCACACGGCATTTGTCGTGGTGAAAGTAAGGAGCGTCAGCGCCGCAGTAATTTTCAGCCAGGGTAAATTTCTTGAGCGCATGAGGGTATCGATATCGAAATCTCCTCGCTAATTATTAGCTTTTCAAACATATTAAATAAGTTTAGAAAAGATACTTCAAAAAGGCAGGTTCTTCAAGCCAAATACTGTAAGATGGATAGCCCTCTTGTGCAAAAAATAGCAATCCATAGCATCTGCATACTCAATCTTTTTCAGCGGCTATCGATCTTTAGACTTTCTCACAAAAAGCGTCGTTTTGTATTTTTGGAGGTAGGCAACATCTGCTTTTTTGGTGCGGACACGAATTAAAACCGGCTCGGCATAAGGGACATGCTTCGGGACGGCATACCGCATCAAAATCTCATTTGCGATACATTGATCTTTCCGGCATTTGATCGTGATCTTGTTCTCCGGCGCCTGCAGATTATTAAGGACGAAAACACTTTTTCCGTTCTTCATGAATTCAAGCTCCACAATTCCTACAAAGTGGTCCGGCCAGTCGGTGGGTTTTGCAACCGGAATACGCACGCCCACTTCATAAGCGCCTTTGAACCGGTGCGTCACATCCATACCGTATTCCGACTTCGCTTCCCGCATCCCCATGGGAAAAACAAAGATTTCATTATAAAAGTCCCACGGCGTCCAGCCCATGGCCAGCAGGATTTCGGTGAATTTTTGACGGTAGGGAATTTTATATTTAATGAGAATGTTCCAGGAAAAGAAAATAGCGCAGATGGTCGGCGCCATCACAACAAGAAAAAGCCCGGCTTTCCGTCCGTGACCGATAAACGTCAGGAAGAGCGCCATCAGGCACACCGCAAGCAGTGTGAGAATAAACAATACCAGCATGGCGGTGCTCATAAATTTTCCTTAGCCAAGATGTTAGATAGGATTATCGGCGTGACTTGTTGCCGGCCGGCCGGAGACCGGAATTAAATTTTATGGGGTTAGTTTCCGGCTTCTCATCAGCTTATTGTTCAACCTTTTCTCATGTGCAGCAGCGCTTCCTGAAGAATCGGCAAAAGGCCTTCGGTTTCTTCGCGGGTCAAATACCCCAGATCTGAAGCGGATCTATGATATTTTGGGTTGGCTTTT
>MHFC01000024.1:8796-17488 GCA_001804025.1 Omnitrophica bacterium GWA2_52_8 | reverse complement strand
GGCGTCGGACGGTTTCAGGACTTTGTGGAGGGCGTTGAAATGGGCGGCGCTTCTGCCGTTTCAGCCGCCAATATTTTTCATTTTACGGAGATGAGTTACAAAAGTGCAAAAAAACATATGGCAAAAGCGGGAGTCAATGTGCGCATGCCGTATGAGAACATCAAAAATTAATCATGCCAAACGAGGAGCCTATGACCCCTTCACAAGAATCCTTGAGTGCCGGCAGCCTGCCTGATCATACCCCGCGCCCCCCCCAAATGCGCTATTGCAAACGTTGCACCTATCCTGAACGGGCGGTTTTCCTGACTTTAGGGGATGACGGTGTTTGTTCCGGCTGCCGGGTCAACAGCGAAAAGCCAAAAATCGACTGGGAAGAACGGGGGGAGATGCTGCGGGAGATTCTGGAAGAGTTTCGTTCCAGGGACGGATCGAATTATGACTGCATGATCCCCGTCAGCGGAGGTAAGGACAGCTACTTCCAGACCCACGTGATCAAGAACGTCTATAAAATGAATCCGCTGCTGGTGACGTATCACGGCAATAATTACATGCCGGAAGGAATGCGGAACCTGATCAATATGCGCAAGGTTTTTGGAGTGGATCACATTTTTTTTACGCCCTCCATTCAGGCTCTGGTCAAACTGAATGTGGCCGGTTTCAAACTTCATGGGGACATGAATTGGCACGCGCACTGCGGGATCGCCACCTATCCGGTCCAGGCGGCCGTGAAACAGAAAGTCCCTCTGATGATTTGGGGAGAGCATGGGCCCACCCACCTCGGAGGGCAGCATTCGCTCAAAGATCTGATCGAGAAAAATGCCCGCAGCCGCCTGGAGCATAGCCAGCATGGCCTCGATTGGAAGGACTTTGTCGGTGTGGAGGGACTTACAAAACAGGAGATGCTTTGGGCCATGTATCCGCCGGACGATGAGATTGAAAAGGTCGGAGTACGGCAGATTTTTCTCGGAAATTATGTCTACTGGGATGAAAATATTCACGGCGAAGCGATGGTGAAAGATTTTGGTTTTGAAAAATCCGAACAACCGTTCGAGCGGACGTACCGGCGCTTCTCAAATCTTGATGACATGCATGAGAACGGTATTCATGATTACATGAAATACATCAAGTTTGGCTATGGCCGGGCCACGGATCATACGTCTAAAGATATTCGCGCCGGGCACATGACCCGGGAGCAGGGGGTGGAAATCGTCCGGCGGATGGATTCGGTGAAGCCGCGGGATCTCTCCCGATGGCTTGATTATGTCCATATGTCCGAAGAGGAGTTTGACCGGATTGCGGACGGTTTCCGGGATAAGCGCGTATGGTGGCGGGAAAACGGGAAGTGGGTCAAAGACAACATTTGGGACGCTGCGGAACGCGTCTAAGAAAGAGTGGATCGCATGAAAAGCACAAAAGCAGCAAATACCTTTTCTGAGAACGACATCCGGCCGGCGCATTTAATTGATGAACAGGCGGCGCTGAAACTGTGTGATGTGGGGCGGCTGCTGCTGCGCCGGAAAGAATTCGTCGAGGTGCCGTGCCCTGCCTGCGAAGAGGCCCGGTTCAAGAAGACCTATCAGAAATACGGTTTGGATTACGTCACCTGCGCTCAATGCGCTACGCTTTATATCAGTCCGCGCCCGTCGCCGGATGTGCTGGAACAAATGTACCGGGAATCGGAAGTCTATGCTTACTGGAACAAATTCATTTACCCGGCCTCCGAAGAAAAGAGGCGGGCCAAGATGTACGTGCCGCGCGTCGACCGTCTTCTTTCATTCTGTGACAAGTTCAATGTCCGGAAAGATTCAGTTTTGGAAATCGGCGCGGCTTTCGGAACCTTTTGCGAGGAATTGAAATCCAGGAACTATTTCAAAAGAATCGTGGGATTGGAACAAACGCCTGATCTTGCCGCCGCCTGCCGTAAAAAAGGTTTTGAAGTGATCGAGTCGCCTTTGGAAAAAGTGTCTCTTAAGAATGCCTTCAACGTGGTCGCAAGTTTTGAAGTGATTGAGCATGTTTTTTCCCCGAGGGGCTTTGTGGCGAGCTGCCGCGAGCTTCTAACGCCCGGAGGCATTTTGCTCCTGACCTGCCCCAACGGGAAAGGGTTTGATGTCCAAATGCTCGGGACCTTATCAAAAACGGTGTGTTATGAGCATTTGAATTACTTTAATCCTGAGTCACTCGAGCTGCTTTTGAAAAAGGAAGGGTTTTCAGTTTTGGAGACGGCTACCCCGGGGCAGCTGGATGCAGAGCTTGTAAGAAACAAAGTCATCGACGGAGAGCTGGATGTTTCCGGACAGCCTTTTATCCGGCAGATCCTGATCGAAAGATGGGAAGAGGCCGGCGCAAAGTTTCAGGAGTTTCTTGCGGCACACAAGCTCTCCTCCCATCTCTGGATTGTTGCCCGGAAGAATTAAACGGATTCATGGCGCTTTCTCCTTCACGCATTTACCTCGTCGAAGACTTCGTGCCCGGCCTGCCGTACGACGATGGACTCGTCCTGTCCTTGACACCCGATGCCTCTTACGCGCTGGGATGCCGCGGAATTCCCTATAAAATATTACCGGATTACGTTCATGAAGCAAAACTTCGGGAAGGAGAACAGGCCTTCCTGGGGCATCAGATTCAGTGGATTCAACGGTTCGATTTGCTGATGAAGCGTCATGTGAAGTTTTGCGGAACGCATGCTGTGGACGTGATGCGTTTGTCTTTCCACCAGCTGAAATACTTCATCGATACCGTCATGATTCAAGTCCGGACCCTGCGATATTTTCTCGGGAGCATTTCCGCGCCGGCCCGTTTGATTTACGTGCGCAATGAGAAAACAGAGCCGGTCTCGATTCAAAATTTTTCCAACGAATCTTATTCAGCGCTCTACCCGCTGTTTCTGCCGCAAATGTGCCGCGAAGACCCGCGCTGGAGCTTTGAACTTATCGAAACCCGCAAAAACAAAGTCCTTCGGACTGGTTCAAAAAGAGGCTTTCCCTTGCGCCAGGAACTAGCGGCTTGGGTGAAACCCGTCTTGCTGCGTCTGCGCTTCGGGGCACTGCGGCCCCGGAAAATCGCAGTTCAGGCAACGCCTTTAAACCTTTTTTTTGTGCATTTCGGCAGCCGGCATTTGGACATCCCCATCCGCCAGCTTTGCGCACAGGGGCATTCGATTTTCTTGAGATATGGGGATGGTTTTTTGAGTCTTGACGGAAAAATCGAGGCGGATGCGGGCGGCCCTCCTGATCCGCAGCTTGAAGAAATCAGATCCGATTTAACCGCCACGGCCTATGGCCACTTGGCCCAGAGCGCAGAAGGCAGGGAATTGACGGAGTGGGTGAATCGGCAATGCGGGCTGGATGTCAGCGCCATTGTTCTGCCCGCGCTTCAGGCTTTTATCGTCCAATCGGCCGGCGAGATGCTCGGGCTAAGCTTGCGCTACCGGAAGTTCTATCTGGAAAATAAAATTGATTATGTGGTGACCCATGCGAAAACAGACACGATTGCGAAGGCCGCATTTATTGCAGCGGGGTTAGCCGGCGTTAAGAAAGTTGTTGTGCAGCACGGCTGTCAGCTTTTTCATGATGACCTGTGGAATTTGACGGATTTTGACCTGACGGATGTCTACTTTTGTGCGGATCCCTTCTCGCAAAGCCTTTTTACGGAAGGATTAAGGCGGCTCGGCCTGCAAGGCGATCTTCAAATCTATCAGTCGCCGCATTCTTTAAGGGCATTTGAAAAAAAGGCCAAGGTTCGTCCTGCATGCACGGTCAAAAAAATCCTTTATGTCCCGACGAAATTGAGGACTCATGCCAGAAGATTCAACCTATCCTCCTATCCTGCGGCATGGTATTTTGAATACCAGAAGCGGCTGCTCGAATACTTTGGGGTGAATCTTGCGCGTTTCACGGTGACCTACAAACAGGCCATCATGAAGCGGCGGTATGCGGACGACGCGTTTGTGGCTTACTTGACCGAAAAAAACTATCCGAATATCCGGATGGATTCCCGGCCGATGCTGGAATGCATTGCGGAGGCGGATGTGATCATCACCGACAGACCCACCACCGCGTTTTTTGAGGCCGTGGCTGCAAAAAAGCCTATTCTGGCGCTTTGTCCTGAATTCGCCGCGGATTTGATTGAACCGCGTGCGGCAGATTTATTCGGGAAATCTTTATATGTATTTGAGGATGCCGAGGCTGCCCTGAGCAAGATCGGCGAACTGGTTACAGGGGATCTCTCCGGCTATGTCCATGAACTTCGCCTCGAAGATGAGGGGATGTCTGAAAATCTTTGCAGAATCCACAGGGAAGGCGGGCGCATCAAAACGATGCGGACGCTCGAACTGTATCTCTCGAAAACGAATTGAGCATGATGACATTTGCTGAACCCATGGAGGGCTTGTGACCAAAAGAAAAGAAATTATGAAAGATGCGGGCATTTATGTTTTCAGTTCTTACATCGCCCAATTTCTTGACATCGTCAACGGCATTCTGATGCGCCGCTTTCTCGGCCCTTCCAGCATGGGGGTGTGGGCGTTTCTGCAGGTCATCCAGAATTATGCCAAGCACTCGTCGCTTGGCATCACGACGGCCACGGCGCGCGATGTGCCCTATTTCAGACAAAAAGGGGATACGGCGAAAGTCGAGGAAGTCAAGAATCTGGTTTACAGTTTTACCGTGACGACCGCGATCGCGTCGGCGGCGGTGATCGTTGCCTTTGCGCTTTGGCACCGGAAGAATTATTCGCCGGCTATTTTTTACGGGCTTTTGGTTGTGGCGGCGCTGGTGATTTTGCAGAGGCTGTATAACCTCTATGTCGTGCTGCTCAGGGCCCATAAAGAATTTATGCTGACGGGCATCCTGAACATTGTATCCAGTTTCGGCACGCTGCTTTGGACCGTCGTTTTGACCTGGAAGTTCCAGCTCTACGGTTTTTTTGCGGGAATGATTCTTAATTATGTGCTGCTGATTTTTTTGATTCGCGCGAAAACGGCTTACCGGTTCAATCTGTTTTTTTCCTGGAAGGCCTTTCTTCCTCTGCTGAGCCTGGGCTCTGCGGTTTTGATTTCCGACATCCTGCGATCCATCCTTACCAGTATTGATCGTTTAACGGTCGCGAAGTATCTGGGGTTTGAAGCCCTGGGCATTTACAGCGTGGCGCTGATGGCGGACAATTATCTTTACAGTCTGCCGAATATGTTCGGGGTTATTTTTTTTCCGCATTTTCAGGAAGCGTTTGCAAAAAAAGATGACCCCAAGGACCTCGAGAAATACTTAAAGCAGCCGACGCTTGTGCTCGCTTGTATTTTCCCCCTCCTGATCGGATTGGTCTGGTGTGCGGCGGACTGGATTGTGCCCTGGCTGCTGCCGCAGTACAGCACGGGGATTCCGGCGCTTAAAATACTGAGCCTGGGCTCTTTTTTCTTTGCCATTTCACATTCCTACAGCACGTTTCTTTTGACGGTGAAGAAACACTGGCTGCTGATTCCGATTCACGGCATTTGCTGTCTTTTCGGATTCGGCATTAACCTTTGGTTTATTCACTGGGGCTGGAAACTCGAAGGCGTGGCGGCGGCGGAAGGTTTGATCGCCGCCTTTTACTTTTTTCTGCTGGCTTCGGTCGTGTTGAAACACCTGTGCGGCTGGCGCCAAATAGCGCAGTTTCTGCTGCCGATCGCCGGCTTTTTTTGTTATTTTTCACTGGTTTTGATCGGGGTCGAGCGCTTGCCGCTGCCGGGCCCGGTTTTTATTCAATGTATTTTGAACTATGCAATTTTCTGTGCCGCAATGCTGCCGGTGCTTTTTTGGGGTGAAAAAAAATCCGGGGTGCTAAGCACTTTCAAAGGCATGGTTTCAGATTTCCGCAAAAAAAAGAAGGCCGCGAAAGAGATACCGGATCTTCCTTTGACGGGAACGTCTGAGAGTCTTGAAAAAGCGCCCCTGAAATAGGCGGTTTAGCGGGGGGACTGCGCGGATTGTGGCAGTGTTTTTAAAGCCTCAAGCCGGCGGATGCGCTCCGGGGTGGCCGGGTGAGTACTTAAAAAAGCAGGCAGACCGTTTGATCCGCTGAGGCGCTCCAGTTTTTTGAAGAAAAGAATCATGCCGTCCGGCGAGTAGCCGGCGCGGGACATCAGGCGGTAGCCGATTTCGTCCGCCTCATTTTCATCATCGCGGCCGTATTTATTGAGTATTCCGCCCCCGGCAATCTGCAGGGCCATGTTTTTAAGTTTGCTTTTATTTTCTTTGAGAACCAGGGATGAGAGGTAATCCAGACCGTAAGAGCGCGAGAGGCCCTTGGCGGGATGCCGTTCATAGGCATGTCCCAGTTCATGGGCCAATACGCCGGCTAACTCGTCTTCACTGTCGACAAAATTTAATAGGCCTGTGTGGACATAAATCGTTCCTCCCGGGATGGTGAAGGCGTTTGGCGAGGCATCCTGAACGACATAAAATTTGTAATCAAACTCTTTGCTGGGCAGTGCGCTGACTAATTTTTGTCCGATGCGGTTCACGGTCTGATTGGGGGCGGGATCGCTGACGAGTTGTTTGGCCGCCCCTATTTGTTTCACCATCGTTTGACCGAGTTGCTTCTCCTGATCCAGCGGAACGATGTTAAAGTCATGGATCAAGGGCTGAAGGGTGGCGCAGCCCGAGGCCAGGAAAACGAGACACAGACTCAAGCCGAGCCTGAGCCTGGCGCCGCGGCACTTTACTTTAGAGCGGTTATTCATAGCGGAAGCCATCGGCATTGATATGGCCGCCAGGACCGGAAGATTCATCTTTGATTTGGATACGTGCTTTTTTACCGAGCCATTCCGTGGTGTTCCAGCGTACGGGGCGCAGGGCTTCCTGACCCTCGGGGCTGGCTGCGGGCGATTCTGTCAAAACGGCTCTTTCATCGACTAAAAGATTGACGGAAGTTTGCGGTGTTCCGCCGCCGGCTCCGGCCGAAAAGGCAATGACGGCGCGCGTGATCGTAAACGGAATCGAAGTGAGGCGTCCCTGCGGGGCGTCGCCCTGGGTGGCTCCGGCCTCAACGTCACCGCTGGGGCGGTTTTCAAAGGTGCCGATCCAGTAACTGCCTTGAATTGTTTTTCCAAGGGGCTTGTGGCGCGGGGCGGCGTTGTCGCCAAGTGTGGGTTGATTCATGAAAGCGGCGCCTTCGTTGCGCCAATTTTCCAGAGTGCCTAGTTCAAAATCAGAATTCGGAAAAAGCAGGCCGGGTTTTGGGGCAAGGAAAAAGTAGGTCGCAATGGCAAGTACGGTGGATGCCGCTAGAACAGCCGTGAACCTTAGAAAAATTCCGAGAATGCCTTTGTCCATAGAATTTACCCCGCGCTGGTTCAGGGTGATCGCGACCCCTGTGTGCTTTGCGGTAGTATAGCCAAAGGAACTTGCAAATAGAACAAATGTTTGAGCGTGAGGCTGCGGATGTTTGAAAGCCGTAGGTTTGACGCGCGTTAGACCCTGACATATACTGGGCCATGAGGTTTAAGACATGCTGATTCATGAAATTCTCATCACGATTGCGGCCGCAGCGATTCTTTTCCCTGCCATTTATGTTTTGGGGGAATTTTTTCGTCCCTGGGTGATTGAAGAGGATCCGGAAATACGCGGCCTCCTGGAATTTTCACTGGGTCTGCTTGGGCTTGTTCTGGGCCTTTCCATTCTCGGACAGCTGCAATGGTTCCGTCTGGATGGGGTTTGCGGCGGACTTTTTTTAATCCTGGCGTTCCGGTTTCGCCGGGCAAGAACTTCCCTGGATTGGATCGGGGGAGTTTTACGCCGCTTGGGCGGTGATGCCTCAACGCCGGGCGCGCAAGCAGTCAGCGGCGCGCTGGCTTTTTTTTTAATGGCAGCCGCACTGCTTTGTTTTTTACCGGAAATTGCCAATGATTCGCTGGCCTATCAATTGGCTGTGGCGAAATCCTTTGCCGAGCACGCTTCGCTAAGGCCCTTTCCCGATGATTTTAATTCTTATACGTCGATCTTTTTCAATTCTCTTTTTGCACTCGGTCTTTTGTTTAAAAGCGTGGCATTGGCAAAGTTATTCCATTGGCTCACCGCCTTTATGCTCACGGCAGCGTTCATTTTCAGGCTTGAAAATGAAACGGGTTCGAAAGTCTTTGCGCGCTTCGCGGGCCTTCTGCTCTTTCTGACGCCGGCTGTATTTTTTGAGGCGACGACGACCTATGTCGATTTGGCGGTCAGTCTGTTTATGTTCCTGGCTTTTTTTCAGTTCGAGCGGGGGCTACGGGAAAACCGCAAAGAGCCCTTGGCCATCGCGGGGCTTCTTTTCGGGATTGCGGCGGCAACAAAAATTCTCATTCTCCTGGCGGCGGTACCCTTTTTCGTGCTGTTTTTGATTCAGTTCGTCCGGTCGGAGCGCAGGGGGGAGAGGCTTGTACCCGCGCTTTGGATGTTCGGAGGTGTTTTGGCTGCCAGCGGTTACTGGTTTGCGCAGAGCGCTCTTCTGACGGGCAACCCGCTTTTTCCCACGATGGGCAGCCTTTTTGGAGCGGTGGATTTGGGTACGCTGGAGCATTTCAGGAGTATGGGGCCGCCCAAAAGTTTTTTAGGTTTTTTGCTGCTGCCTTTGAATATGACGTTTCGTCCGCAGGATTATGACGGCGGATTTCCCCTCGGCCCGCTGTTTTTATTGCTGCTGCCTTTCAGTCTATGGGCCCCGCGCAAATCCAAAG
>MHFC01000024.1:188-8752 GCA_001804025.1 Omnitrophica bacterium GWA2_52_8 | reverse complement strand
CGGGAGGCCGTTTACGGCGCATGGCAGCGGTTTGCGGTATCCTGCTGACCGTTCTGCTTGCGGGTGCGGGATTTTATCACTATCGGGTCCAGTGGCCGGTTCTTTTCGGCCTGCAGAGCCGGGATTTATTTTTGCGGCAAGTGGAACGCTCTTATCCGCTCGCGGCTTGGATGCAGTCAAACCTTCCGGTCGATGCAAAAATCTTGAATGCAGAGGAGATTCACCGGTTTTATTTTCCTCGCAAGAACGTACGGGAAAGCTGGTTTTATTTGCGGACCCGTTATGATTCTTTGAAAAACCAGGCCGCGATTGCAGATTTTTTGAAGGAAAACGGTTTTACGCATTTGTTGATGCGAAGCCCTAAGTTTAATGGTCGAGCTGGAGAAGCGCCGCGTTACAAACTGCTTCGTGCGCTGATGGAAAACCCTGCGCTTGTGAAACAACTGGCGATTATTCCATCGGAGAATGTGCGGGAAGAACGCTGTGAGTACGTGGTGGGCCAGCTTCTTTGATTTTCTGCCAGAGGAGTTAGGGGCGGCGTAGAAAGGCTTCGTGGGATTCGGGATTGTAATGAGAACGGCGGCGTTTAAGGGCAAAATCGAAAGCATCCCAAAGTGCCTTTCCCATGATGCTGAAATTGACGGAGGATTTGCCGGCCTGCCGGCCGCGGTGGTTCGAGGGAACTTCCTTGATCCGGTACTTGAGGTCATGGGCCTTGATGATGATTTCAGGCAGGACAAAAAGAGACGTGGAATCCAGGGCGATGCGCTCAAAAATCTCCCGGCGCCATGCCTGGGACCAGTTGTAATCGTTAATGCGCATCTTGAACAGTGCGTTGAGCGTGAAGATGTAGATCACGGAGAGGAAAAAGCGGAACAGTTTATAGGCATTCCGCTGCCAGCGCACTCCCAGAATGAGATCGGCTTCGCCGTTTAAAAGAGGCGTTACGAAATCGGGGAGTTCGCTGGAGTCAAACTCTTCGTCAGCGCCAATGTACATGAGAAAGCGTCCGCGCGCCAGACGGATGCCATCTTTGAGAGAGGCAGTATAGCCCTGATTGACGGAATGAATCAGCAGTGTGGCGGCCGGGTATTTCTTTACCTCGGTCTGGAGGACCGCGCGGGTGTTGTCGCCGCTGCCGTCCTCGACGATGATGACTTCAGAGTTCCATTCCGGATGCGCGTCCAAGACATTGTGAAGATTGCGCAGCATCACGGCGATATTGAGTTCCTCGTTGTAAACGGGAACGATAAAACTGATTGAGGGCGGGTTCGGCATGGGGTATAAGTTAGGCACTTTACGAGGGGTTGTCAATATTTGCATTTCGCGCGGCCCGCAATTTATGCGGGATACTTGGGGAGGATGCTGCGTGTGAAAAATTTTTTTCTGGCGCTGATTTCCGTAGGGGTCGTATTGCTTTGTGCCGAAGGAGTTTTCCGGGTATGCGCTAAGCCGGCTCCTCAGCCGGCGGCGGAGCAGGCCGTGACCTGGGTGGAGGTTCCCGAGAAAAAGTGGGTCGATTATCATGACGTCCTCGGCTGGTATCCGCAGCCGGACAAAACGGCGCGGCTTGAGACACCGCTGATCCATCAGGAAATCCATACGAATGCAGCGGGTTTCCGGGGAGAGCGGAACTATGCCGAGAATAAAAATTCGGGAGGGCCGCGCATTTTAGCCGTGGGCGACAGTTTTACTTTTGGTTTTGGGGTCGCCGATTCTGAAACCTTCAGCCGGCGGCTCGAAGAAAGGAATCCGGCTCTCGAAGTGTTGAACGCCGGCGTGCCGGGTTATGGCATTGATCAGGTGTTGATGCTTTACCGGGAGATCGGGCGCAAATACCATCCGGATGTGGTTCTCGTCGACGTTTTTCCTGAAATGGGCTGGCGTGCCACACGGGCTTTTACCGCCGGCGGATATGCCAAGCCTTTTTTTAAACTGACGGCCCAGGGTGAGCTGGAGCTGCAGAACGTACCTGTGCCAAAGCCGTATGCCATGACACAGGGTCAGTTTCCCAATCTTTTCCAGCATAGCTTTTGGCAGGCGGTTTTAAAGAAAAGCATGCTTTATCAGTGGATCCGGGCCCGGCTGCTGCGATTGAGCCGCAACGTTTATCTGATCGACCCGGATCTCAGCGATGAGTGGAAGATCAGCCGTAAAATTCTTTCACAGCTGCTGAGGGAAATCCGCAAGGACGGAGCGGAGCCCGTTTTAGTCATGATCCCGCCGGAATACTGGGTGCGCAGTCCCGAAAAAAATCAGCCGCGCCGTTCCATGCTCAGGTTTGCAAAACGCGAGCATGTGCCGGTGGTGGATCTGACCACGGCCTTCTATGAGGCCGGAAAAAAAAGCTCGGTGGAAGACTATTACATCCGGGATGACTGGCATTGGACGGCCAAAGGTCATGCGCTGGCCGCCGCAGAAATTGAAAGTTTCTTAAAATCGCCCAAGCGGCATTTTCTTCCGCCTCCGTCGGGGGCCGCGGCATGAGTCTGCGAGCGCGATGGGGAATCGGTGCTGCGGGGTTGATTTGCCTGGCTGGAAAGCTGTGGGCGCCGGCGTTCGCGCCGGTCTTGCGCCATTTTTTTGCGCCGGACATGCTGGTGTCGCTGGGAGTTTGCCTTGTTTTTGCGCTGATTTGTTCGTGGGTACTGCCTGAGCGTGCGGCCGAAGCCGCGGCGGCTTTTTGGCTTGGCGTCGTCAAACATCGCCGGATCGTTGCGCCGGTGTTCCTGGCCGGATTACTGGGGGCGCTGCTGTGGGTCAACCGCGCGATTTTGCATTCCTTCCTCAATTCTGCGGATGAACACTCCTGTTATTTCTTTGCAGAGCTGATTCGCATGGGCAAGTGGTGGGTCAAACCGCATGAACTGTCGGAGTTTTTTAATGTCGTCCATGTCGGTAACCGGGACGGCAAGTGGTTCAGCGTTTACCCGCCGGGCTGGCCGCTTTTATGGGCGTTGGGGTTGCAGCTGCGTGCGGTGGATTGGCTGAATCCGGTTTTGTCCGTGCTTTCGCTGCCGCTGCTTTACGGCGCGGCCAAACGCTGCTTTGGGCGGGCCGCCGCTCTGGGGGGGATTTTGCTTGCCGCGCTGTCTCCTTTTTTTATGTTCACAGCAGCCTCGTATTTTTCGCACGCGGCCTGCCTTTTTACCATGGCGTTATTCCTCTACGCCTTTGTGCGTTGGCATGAAACGAAAAATGAAACCGCTGCTTTGGGGTGGGCTTGTTTGGCCGCGGCCGCCTGCGGCTACGGGCTTATGACGCGTTACCTGACGATGGCGGCCTTTGCACTGCCTTTTCTTATCTGGCATTACCTGCCGCTTTTTCTAAAAAAGAAAAAGTGGCAAAAGGCCGATGGGGCCGTTGTTTTGATTCTCTCATTGTTTGTGCTTGCGATTTTGTACCAAAACTACGCGGTGACGGGAAAACCGTTCAAGGCGCCGAATAAATACGATAAATCCTGGGAACGATTGGGGTTCAAGGGAGAATATTCGATGGCGGAAGGATTGCTTTTCATCCTGCTGCGCTTTTTCTATCTGATGGATTATTCGGCGCCGCTCCTCGTGGTTCTTTTTATGGCCGGTATGTTCAGGAAACCGCCGCAGGAGCCGGCGCTGAACAGGCTGGTCCGGTATTCTTTTTTTTATGGCTCATTCGTCTACTTTCTTTACTATTCGTGGGGCGGGAATCAATACGGACCGCGTTACTGGTGGGAGAGTTTTCCTTTTCTGGGGATCGCGCTTGGGGATCAGATCGGGCGCTGGTGGCGTGAAGGCCATGCGGCTCTGCGTAAATTTTTGATCGGGGCACTGCTGGTTTCTGTGCCAGCCGCCGGATGGAGTTTCTATAAGCAGGGAACTTTCCTTGAGCAGCAGTCGCGGGAGCGCAAGGCCCTGTATGTCCTGGCTGAAGAAACTTTGAAAGTGCCGGCGATTGTCTTTATTCATGGATTTTTAGGCGACCTCATGGTGATTGCCGAGGAAGATGCCGTGCGAAATTCGCCGAAGCTGGATGCGAGGATTCTTTATGCGCACGATCTGGGAGCGCGTAACCCGGAGCTGATGCGGGCTTTCCCGGAGCGCGAATATTATCGCGGGACGTATGACCGCAAGGTCAAGGGTGCCGTGCTGGAGAGGATTTCATGACGAATAAAAATCCCATGCATTGTCATCCTGACGGTTCTCTGAAATTAGTTTTATGGGGGCTGAATCTGGCGGTGGCGGTTTTGTTGTTTTTCTATCTGACGGCCGGAATTCCGTTGATTCAGCTTGGGTTTTTGCAAAACTTCGGCGAAGGAAAAAAACAGTACCTTAAAATCAGCCGCTTGGCGGTGATTGTGCTGGGCGTGCTCCTGCCGTTTTTGCGATGGAAACTCCCAAATATTTTTGCGCGTCTTTGGGCTATCCGCGGTTTGAAGCGGCTCCTGGCGCTGCCGCAAGGGCAAATGGTTTTTATTTTTTGGGCCGTTTATTGCGCGGGCATGATCGCGGCTTGCTGGTTTCGCCATCTTGCGCTTGAAACGCGGGCGTTTGATCTGGGCATTTTTGCCCAAGCGTTGTGGAATACGACCCAGGGGCATTTTTTGGAATCCTCCCTGAAAGGCGGGATCTGTCTTTTGGGGGACCACTTCAGCCCTCTTTTGGCCTTGCTGGCGCCGCTTTACCGGCTCTGGCCGGTTCCTGAATCCCTGCTGGTGCTGCAGCCTTTGATTTCAGCACTCTGTTTTTTCCCTCTGGCTCAACTCGCTTTCAAGATCACCGGTCAGCGCAAGACGGCGCTTGTATTTTGTCTGATTTATTTTTTTCAGATGCCGACCCGGGCCGCGCTGCATGAAGACTTTCATCCGGAGGTGCTGGTGGAGCCGCTTATGCTTTGGGCCTTTCTCTGGCTTGCGGAAGGACGCAAAGTCTTATTCTGTTTGGCTCTCGCGCTTATTTTATCCGCCAAAGAGAATATGGCGGGCGTGACCTTTATGCTTGGATTGTTCGCGTTCTTCTTTAAGAAAGAGCGGGGGGGAGGCGCCTTCTGGATGATTTTTTCGCCGCTCTATCTTTGGCTGTGCGTGCATGTTTTTATTCCGCAGCTCAGCGGCCAGCCGTACCTCTACAGGGGGTTTTATCAGGAACTGGCGCGGGGCGGTGCGCCGGTGCTTTGGGAAATGTTGAAAGACGGCGAGCGTTGGGAATACCTGGTTAAAGTATTCGGCCCGGTTTTGTTTTTGCCCCTGCTCGATTTTCCGGCCTTGCTTTTGACGCTGCCGGTGCTATTTCAAAATTTGCTTTCCGAAAATCCGACGGTGCGTTCCATGAACTATCATTACATGACCGGACTGACGCCGTTTGTGCTGCTGGCGTCGATGTTTGGTTTGAAGAAACTCGACCGCCTGGAGTGGCTTCGCCGGCGCTCTACGGGCCTGTTGATGCTGCTTCTGGTTTCAGCGCTGCTGCAGTCCGGAGCGCCGGAGTATTTCTACGCCTGGCAGAGTGCCGGCCGGATGAGTGCCAGAACCCGGATGATTCGTACGGAAATGCAAAAAATTCCTGAGCACGCGGTGCTTCTGACCCACAACAGTTTGATTCCCCAGGCGATCAACCGCCGCTATGTCCATCAGTTCGATTATAATGACACCCCGCCGAAAACGGCCATGGCGCTGCGGGAGCGGGCGGATTATGTCGTGTTCGATACGCATTTTTGGGAGGCGGGTACGGCGGCGCCTGAAATTGAAAAAGAGAAGCTGCTCAAGGCGGGCTACGGCGTTCAATTCGATAACGACGGTTTTTCCATTTTCAAAAAAATTTAGCGGCAAGAAGGAATTCAAATGCCCATTAGGCTGATGAAATATGACTGACTCCGGCCTCATGCTCCGGCTTCGGCCAGAAGCTAAGCCTGTCTCAAGCAAGGAAACCTCCGCTGTTCCTCGCTGGGAAAGCAGCGAGGCCATCGGCTTCCTTTGCTTGATTCAGGCAAGTCTGGCACGAAGCCTGCGCTTCAAGGCCTTTGTCAGTCACATTTCATCTTTTATCATCACGAGGATTTAAACAGAGTAACCATGCAGCGGCTCAAGGTTCGGATCATTATTCTTCAGTACAATCGCGTGGATCTTTTGCGCGATCATCTGCCGAGCGTTCTTCAGTGCGCCAAGGCCAGCCGGCACGACTGTAAAGTCACCGTGCTGGATAACTGCAGCCAGGACGGCAGCGCGGCTTTTGTGCGTGAGAACTTTCCGGAAGCGGATGTTTTTGAAGCCAGCGCCAATAAGGTGCTTTGTTCTTACAATGAAATTGCCGGGCAGATCGACGCGGATATTATGATCCTGCTTAATAATGATATTTCTCCGGCCGCGGATTTTGTCGATCCGCTTGTGGAGCCGTTTCTTAAGGATCCGGACATTTTTTTTACGGCCACGCATGGGGACCGGGCGCAAATTAAAATGCATTGGGGGATTCTCGAACCGGATCTGGATTATCCCGATGCCCGGCGCCTGTTTGAAGAAGCGGGGCCGGCGCTCAGCGCGGGCATCGGCGCATTTGACCGTAAGAAATTTCTTGAACTGGGCGGCTACGATGAGCTTTACCTGCCCGGACGCTATGAAGATGTGGATTTGTGTTACCGGGGCTGGAAGCGGGGGTGGAAGGGCTATTACCAGCCGGCGAGCAAAAAATTTCATGTGGGCGGCGCCAGTTTTAACAAGCGCTACAGCGAAGGTCAGATCCAGGCCATGGTGTTTCGCAACGGCATTTTGTTTATGGCCAAAAACATTGACGATGCCGGGCTGTTTTGGGGATTTTTAATCAAGATGCCGCTCCGGCTGATTTTTTCGCTGCTCAAGGGACGCTTTTACATGCTGAGCGGATTCATCGAGGCGCTGCAACGCCTGCCTCAGGCATTGCGCGGCCGGCAGCTTACGAAGGCACAGTGGCAAATGAAAGACAGGGAGATTTTCAAGATGATGAATGGAACTAAAGCTGATGCTCGGAAAACGTCCTGGCTGCGGAGCGGCGTGGACCTGCTTGCAAAGAAATCCTGGCTGCGCCGTTTGTTCGCCTGGGCCGGGCTTTACACGATCCGGCCTGTGTTTCCGCTGCAGTATCTTCTTTTACGTGAATTGTCGGATTGTCAAAGCATCCTGGATTTAGGCTGCGGCAGGCATTCATTTGTACCGATTGTGCCGTCAAACATTCACACGGTGGGGGTGGAGCTTTTCAAGCCGCATTACGAGGAAGCGCTTAGAAAAGGGCGGCACGATGAGTACATCAACGAGGACATTACTAAAGTTATGTTTGAGGACAACCGCTTTGACGCCGTGGTGATGCTGGACGTGATCGAGCATCTCGACCGTGAGGCGGGGGAAGCGTTGATCCAAAAAATGGAGCGTTGGGCCCGCCGGAAAGTCGTGATTTTCACGCCGAATGGATTTCTGCATCAGCATGAATACGACGGCAATCCGCTTCTTGAACACCGCTCCGGCTGGACCGCTGAAGAGTTCAAGCAGAGGGGCTACCGTGTGTACGGCGTTCGCGGATTTAAAACTTTGCGCGGCGAAGATCACCACCATGACCATGATCACGAAGAGGAAGATCATGGGCCTTCGCTGAGAGAACAGTTGGCGGATTTGACGCAGATTGTTTCTTACCACTTCCCCGAAAAAGCGTTTCAGATTTTTTGCGTCAAAGATTTAAATAAGGGGGGCCTTGCGTCATTCCCGCCCTTGAGCGGTGTCAAGGACGGTCATGCGCAATGCCGTTAACATTGCGTCATTCCCGCATCGGTGCGGATGACCGATACAGTCATGTACGCAATGCTGTTAACATTGCGTCATTCCCGGCGAGCTTGCCTGCCGTAGGCAGGCGAAGCGAGACCGGGAATCCACGCATAATGGATCCTTGCTTTCGGGACTGTTATAAAAGGGCATGAACCAGAATCGCCCGTAGGGGCAATTCATGAATTGCCCCTACAGAATATTAATGACCGCATTGCGCAACAAACTCTTTCACGAGGATGACGAAAATAAAATGTGTGAGCAATGAATAAAGTTCCAAAAATCACGCTTATTATTCTGAATTGGAAAAAAACCGAAGACACGCTGGAGTGTCTGCGGAGCGCGCTGGCGCTCAAGGATCCGAATCTTGAAATTCTGCTGGTCGACAACCACTCCGGCGACGGCGTTTGCGATCGCGTGCGGCGCGATTTCCCATCGGTTATTGTGCTCGAAAATGCCGGCAATCTCGGTTATGCCGGCGGCAATAATGCCGGGATACGCGTGGCGCTTGAACGGGGCGCCGATTACATTTTTATCTTGAACAACGATGCCGCAATCGCGGACGGCTGTCTCGAAATTTTGCGCGGCTTGGCCCGGGCGCATCCGGACGCCGGCATTTTAGCGCCCAAGGTTTTAACCTGGCATGACCGTTCCCGCATTAATTCGCTGGGGACACAAATGGATTGGCTGCGTTTGAGGCCGAAGCTTTCTCAGTATGGGCAGCGGGATGATCCGGCCAGGAGGATGCCGTTTACTCAACAGATTCTTATGGGCTGCGCGCTGCTTGTCTCAAAGGAAACGATTG
>MHFC01000024.1:0-170 GCA_001804025.1 Omnitrophica bacterium GWA2_52_8 | reverse complement strand
ATGAACGCTTTTTTCTGATTCATGAAGACGCGGATTGGTGCCTGCGCGCCGAAGAAGCCGGGCTTCAAAACTGGGTCGTGCCGCAGGCCGTGGTATTTCACAAGGAGTCCAAAAGCCTGAGTGATCTGCCGGCGCTCAGTCATTACTACAGCACACGCAATTTCTTGCTG
>MHFC01000023.1:14315-14564 GCA_001804025.1 Omnitrophica bacterium GWA2_52_8 | reverse complement strand
CCAGTGGCAGGTCAAGACCGGAATGCGTGGCAGGTCAAAATCGGAATCAGTGGCAACTTCCACCGGAATACGCAGCATCTTTTAAGCTGGTGTAAAACTTATAAAAACAGGACTTTTTCAAGCGATAATTATGAGCGTTAAGACATATCATCCCATCTCAAGATTATCAAACCCGTTCTTTCCTGCCCTAAGAAAAGTTCATATGCGTTTGAAGACTATTTATAAAAACTATGATTTTAAAAATAAAAT
>MHFC01000023.1:8831-14283 GCA_001804025.1 Omnitrophica bacterium GWA2_52_8 | reverse complement strand
TTAGCTTTTGCATAGCCGGAAAGGCTAAAAATGTACTCGGTGTTGATTTTGATTCAAAGCAGATTGAAATATGTTTAGAAAAAGCGCGGGCAAACAATATCCGGAACGTTAGATTTTTAGTAAAAGTATTAACACCTGAAACAATAGATAGATTGCCAAGTGCGGACGTCTGTTTATTTCTATCGGTATTACATCACATGATGTCGGCATCGGGAGTTTATGATTGCAATGCCAAAGATTC
Organism: Omnitrophica bacterium GWA2_52_8; assembly: GCA_001804025.1. Taxonomy (GTDB): domain Bacteria; phylum Omnitrophota; class Omnitrophia; order Omnitrophales; family Aquincolibacteriaceae; genus GWA2-52-8. The sequence continues at coordinate 14,042 of MHFC01000023.1, read as the reverse complement.
GCGAGGGGTTGAAAATGCGATTAATTTACTTAAAGCCATACGCAATAAAACACAAGTTCTTTTCTTTGAAATGGGGCAATCCAATGAAAATCATGAGTGGGCCAATAAGCTTCCGGATATGGGAAGGGAACCTGAAAAATGGATTTTAGAAAATCTTCTTAGGCCCGCTGGCTTTTCACGCATCAAAGTGATTTCGCCGCCCGAATGGAATGGTCTTATTGGTAAAATGCGAAAAAGCATTCATTCTTCCGGTTTAGTGGATGTGATTGATAGAGAGATGATCCTCTTCCGTTTTATTCGGCGGATTTTATCTTATGATGCGAGGGACTGTCGTTATCTTTTTAAGGCTGAATAGTTACAAATCGAATGAGTAGTTGTTATGCGTTTGGTGTTTCAGAGCGCTGAATTGATCTTCCTCCGAAAAAGTGGACACAGCGAAGAGTTGGTTTTGACCCGACCCCTTTATTAAGCCAGCGGTAAGTAGATCAATCTTTAAGGGGTAAGAGTTCCCCCGTAATGTTTCTGCCAGGAGCCTCAATTTTTACTTCTGTTTCGTTTTCGACAGCTGTTTTTGACACAGATGCCAGGCAAAGAATGTTCCCCCATTTTGGAGAATGACAACAGCTTGTGACCCGTCCAATCGGGGTTCCCGGGGTATTCTGTGAATGAATAGAAGCAGATGCCATGGGGACAACATTCTCTTTAAGGAGAATTTTAACGAACTTTCTTTTAAGTCCGCCGTAAGTTTTGATTTTTGCCACAACTTCCTGCCCGGGGTAGCAGCCCTTGGTTTCGCTTGCCGCGAAAGACTCAAGACCGGTTTCAGGAAGCAGGGTTTCCTCGCTTGTGTCAGTCCCATACCTTAAAATTCCCGCCTCAATCCGCAACGTTTCCTTGGTTTGAAATCCGACGGGGGTTACCTTTCCGTCCCGGATGCAAGTTCCGAGAAGGGGCGCGATGGATGCCGCATGCCGGACCGGTATCCAAAGATGCCAGCCGTCTTTTCCAAGCCAGCTTTGACGGACAAGATGTCCTGAAATCCCGCCGGCTTCGAATTGCCGGTGGGCGAAAGCTTCTTCGGGCAGAGGGCCTGAAATCCCAAGCTGCCCTAAGGCCGCATCTGCTTTCGGACCTTGGAATGCGAGAAGCATGGATTGATCCGTTACATCCTCAAAGACCACGTCCTCCGCAATGAGGTGTTTGGTAAGGCGCTCCAGCAGAATCTTTTCATAACTCATTTCAGTTTCCAGCAGAATGCTGTCCTCAAAAATATAAACTGCCATGTCGCCCAGGATTTTTCCTGTGGCGGTGAGGAGACAGGCATAACAGCCTTGGCCGGGAGCCAGGCTTGCGATGTCGTTCGTTAAAATGTTATTTAAAAAAAGGGTCCGCTCGGAACCGGTGACCCGGAGTTTGCCGCGAAAAGAATAATCGACGATCCCTGCTGATTTTTCTACGGCCGCATACTCGATCTTGGGGCCTTGAAAGTCTTTAGGAAGGCGCCAGTTTTTTTCGGCGGCCCACTCACAGCCTATTTTCTCCCATAAGCTTTGGAGGGGAAGTTCTCTAGACATCTTTTGAGATTTCATCCGCGATTTTTTGATGAGGAGAAGGAAGCGCATATTTTGGAAGATGAGCAACCGGGATCCAGCGGGCATTTTTATCGCCTAGAATTGAATGTGTCGATTTGACTTTGTCCGGTAAGCGGCTTTCATATACGCTCAGCTTTATGCGGTATTTTGTAAAGCCGTGTGTAAGCGACATGCGCTGTTTTAGTTTGGCCGTTGACCCGACTTCGGTGCAAATAAGGGAATGGTCTTGGAGCATGGCCTCGCGGCTCTCCCAATAAGGAAACATCCATAATCCGCCCCAGCGGGCTTCGGTGGGCTGCCGCCGCATCAGGACGCGTCCATTGGCCCGAAGAACCAAAGTGAATGAGTTTTTTTTAAGCAGTTTTTCACGCCTTGAATTAAAAGGAAACGAGGGCTCTTTTTTAAATCGGTGTGCTTTGCAAAGAGAAGCGACGGGACAGGTGCCGCAGCGCGGATTTTCAGGGAAACACACAGTCGCGCCGAGTTCCATGAGGGCTTGATTAAAATCGCCCGTGTTTTCATCCGGCAAATAAGCTTCCGCAAGCTGCCATAGGCGATTCAAGGTTTTAAGCTGGGAAATGTCATTGCTCACGGCTTCGACCCTGCTTAAAACGCGGATGACATTCCCGTCCAAAACCGGCGCTTTTTGATTGTAGGCAATGCTGGCAATGGCTCCGGCAGTATACCGGCCAATGCCGGGGAGTTTTCGAAGTTCATCGGTGTCTTGCGGCAGCACCCCGGCATATTTTTTGCAGATGGTTTTAGCGGCTTCGTGTAGCATGCGGGCCCTGCGGTAATAGCCAAGACCGGCCCAGTGCTTCATTACTTCAGATACAGGGGACTGAGCAAGTGTTTGAACGGCCGGAAAACGATTAATCCATCTTGTGTAATAAGGAATAACCGTATCAACCTGAGTTTGCTGGAGCATGATTTCTGATACCCAGATATGATAAGGATCGTGCGTTCTGCGCCAAGGCAGGTCCCTGGCGTTACTTTTAAACCACTCGAGTAGTTTTTTTTGAAATGTTTTTATGGTTTGCAGCCAGGTGTTTCTCATAAAAAAAGGTTTGATTTAGTGTTAAGGAAACCGAGTATAACCGAATAACGTCCGGATGTCTTGAGAGATCATGGCTTAAAAACTTCGTAAGAGGTGGTATCCGCTATATTCCGGGCTGCTCCTAACCCGCATTTCTCATCACCAATGAGAAATGCCCTCGCGGAGGCTGTGGTGCAAATGGGCTTTTTCATTTGTACCCCAGGGGTTGTCTTTTGCGCCCTGTTAAAACGCGGGCGCAAAACTTTGGATGCAACCCCATGCGTCCAAAGCGGTTTTCTTATCGATTCACCTAATCGATGAGAAAACCGGACTAAGCCGGAGGCACTTCTTTTCATAAGAAGGTGTATAATGAAGCCATGAATTCACCGACGCTGGCCCAGGTTTTGGAAAAAGAAACAAAAACCGGAGTCCTGTTTGAAAGCATGCCCGATGGCCGGCTGCGGTGCTTTGCCTGCGGGCACCGGTGTCCTATCCCGGAGGGAAAGCCGGGGGTTTGCAAGGTCCGCTTCAACAAGGGCGGAAAGCTCTTTGTCCCATGGGGCTATGTTGGGGCCCTCCAGGACGATCCCATTGAGAAGAAACCTTTTTTCCATGCTTTGCCGGGCGCCCGAGCGTTGAGTTTCGGCATGCTCGGCTGCGATTTTCATTGCGCCAATTGCCAGAATTGGGTGACGAGCCAGGCGCTGCGTGACCCCGAAGCGGATTCGCCGCCCATCAAAATCTCTCCCCGGGAACTTGTCGATATGGCGGTAAAGCGGGGGTGCCGTGCGGTGGTGAGCACCTACAACGAGCCTTTAATCACAAGCGAATGGGCGGTTGAAATATTCAAGGAAGCAAAAAAGGAAGGCCTTGTCACCGGGTATGTTTCGAACGGAAACGGCACGCCGGAAGTTTTGGATTACATCCGGCCCTGGGTGGATCTCTACAAAGTCGACCTCAAGGGGTTTGATGATAAACATTACCGGGAGCTCGGCGGCAGTCTTGATAATGTGTGCAGGACAATCCGTGATTTATATGATAGGAAATTCTGGCTGGAGATTGTGACGCTGTTGATCCCGGGCTTTAATGATTCTGATGATGAATTAACCCGCCTGACGGAGTTTATTGTTTCGGTCTCCCCGGGAATTCCGTGGCATGTAACGGCCTTTCATAAAGACTACAAGATGACAGACCCCGAAAACACGACCGCAAAAGATCTTTTGCGGGCCGCGGCCATCGGCAAGAAAGCGGGGCTGCATTATATTTATCCCGGCAATCTTCCGGGGCAGGTGGGGGGCGGCGAAAACACGATCTGTCCGAATTGTCATGAGCGCCTGATTAAACGGACCGGTTTTCAAGTCATTGAAGACAGGATTTCAAATCGCGAAGGCCGTTGCCCCAAATGCAGTGCCCAGATTCCCGGATTTTGGAAACCCTTGATCAATAAAAAGCCTTCGCATGCAGGCGTGCAGCCCTTGTTTTAAAGCCGGTTGCTTTCGTGGCAATCTCCTGAAAAATCCAATATAATAGCGGCCGTCATGAAAGCCTATCTCGACCTTCTTCGACATATCCTGGACCACGGCAAAGAAAAAAAGGACCGCACAGGGACCGGAACGATCAGTCTATTTGGATACCAGCTGCGCGCCGATTTATCGCAGGGATTTCCGCTTCTGACAACCAAAAAGGTCCATCTTAAATCAGTTGTTTATGAGCTCTTGTGGTTCCTGCGGGGGGACACCAATATCCGCTATCTCAAGGAGCACGGCGTTTCGATTTGGGACGAATGGGCGGATGCGCGCGGAGAACTGGGACCGGTTTACGGCAAACAGTGGCGTTCGTGGCAGGCTCCGGACGGATCGGCCATCGATCAAATCCGGCAGGTCCTGGAAATGATCCGCAGCAACCCCGACAGCCGCAGGCTGATTGTCTCGGCCTGGAACCCCTCGGATGTCGACCGCATGGCGCTGCCCCCGTGTCACTGCCTTTTTCAGTTTTATGTGCTGGACGGAAAATTGTCGTGCCAGCTTTATCAGCGCAGTGCGGACGTTTTTCTCGGAGTCCCGTTTAATATCGCGTCTTATGCCCTTCTGACCTTAATGATGGCCCATGTGACCGGGCTGGAACCGGGGGAATTTGTGCACACCTTCGGGGATGTTCATATTTATTCCAATCATCTGGAGCAGGTCCGGCTTCAGCTCTCGCGCGAACCGAAATCCCTTCCGGGCATGAAAATAAACCCCGCTGTGAAAGATTTATTCAGCTTCCGCTATGAAGATTTTGCGCTGGAACACTACGACCCGCACCCCGCCATCAAGGCCCCTGTTGCCGTATGAAGCTTTACCATGTTGTCGCCATGGCGAAAAACCGCGTCATCGGTAAAGACAACCGGCTGCCCTGGCATTTTTCTTCGGACCTCAAACATTTCAAAAAATTAACGGCCGGCAGCACCGTGATCATGGGCCGCAAAACTTTTGAGAGCATCGGCAAACCCCTGCCGGAGCGCGAAAATTTTGTGATCAGCCGAACCCTATCAAGGCAAGAGAACCATTTGCGCTATTTCCCGTCCATTGATGCGGCGATTGC
>MHFC01000023.1:0-8802 GCA_001804025.1 Omnitrophica bacterium GWA2_52_8 | reverse complement strand
AAAGTTTCCAGTGATAAGCTTCAGGGAAGTCCGTTAATAGAAGTTATTTTATATGAAAGGATCTGACGACATGCCTCCTGACTTATCTGAAGAAAAAAAATTGGTTTATGAATATTGGAATAAGAATCCATGCGGCTCTGATTTAAGTTCCGTAGCCCCTTACACCAAGGAATACTTTGATGAACTGGAAAAAATCCGGTATGGACGCAACCGGGAAGGTTATATTTGGGAATTTGCCCAGTTTGCAAAATATCATGGAAAGAAAGTCCTTGAAATAGGGATTGGTGTCGGAACGGACTTTATCCAATGGGTGCGAAGCGGATGCGTTGCTACAGGATGTGACCTCACTCCTGCGGCCGTCGAATATACGAAGAAACGGTTGGAATGCTATGGTTTGTCCGCCGGTGTACTGCAAGAAGATTGCGAAAAACTTTCTTTTCCGGAGCAAACGTTTGATCTTGTTTATAGTTTTGGAGTTATTCACCATACGCCGGAGCCTCAAAAAGCGATTTCCGAAATTTATCGGGTATTAAAAAGAGGCGGGACCGCAAAAATCATGTTGTATCACCGTTACTCTGGTCCTGTTTTTAGATATTGGATCAACCATGCTCTTTTGAAACGCGATCCGTTCCGCTCCATTGATGAAATTGTTGCTAAATATAATAGTGAAAGCCCGGATACAAAAATCTATTCAAAAAAACAGGCCCGCGCTTTATTCGAACAATTTTCAAGGGTAAACTTATATATTCAATTAACTCCTTGGGATTACACGGATACTCCGCGATTGTTGCTAAGCCGAAAATTGACCAATGCGTTTGTGCGAGGATTGGGCAATCACTATGGCTGGAATCTCATGATCACCGCAGAGAAATAATGGAAAAAATAATTTCGCCGCTTTATATCCGTCAACTCGAAATCGGCCCCATGCAGAATTTTGTTTATCTCATCGGGGACCGCAATGAGAAAAAATGCGTGATGGTGGACCCGGCCTGGGACGTTTCGGCCGTGCTAAAGGCCGCCGAAGAAGACGGGATGGAGGTGACCGGCGGTCTTGTGACGCATACGCACTTTGATCATTGCAACGGGGCCGAAGAACTCCTGAAAAAAATCAAGGGCAAGCTCTACATCCATAAAGCAGAGGCCGACAGGCTAAAAGGAATGGGCGGAGACCTCGTCAAATCGGAGGCCGGGACAAAAATCAATATCGGAGATGTTCAGATCACGTTTATCCATACGCCGGGGCACACGCCCGGGTCCCAGTGTTTTCTTGTGAGCTGCGGCAAGGCGCCGTCAGACTCCGGGAATCTGGTGTCGGGGGACACGCTGTTTATCAACGCTTGCGGCCGGTGTGATCTTCCGGGGGGTAATGCCGCGGAATTATACGAAAGCTTGCAAGCGCTCGCGAAACTCGATGAAAAAACACTTCTTTTTCCGGGGCACAACTATGCCGAAGAAGCGGTGTCTTCCATCGGTAAGGAAAAGATTTATAACCCGTACCTGCAGTACCGTTCATTGAACGATTTCCTGGGCTTCCGGATGGGATAATACGGTCACCCCGCAACATCAAATGCCAGGCGGGATTTTAAATTTCTTTTCCCGCGGGGAGAAGGTCAAGATGAGGGGGGTAAGAGATTTTAGAAAAGAATCCGGCAGAGCCTTCTTGCTTTTTTAAGAGCGAGGAACGTTATGTTCACTGCCGGTTGTTTTATTCCCCCTCACCCTACCCCTCTCCCGGTGGGTATTGTTGTTGCATTAAAAATGCTAAAAAATTGCAACACTTTGCGCGGTGCGAAGTAGCCTGCGCTAAAGCAGCTTGAGTTTATTCCCCTCCCCCCAACCCTCTTGCGTCCTGTCCGCAAAACAGCGTTGGCGTCCTTCGGCGGACTGGGAGAGGGGGAAAAGAGTTTAGCCTATTAATCAGTTCCTTCTCCCGGCGGGAGAAGGTCAGGATGAGGGGATATTAAAAATATTCTTGTTTTATGCAACGCTAATACCCGGTGGGAGAGGGGAAAAAAAGATCAAACGGTCATCTTCTGGATATTGACATTCCAAAATATCTTCTTTCCCTTTTCCGCCGGAGGACGGGGAGCGGAGAAACACAAATCAAATGCCAGGCGGGATTTGAGGTTTGCGGTAAGCGCGGGTTTGGTTCCACGATTAAGGGATAGCGCAGGAAAGCGGATTTTGATATACTTGCACATTCCCCCCTCAACCCTTGATCCGGCCTTGGCTTAGGTCTGAATTGGGCTTAATGCAGCGAGGCGGGTATTGACTGATTTGGCGCTTTAGAGCGCCCTGTGATCCGGATTTGATATGAGCGAATTTGAAGAAAATTATCATCATGACGCGGAACAGCTGTTTCAGCAGGCCTACCAGAAACAGATGAGCGGAAATCTGGACGAAGCCATCGCGCTTTATCTTAAATCCATCGAACTGTTTCCGACGGCGGAGGCCCACACTTTTTTGGGATGGGCATACAGCGCCAAAGGGAATTATGACGGCGCCATAAGCGAATGCCGCCGCGCGATAGAGATCGATCCGGACTTCGGGAACCCTTACAACGATATCGGAGCCTACCTGATCGAAAAGGGAAGGCCGGAAGAGGCAATCCCATGGCTGGAAAAGGCGGTCCGCGCAAAACGCTATGACAGTTATTGTTTTCCGCTGTACAACCTCGGCCGGACCTGGGAAATGAAAGGGGATTGGCAGAAGGCCTACGGTTATTATCAAAAAAGTCTGAGTGAAAATGCCCAATATTTGCTGGCAAAAAAGGCCGTTTCGCGCCTTTTGGGGCTGATGAATTGAGCAGGCGTGTGTTTAAACTTGTGGAATTGTAACAACCAGGAAATGTAAAAGTGCTGGGTTCCTATTTTGGAATTTTCGTGACTTTTCTGATTGCGGCGGGGTTCTCGCTGTTATTTATTGTTCTCACCCAGAGTCTGGGGCCGAAGAAACCCAATCCTGCAAAAAACCTTCCGTTTGAAACGGGCAATGATCCGTTTGAGGCCCCGACCGGGCGGCACGCCGTAAAATTTTATCTTGTCGGGATGCTGTTTGTGATTTTTGATATCGAGCTGATTTTTCTTTTTCCGTGGGCTGTTGTTTTTCGCGAAGAAGGGGCGCCTGCATTTTGGGCCATGCTGTTTTTCCTCGCGATTTTTGAAATGGGGTTTGTCTATGCCTGGAGAAAAGGAGCCTTTCAATGGAAATGATGAATGAAATGGGGGAAGCGGGGTTTTCGACCACGAAACTGGACCAGGCCATCGGCTGGGCCCGGAAGTTCTCCATTTTTCAGTATCCGTTTGTGACCGCGTGCTGCGGGATGGAGTATATGGCGACGGCCTGCTCGCATTACGATGTGGACCGTTTTGGGGCCGGGCTGCCCCGTTTTTCGCCGCGCCAATCGGACGTTCTTTTTGTGGTGGGGACCATCTCGCACAAGATCGCGCCGGTACTCAAAAGAATTTATGACCAAATGGCGGACCCCAAGTGGGTGGTGGCTTTCGGTGTTTGCACATGCACGGGCGGTTTTTATGACAATTACGCCACGGTGCAGGGCATTGATACCATTATTCCGGTGGATGTTTATATTCCGGGCTGTCCTCCGCGCCCTGAAAATGTGCTGGATGGTTTGATGAAGCTGCAGGACAAAATCCAGCGTCAAAAGCAGGAAGTTTGAAATTTTTATTAAGAGCACCTAACAAAATTGTCATTGCGAGCCCGCTGGTACTTTTGGCGGGCGCGGCAATCTCAGGCTTTGAGATTGCTTCGTCGGCTTCGCCTCCTCGCAATGACAAAGCGAAAGGGGGATTTGTTAGATGCTCTAATTCAGAGCTTATTGCGGCGCGCCGGCCGCGGGACGGAGAATCCGTAACGGATTGAGACTCAAATGACGGGCATACATATAAAACTTCAGGAAAAATTCGGAGCGGCGGTCAGGGAAATTCATAATCAGCATGGGGATGAGACTGCGGTTGCCGACCGCAGCGCTTTTCTCACGATCGTTCAGTTTGTGCGAAATAATCATAACATTGACTGCGACATGCTGACTGACATTACGGCCGTTGACGGGCTTTCGCTGAAATGGAAACCGCGGTTTGAAGTCATTTACCACTTTTATTCGACAAAAAAAAACCACAGGCTGCGGCTCAAAGTGAAAGTGGATGAACAGGATCCCGTGGTGCCGTCATTGGCCGCGGAATGGGGCGTGGCCAATTGGCTGGAGCGCGAAGTCTGGGACATGTTCGGCATCCGTTTCGAAGGGCATCCGGATTTAAGACGGATTCTCATGTACGAACAGTTTTCAGGGCACCCGCTCCGTAAAGATTATCCTTACAGCAAAAGACAACCCTTGATCGGTCCCAAAAATTAATAACGGAGATCGTGTGTCGTGGATCGTGTATCGGAAATAAAACAGATTAAAAGCTATAAGGACTTGGAAGTTTGGAGAAAAGGAATTGAAATTGTAGATCGCGTTTATTCGATTACAAGTAAATTTCCTGTTCATGAAAGATTCGGCTTGGCATCCCAGATGCAGCGGGCGGCCATATCCATCCCGTCAAATATCGCGGAAGGCTATGCCCGGCAGTATACCAAGGAATATCGGTAGTTTTGCAGCATTGCGCTTGGCTCGTGTTCCGAGCTGGAAACACATTTGATCATTGCTCAGAGGCGGAGTTACGTTAGTGAAATACCTTTTTTTGAATTATCAGAATATTTGGATCATGAAAGCCGTATGATCAAGAATCTTTTAAAAAAATTGAACCCTTAAACTATGAACTTACGACTCACGACTCACGATCCACGATCCGCGTTAAAAAAGACACGCACTGAATCCATGCTTCTCAACATCGGTCCCGCGCACCCGGCGATGCACGGCATTGTACGGATTATTGCCGAGCTTGACGGAGAAATTATCCTCAACTCGGATGTCGAAATCGGTTATCTTCACCGGGCCTTCGAAAAATCCTCCGAACAAAGCGGTTATTTGCAGGTCATTCCCTATACGGACCGGCTGAATTACGTTTCCCCGCTGATCAATAACGTCGGTTATTGCCTGGCTGTCGAAAAACTTTTCGGGCTTGAAATCACCGAGCGGGCAAAATACATCCGCGTGATCATGAGCGAAATATCGAGGGTTACGGACCATCTGACCTGTGTCGGCGCCTCCGCCATGGAACTCGGGGCGTTTACCGTATTCCTTTATATGATCAAGGCCCGCGAGATGTTCTATCAGCTCATCGAAGAGGTCACCGGCGCGCGGCTGACCATTTCTTATACGCGCATCGGCGGGGTCAAAGGGGATTTGCCGCCGGGATTTGAGGGGAAATGCAAAGACATTATCCGCGAAACGCGCGGGATTCTTAAGGAATGCGACAGCCTGCTGACAAAAAACAGGATTTTTGTCGACCGTGTCAAGGACATCGGAATTATTTCAAAAGAGGATGCCGTTTCCTACGGAATTACGGGACCCTTCCTGCGTTCGACCGGGGTTGATTATGATGTCCGCCGCGCGCAGCCTTATCTGGTTTATGACCGGCTTGAATTTGAAGTTCCCGTCGGCGAACACGGGGACAATTACGACCGTTATCTTTGCCGGATGGAAGAAATGGAACAGAGTATGCGTATTGTCGAACAGGCGCTGGGACAGATCCCGGGCGGCCCCGTTCTGCTGGACATGGACGGCAATGTGATCCCGGCGGGCAATATGGTCGATGAGGCCAAGATGGGACGCATTGAAGGCCTGCGCGAAAATCAGGCCGATGTCGATCCGACGCTCGCAGGGGCGCATCAAAGCTCCTATGCCAAAACCCAGTCTCCGGACCGGCGTGTTGTGCTGCCGGCGAAGGAAGATACCTACACGAATATCGAGGCCTTGATGAACCATTTTAAGATGATCATGGACGGCCACGGCATCCGGCCGCCGAAAGGCGAGGCTTATCTTCCGGTGGAGGGGGCCAACGGAGAACTCGGGTTTTATGTTGTGAGCGACGGCTCCGGAACGCCTTACCGCGTGCGCGTAAGACCGCCTTGTTTTATGATCATGTCGGCGCTGTCGCACATGATCAAGGGGGATACGATGGCGGACATCATCCCGACGTTCGGGTCCGTCAATATGATCGGCGGAGAACTGGACCGATGACGCGCATGTCCGGCCTCCGTCAATTGCAAGGAAAAATATGAATCAGGAATTAATTTCTAAAATATTCGTTCCCGAAATCAAAAAGAAAACAGACGCGTTAGTCGCGCGTTATGAGACGCGGCGGGCTTCGATTCTCGAAGTTTTGCGTCTGCTGATGGACTATTACGGGCATCTTACGCTGGAGATTGAAGAAGCCGTAGCGGCTTATCTTGGAATTCCGCCCATTGATGTGCGGGAAGTGGTAACGTTTTATACGCTTTTTTATACGGCCCCGAAGGCAAAAAAAAGATTTAATGTCTGCCGCACGCTGAGCTGTCATTTGATGGGCAGCGACAAAATGATCCGGTATCTTGAAAATAAACTGGGCATCAAAACCGGTGAAATGACGCCGGACGGGGAATGGTCGCTGCATGCGGTCGAGTGCCTGGGGGCGTGCGAAATCGCACCCATGCTGCAGTTTAATGACGACCGGTTTTGCGGGCATCTCACCGAAAAAAAACTGGACGAGCTGATCGAATCCGCTAAAAAGGGAGAGCAAAAAACAAGCTCCGGAAAAAAGCAAGCGGCTGTCTGAACTATGGAAAAGCTGATTTCAAAATATTTTGTCGGGGGTGAAAGTTTCGGGCTTGACGCCTACGAAAAAGACGGCGGCTACGGGGCCGCCCGTTTGATTTTTGATAAATTCGATGCGAAGGGACTGATCGAGGAGGTCAAAAAATCGAACCTCCGGGGATTGGGAGGGGCCGGATTTCCGACGGGCATGAAATGGAGTTTTGTCCCTCAAAATACGGGCAAACCCGTTTATCTCGTCGTCAATGCGGACGAGGGAGAGCCGGGCACATTCAAGGATAAATACATTCTTTGGCATGTGCCGCACCTTCTGATTGAGGGCATGATCATCGCCGCGTACGCGAACAATGTGCACAAGGCCTACGTTTATATCCGCGGAGAATATACGGAGCCCTACCGGAAATTCCAGCAGGCGGTGGATGACGCTTATGCCCGCGGATACCTCGGAAAAAATATTTTCGGAAAGAAATATGATCTGGAAATTGTCGTGCACCGCGGGGCCGGAGCCTACATCTGCGGCGAAGAAACGGGGCTTTTGGAATCGCTCGAAGGTAAAAAGGGTTTTCCGCGTCTCAAACCTCCTTTTCCGGCGGTTGTCGGGCTGTTCGGGTGTCCGACCGTGATTAACAATGTCGAGACTTTGTCCTATCTTCCTTTCATCATCAACCGGGGCGCGGAATGGTTTGCCAAACTCGGTTCGGAAAAGAACGGCGGCATGCGTCTTTTCTGCGTTTCCGGGCATGTTAAAAAACCCGGTGTTTACGAGCTTCCGCTCGGGATATCCCTGCGCAAAATGATTTATGAAATCGCCGGAGGCATCCGCGAAGACCGCAAATTGAAAGCCGTTGTTCCGGGCGGTCTTTCCGCCGCCATTTTATCGGCCGGCGAAATCGATATCGGGATGGATTTTGACCAGCTCAAGGCCGCCGGCTCCATGGCCGGGTCCGGCGGGGTGATTGTCCTCGATGAAACGGTGAGCATGGTGGAGGCGCTCATGGTGACGATGCGGTTTTACGCGCACGAATCCTGCGGGCAGTGCTCGCCGTGCCGCGAAGGGACGGGTTGGGTTTATAAAATCCTTTCGCGCATCACCGGCGGGCACGGGCGCAGCGAAGACATCCATAATTTGGCAGACATCTGTTCCTTCATGGGGGGGACGACGATCTGTGCTCTTGCGGACGGGGCCGCCATGCCGCTCCGGAGTTATCCGCAGAAATTCAGAAGTGAATTTGAGGCTTATATCCGTGAAAAACGGAGCTCAGAGGCGCAACAGCCCGGTTATGAAAGTGCGGGCTCGGAAATCAAGCGCGGGGAAGGGGTCGGCGCGATATTATGAGCGAAATGGTCAAATTGACGGTCAACGGAAAAGAAGTCGAAGTCCCCAAGGGGACGCGGGTCATTGAAGCCGCCAAAAAGGCGGACTATGACGTGCCCTTCTATTGTTATCATCCGGGGCTTTCGGTGGCGGGGAACTGCCGGATGTGCCTTGTCGAAATCGAAAAGATCCCGCGGCTCCAGATTGCCTGCCACATGGAGGTCCAGCCGGGGATGGTGGTCCGGACCGACACGGACAAGATCAAGGAGACGCGCAAGCACGTGCTGGAATTTCTGCTCATCAATCATCCCGTGGACTGCCCGGTTTGCGACCAGGCCGGAGAATGCTGGCTGCAGGATTATTATATGAACTACGGCGCTTATGAGAGCCGCCTGCAGGAAAACAAAAACAAAAAGCCAAAAGCCGTTTCGATCGGTCCGACGGTCATGCTGGACGCCGAGCGCTGTATTTTGTGCTCCCGCTGCGTCCGCTTTTGCGATGAAATCCCGAAAACTTCAGAGCTTGGGATCATTCAGCGCGGCGACCATTCGGAAATTACGGTGTTTCCGGGCAAGGAATTAAACAACCGCTATTCCGGGAACGTGGTGGATATTTGTCCCGTGGGCGCGCTGACGGACAAGGATTTCCGTTTTAAGGCCCGTGTGTGGTACCTCAAAAGCGAAGAAAGCCTCTGCAACGGCTGTTCGCGCGGCTGCAATATCGACGTCCATTTTCTCAAAGACCGGCGGCACCATGCCAAAGGCGAACGGGTCAT
>MHFC01000022.1 GCA_001804025.1 Omnitrophica bacterium GWA2_52_8 | reverse complement strand
CTTCTGCTTTATAACTGACCTTGTTTTTTCCCGTTCGCTTGCTCTTGGCCAATACCTCGTGCGTTTTTTCCAGAATCTCATCAATCGACGGGATGTCCCGCTGTACGGCGCAGACACCGAAACTTGCGGTCACTTTCACAATCTTTCCGGAAGAAATAATAATCGGTGACTCCGATATGGCGCTCCTTAGCCGTTCGGAAATTCTAAGGCCTTCGATCATCCGCGTCTGGGGCAGCAGCGCCATAAACTCATCCCCGCCGATACGCCCGATATAATCAGTTGTTCTTAGGGCGCTTTTGAGCGTTGTCGCGACTTCTTTGAGCACAACATCCCCCACGGCATGCCCCAGCTGATCATTTGTATTTTTAAAATTATCAAGGTCCGCCAGCAAAATTACCGCATTCGACCCGTCGCGTCGGCTGCGCCTGAGTTCATGATCCAGGGCTTCCTGTAAGCCGCGGCGGTTTAAAAGATCCGTCAGCGGATCAACACGCACCATTTTTTCCAGCCGCTCGTTCAGCTCGATCAAGCGCTGCTGTGTCCGGTGACGCTCCATAGCATAGCGGATCACCCGGGCCAGCATATCGGGTTCGGTTTGCCCCTTAACAAGATAGTCCTGGGCTCCATTTCTCAACGCATCTACGGCCGCGGTACGGTCATCCCAGCGTGTCATAACGACAATCGGAACATTCGGGCAATTCCCATGCAGTTCTTCGACACTGCGAACGCCCTCGCTATCCGGAAGGCCCATATCCAGGATCACGATGTCTTTGTCCGCGGTTTTAAGCTGTTCGATGCCCTGACTTAAACTTCCGGCATGACGGATATCGTAAAAATCCTCCGTCACGCGCGACAGGGTGCGGTGCAATATTTGAAAATCGTCGGCATGATCTTCAATGATCAAAACTCGGATCGCCTTCTCGTTCTCACGGGCATTCATAACGGGATTAAACTCCGTTTTTTTTCAGATATTCATCCGCATGACGGATAAGATCCGAGCTTTCTTTAAATGTGATGAGGCTGGAGGCATTCACAATCTTGAGCGCGTCCAGGCTGAGTCCTTCGGCGCTAAAAAGAACGAACGGCGTCGAGGGCGCCTTCGTTTTCATGCTTTTCATAAGCTGGGCGGCATCAAGGCGCGCGCCATCTTCCCAATATTGGCACAAAACCATCTGCGGGTTTATTTTATTCACGTTTTTCAGCACATCCTGTTCGTCCAGAAATTCTTCAACCGTATAGCCCTGCCCCCGCAAATGTTTGATCAATTTATCCGTCAAAAACTCATCGACGCTCACAATCATGATTGTTTTTGATTTTTGGCCGGCCGGTTCTGGTTTTTTGGCGAATTCAGTCCGGAGGCCTTCATGCTGCACTTCGCTTTTTTTAACTTCCTGTATTTTCACACCCCCCGGCTTCGCACCGGCATTGACCGGCAGGTCCCCGGGAACAGGCGGATTATTTTTAGACTCTTCGGCTGCGGGGATAACGGACCGCACCCCAAATGCATTATCGATCGTCTTGATCACCAACGGCATGTCGAGCGGTTTATTCATAAAAAAAGTCGTCTTGGAAGGCGTAAAATAATTGGCCATTGAATTTTTTGCGGAAAAGAAAATTACCGGCACCTTGGAAAATTCCGCCGAATGCTTGTGCAGCGCTTCCAGCATTTGAAATCCGGCCATCAGGGGCATCAAAATATCCGTCATGATCAAATCCGGCTTCAGGCTTACGGCCTTGTCATAACCGTCCTGCCCGTTTTGTGCCGTTTCGACATGATAACCGTGGTGATTCAGACGTGTTTTGAGTAAATACAGAATTTCATCTGCATCATCCACCACCAAAATCGTTTTAGGATTCATACCGGGACTCTTTCGTTATCACTATGATCGGCCAAACAGGCTTTTTTCCTAACCTGCCCCGGAGGCTTAGGCCGGCTTTCTCATCGATTAGGCGAATCGATGAGAAAGCCGCTTTGGACGCATGGGATTGCATCCAAAGTTTTGCGCCCGTGTTTTGACAGGGTGCAAAAGACAACCCCTGGGGTACAAATGAAAAAGCCCATTTGCACCACAGCCTCCGCGAGGGCATTTCTCATTGGTGATGAGAAATGCGGGTTAGGCAATGCGAAGTTCTTTCATGTTTTCATTGAGCTTCGGAAAAATAAACTTGAAGGTCGTGCCTTTGCCGAATTGGCTTGAGACCTCCATGCGCCCGTGGTGGGACTCGACGATGCCTTTTGCGATCACCAACCCCAGGCCCGTTCCCTGGACCCCGGATTTGCGGTAATCGCTCAGCTGCTCGTATTTGTCAAACAGTCTTTTTTGCTTCTCTTCGGGAATCCCTTCTCCGCTGTCGGCCACATAAGCTTCGATATCAGACCCGATTTGGCGGAACCCGACTTCGACAAAACCTTTCTTTGTAAATTTGAACGCATTCGACATCAGATTAATAAAGACCTGTTTCATCCTGGGAAAATCCACAAAGACCTGGACCGGCTGCGGTTCCGTCTGCACGCGTAACTCAACCCCCAATTGAAGCGCGCGGTAGCGAAAGGGTTCTGCCGCCTCCTGAATCAGTTTGCCGATATCCACCATCTCGGGTTTTAGTTTTAATTGACCCGCTTCAATACGCGAAACATCCAGAAGTTCATGCACAAGCGAAGTCAGCCGGTCAACTTCGCTGATGGCGGTCTTTAAAAATCTCTCCTGGGCAGGATTCACCCCGCCGAGCGTTCCGTCAACAACGAGAGAAACCCCCTCGCGAATCACGGTCAAGGGTGTGCAAAATTCATGGGACACAAGCGAAATCAGCTGGGTTTTCAGATGGTCCACTTTCTTTTCATGACTAAAATCCCGGAATGTCTCGATCACGCTCACGACATTTCCGTCACGGACAACCGGCGAAGCGGTGGTGGAAACGTAAACTTTAAACCCGTCCTGTTTTAAGTAATACCCTTTGGCACTGACCCGTTTCTTCAGCGCATGCGCCACTGCAATCGGATATTGAGCAAACGGAACGACCTTTCCGTATTCATCCTGCATTTGAATCACTTCGTGGAACGGCCGGCCGACTGAATTTTCCCGGTTATATCCCAGCAGCACTTCCGCCTGCTGGTTCATCATCGAGATATTTCCGAGTTCATCGGTCGCAATCATGGCCTCACCCATGTTTTTTACGAGGGTCTCGAGATGGACTTTTTTCAATTCGATCTGATGTTTCGCAGCCGCCAGGTCTTTTGTCTTCTCATGCACCTTTTGTTCCAAACCCGCATAGGATGCGCAC
This sequence comes from Omnitrophica bacterium GWA2_52_8, assembly GCA_001804025.1. Lineage (GTDB taxonomy): Bacteria > Omnitrophota > Omnitrophia > Omnitrophales > Aquincolibacteriaceae > GWA2-52-8. The sequence continues at coordinate 5,597 of MHFC01000022.1, read as the reverse complement.
AAAGCATCGGTCATGGCATTGAAGCCCTGGGCCACCACCTGGAACTCATCCCGGCTTTGGACTTTAATCTGGTGGGTGAGATTGCCGCCGCGGACCACATGGACCCCTTCCAGCAGCTGACGGAGCGGAGTCAGAATGGTTTTGGCAATATACATTCCCGAAGCAATTGCAAAGATAAGCCCAAGAACGCAAATCACAACAATTCCCTGAATCGTACGCTCAAGCGTGAGTCTTGTATTTTGGACCATTCCTTCAACATGGGCCGAAGTGACGACGAGTCGGTCACCCAGTTTTTTGCCTCTTTTCTGAGTGTATTCTTCAAGCGCTTTTTTAAAATCTCCCTTGAGCATCCAGTAGGATTTGCTTTCCAGCTGCTGATTGGCCTCTTTAACCTGCATCCTGTCAATCAAATCGATGGCCATTTTTTCGATTTTGACATAGCCGTCTCGCGCTTTGCGCGCTTTCGAAAAGATTTCTTTCTCTTCCAGATCGCCCTTGCGAATCGCCTGCACAAGCAAGTCGCTGAGTCTTTTTTCGATCCGGTCGTAATCTTCGCGCCATGTCAGGTCCTGGGTGGTCAAGTATCGCTGAATCAGCTTGGTGAGCCCGGCGTCCTGATCGCGCAATTCCTGGGCAAGCGCATCCAAGGCCGATGTTTTTTCGATGGATGCAAGCCCCTGAGGAATCATCACCGTGAGCATCGGCTCGATCCGTTTCCAGCTCTGGATCGAAAAAAAGCCGACGATTGTCATAAACACCGTAAGGCAGAGAAACCCGATAATGAGGCGGGATTGAATATTAAATTTCGGAGAGTCCATATTACCGGTCCACTATTTTTTTGGGCGTCATGATGATGCGTTCTCCCTGCTCTTCGACTTCGAGATAACTTCCTTTTTGAAGTCTTAAAAGGCGGACGATAAAAGCAGGGATGGCCACTTGGTTGTTGGTGGTAAGGCGGACTATTTTCTTGAGTTTCTCTTGCTTGGACATAAGCCGTAAACCTGTTTTTGAAAAACATATTGAAAACCGGTAATCGGACATATGAACCTACAAATCTCATAGTTTCATATACTTAGAAGTTACCCGGAATCGCGGATTTTTTCAACGCAGCGGGCGTGCTTTTTTAAGGTAATTATTGGCTTTTTAAAGGGCTATTTTCTGGAAAAAGGGAGTGCTATTCGGCCTGAGGCCCGGGAGTCTCTCCGGAACTCATCGGAAATGAGTTTTCCGGATCGAAGTCCGGAAGGGGGTCGGAAGAACGGCCGGCAGCCAGTGTTTTGGCCAGTTCGCCGGCTTTTGCGCGCCATTTCCGGGACTCTTTCATTTCAGCTTCAAGGTCCTGGAGAATACGGGCCTGCGTCTCTTCCAGAATGCGGATGCGTGCGTTTAATTGACCCACGAGGTCGTCGCGGTGCCGGAGGCGCTCAGCCGCCTGTTTGATTTCTCCGGAAAAGATTTTGTGCGCTTCTTCCTGCGCCGTTTCCAATTCACGGCAGCGCCGGCCGGATTCGGCAAGCTTGTGTTCAAGCTTAACGCGTTCTTGGGTGAATTTTTCGCGAAGGGCTTCGGCATGGACGGGATCCCCGCTGCCGTGCTCAATCAGATCATTCCATTTATCCAGCAGGTCCTGGTATCTTTTGTGCCATTCCTGGGCTGTCAGGGATTCCCGGCTCAGCCGTTCTTCAAGCCGGGCAACATCGTCTTTCATTTTGCCGGCGCTCCCTGACAGAGCGTTTGCCCGATCCTTCCATTTTTCGATTTGAGCCGCACTTTCCGTTATCCGGTCAATAAAAAGCGCACGGGCCTTGAGAAGTTCCTGTTCCAGTTCTTGTATTTGAGATTCCCGCTCCGTAATCCGCAGTTTCAGCCGCTCCTCTTCCTGACGCACCTGGAACGCCGGAATCAAAACCGGTTCCGTGCCCGATGATGTCCGCTCAAGCTGTTCCCGAAACTTTTCCTTATCAGCCAGCACCTCCTGATAGCGCTGCCGCAAAATCTCACCATCCTGAGTAGTTTTGCTGAGAGATTGGATCAAATCCACTCTCTCCAGCTCCAGCGCATGGATCCTGGTCTTGAGCTGTTCCATTTCCTGTTTCCACTTTTCAAGCTGTTTTCCTGAATCCGTCAGTCCCTCATGAAAAATCTGACGGTCTTTACGGAATCCGGCCTCCAGGTCTTCAAGTTGAATGCGGTTTTCGACAAGACGCCTTTCAAGGTCGTGCTTGTTCTGACGTAATTCGCTCAATTCGGTTTCGGTCTCTTCCCGGCGGATGCGTTCCTGCTTCGCGGCGGCCAGCGCGTCCTGGCGGTCGCGGACCGCGTCCTCATACTTTTTCTTCCAGTTTTCAATTTCGAGAAGCTGTGCCGTCAATTCGGCACCGAGCGAACTCTTTGTCTCTTCAAGGACCGCAAGCCGTTCCCCAAGCGATTCGACCTGCTGTCTTCGCTCCAGGAGCTCTTCCCGGGAAATCTGCAGCTGTTTTTGAAATTCCTCCGCCGCGAGACTACGCTCCTTAAGGCTCTCCAATTCGCGGATTTTTTCTACAAAGTTTTTCCGTTCGCCTTCATACTGTTGCTGCCAAAGCTTACGCTGAACACCGAGACAGGCAATCATTTCCTGGCGCATCTGCTTGCGTTCCTCTTCAAGTATTTGCGGCGCCGCACCGCCGTTCACCCGCCATAAATTCTCGCTATCCTGAAATTTACGCACAAGCGCATCATAGCGGTCCAGCACTTCGGCATGCTTGGCTTTCCATCTCTCGGATTCCCCGAAAGCCTGCAAAAGTTCAGCGGCCGTTTTATTTTTCTCGAGGACCAAGGCCTCTATTTCACGCCGCAGCTGCTCAATGCGGAGATTATCTTCCTCGCCGCTGCGCCCGGACGCCAGAATCTGCTCATCCAGATGTTTCCGGAGGCTGGTTTCGGTTTCATGATGCGCCCGCAGCAGTATCTCGTATTTATGCTGTTGCTGCTTCAGGGTGTTTTCAAGCGATTCCTTTTCACGTTCAAAAACCTGTATTTTTTCTCCGGTCGTCGTTTGACGGACCGCGGCAGTGTCAAGCTCCCTGACCGCCCAATCGTATTTGTTTTTAAGAGCTCCGTATTGCCGATCGGCACTCAGCAATGCGGCCTGCCTGCTGCGAAGCTCCTTCTCGAGATCCCCCTGCTGCCGCTGGACCTCCAGCTGTTTTTCTTCCAGGTTCAAGACTTCAAGCTGTTTGCGGTAAAGCTCCGTCGACAATTCTTCCACAGCCGCTTCATAACGGACCAGCCGCTGTGAATCGCGCAACCCGGAGCGTTTTAAAAACGGAAACACGTCAGCCCAGCCAAAACGGCGGCTGCCGTTCATGCGAATTTTCTTAATCAGTCCTTCAGCCGCGCGGCGGCGTTTCGATTCCTTCTGAAATAATGCTTCCAATTCGCGTAACCGGGCTTGCAGCCGCCGGTATTCCTCGGCAAGCTGTCCGGAGCTGTTTTTTTCGGCTTCAAGACGTTTTTTGCGCTCGTTACGGTAGCTGGTTTCAAGCTCCCGGCGGACATTCTCAAGCTGATCAAGTTCCGTCTGGCGCGCCGAAAGCTCTTTTTTGGCTTCGGCCATTTCACGGCCGAACCGCTGGATTTTTTCCTGCTGGTACTCCATCAGCCTTTCATTCAGAATGACGGCGTCTTCTTCCCTCTGCTCCTTTATCTGAAGCGAAAGCTCGGCCGATTGGCGCGCTTGTTCCGTGCGGATCCATTTTTGATGAAGCGACTGGTATTCCTCCTCAAGTTCCGCAAGCCGTCCGCGGAGCGTTTCATGCCGCTGCTCATTCGCCGCCTGATCGCGGGCGGCGGCCGCCAATTGCGTTTCCAGCTGCGCCTTAAGCTCCATGACAAATTGAACCTTGCTCTCCAGCGCTGTCACCCGCTCGCGCCAAAGGATCATTTCACGTTCCCGCGACCGTGCTTCCGCGCCGCCGGCATAAACCTGCAAGTCCCGCTGCTGGTCCCGGTACTTCTGAAGGTCTTTATTTAACGCGGCTACCTGCTGCTCAAGCTCCGTCCGCTCGCGGCGGTACTGCTCCTCCAATTGCCGCTGACGGTCACGCCCGGAACGGACCCGGTCGTCGGCTGCTGTTTCCAGCTCTTGAATTTGCCGCTTGACCCTGCTGTTTTCCTCAAAAAGAACGCGCAGTTGTTCCTCCAGCCCCCGGATCGTCTCGGTTTTTCCGCGGACCTCATCATTCCATTGCTTGCGCATTTTGAAAAGTTCCGTCTCCTGACGGTGCCCCAGGAGCCTCTCTTTTGCCAAAAGCGCTGTCAACTCCTTGACTTGGATATCAAGCCGTGTTTTCTCATCAAAAAGAATGCGGACCTGGTTCTCCGCCGATTCACTCTCATTTAAAACGCGGCGGTGATTCCGGTCCAGCGCGGCCCACTCGGAGGCAAGTGTCTTGAACCGGATTTTCCAGTCCTCGACGTCCCGTTCCCGGAGCGCCAGCAGATCTTCGATGCTGCCTTTCATACGTAAAAGTTCAATGATTTTCCCGGCCAATTCATCCGCTTTTTGTTTCCAATAAAGAAAGCGCTCCTGATTTTCAGGTTGGGGTTCCCGGTCATCCAAAAAGATTTTCCGGGCATACCGGCGCAGAATGCCGGCTGAACGCTGAAAATTTTTCAGACTCTCTTGCCAGGCTTCGCCTGCGAGCACCTGACCGGCACCCGCGCTGTCAAACTCACGCACCCTCATTTCATAAAGGGCTTCCAGCTTGTCGCAGCGTTTTTCCAGAACCGCCAGTTTTTTACGGGTGTTTTGAATTTCGGAAGGTTCTTTATGAGTGAAAAAATCAGGCTGTGATATTTCTTCGATCACCAAATCCCGCAGTTTGCGGCCGTCATCCAGACGCCGCCGGCTTTCCGTCAGACTCTCGAAGGACTCTGTCAGCCCTTTAAAAATACCGTCCAAAACGCCGCTTAACCGGCAGGCGTGGTCGATCGAATTCCAAACAGAAGGCATGAAAGGTTCTTGTTGATTTTGTCCCGCTTCGGAGGCTTCAAGCCCATCCTCTGAACGGGCGGGGGCCTGTTCCTCTTTGTCCGCGGCAACATCGGCGGCCGGCCAGGACGAATCCGCAAAGTCCCCGGGCGCGTCTTGATCAGGAACCAACGTCACATCAGCGCCTTGCGAACGCAAAAACTTGACAATCCGGCCGGCTAATTCACGGCTAAGATGATCGAACAGGATTACGGGTGTTTTGGTTAATAAACGGGCGGCTTCTTCTCCGGGAAGGAAAAAGATATCGGAAAGCTGACGGGCAACTTTTTCGCGGACGGCCGCATCTTCGGTCTTGAATAAAACCGCCCAGCGGCGGAGCCGTTCTTCTTTTTTTGCAGGTTTATTCACGCCCGGCATTTCCCTTTTGCAGTCAAAGGGTTCTGATAGATATCAAACGGCGCCGGAATGATCTTAAAAATTCCGGCGCAGCCTCAGTTTAGCGCCTGGACTGTTTAACGTCAAGAATTAGTCCGGTTTGGGGTGCATCCCACAAAAGGCAGTTAATTTTTCTGGCTTTCGACGACTTGCTGCCATTGGTTATTCAGGTACGCAACGCGCAATT
>MHFC01000021.1:12138-13170 GCA_001804025.1 Omnitrophica bacterium GWA2_52_8 | reverse complement strand
GGGCAGACGCCTACGTTTCCAAACCCTTTGATTCCTCCAATTTGCTTGACATTATGGATGGTTTTTCGGGAAGTGAAATCTCCTGAATTTCGCGCATAAAAAGCTTCATGCCTTCTGGTTGATTCTATTGGCACCTGTGCTATACTCCCCCCATTCGGAAAGGCTCATGATGAAACTTTCAATATTTTTTTTATGCGCGATGCTGTCGAACTTCACGCCGATGTGTTTTGCGGAAGATCTGCCGGATGATGAAATCCGGCAGATGGCAGAAGCAAAGCCGGAGTCTGTCCAAAAGGTTGAAGAGAAGGCCCTTGTTGATCTTGGCCGGTCGCAGGCACTTTCGCGGTTAAATGATCTTGAAAGCCGGATTGAGGCTGTGGAGCGGGATCAACAATTTTTGGAAGACCGCGTGCGGATGCTGGACCGGTCCGTGGATGATTTGAGACGCCGGCTTTAGCGTTTTCCGGCAATGATAAGACTGGGAAGCCGCACCCGAAGGCCGGTGACTGCTATTTTCGTCGCATAATTTATATTATCGCGTTGCATGAGCTCATCTTTCCTATTTTTGGTCTAAATTGACACACGGCAAAGGCTTTTGTATACTACGTGCATTCCACCCCTCAAAGATCCGGGTTTCCAGTTGTAACCATATAAGAGGAAATAAGTTATAGCGCAGGCATGGGGCAGTGTGTTTTTATTCTCAACCGGGGAGAGTTATTGCAGCCTTCAGCTGCGGTTTTTGTCGGGCCAGTGCCGCGTCAACCTTGTTTTGACGGGTACGCCGGCACTGTGCGATTAAAATAAGCAGCGCGTCATTTCAATCTTGACGATGCACGAGGCGTGGCCACAGTCTTCTGATAATCCATTTGGCGCGCAGCCGGATATACGGGGCGCTATCGTCTAGCCTGATCTAGGACGTCACCCTCTCAAGGTGAAAACACGGGTTTAAATCCCGTTAGCGCTACCACTGCTGAGGCATAGATTATGATCTCACGATACAGTCGGCCTGAAATGGCAAAAATATGGAGCGAG
>MHFC01000021.1:9550-12115 GCA_001804025.1 Omnitrophica bacterium GWA2_52_8 | reverse complement strand
GTGCTGGAAATAGAAAAAACGGTCCAGCATGATATGATTGCCTTTCTTACGAATGTGGCCGAATATGTCGGTCCCGCAAGCCGGTTTGTGCATTTCGGGATGACGTCCTCGGATGTGCTGGACACGGCCCTTGCGCTGCAAATCCGCGATGCCTCCGTTCTTTTAATCCGGGAAGTTCAAAAACTCATCCGCGTTTTACTTGCGAAAGCGGCGAAATACCGCGACACCATTATGGTGGGACGCAGCCACGGCGTCCATGCCGAGCCGATCACCTTCGGTTTGAAGATGGCTTTGTTTGCCGAAGAATTTAAACGCAGCCTTAAGCGGCTTGAAAACGCCTCGGAAAATATTGCTTACGGAAAGATATCCGGTGCCGTCGGAACTTTTGCCAATGTCGACCCCAAGGTCGAAGCCCACGTTTGCAAACTGCTCGGATTAAAACCCGCCCCCATCTCCACTCAAATTTTACAGCGCGACCGTCATGCGGAATTTATGACGACCGTGGCGCTTGTCGGCTGCTCGCTTGAAAAACTCGCGACCGAAATCAGGGGTCTTCAAAAGACAGAAACTCTGGAAGTTCAGGAACATTTCGGAAAAGGGCAGAAAGGCTCCTCCGCGATGCCGCATAAGCGTAATCCGATAACCTGTGAACGCGTGGCGGGCCTCGCGCGGGTGCTGCGCGGGAATGCTTTGGCGGCGATGGAAAATGTGGCACTGTGGCATGAGCGGGACATCACACATTCTTCCGTCGAACGGATCATTTTTCCGGACAGTACGATCCTGCTTCATTATATGCTGACGCTGATGCAGGGCGTGATCACGAACTTGCTGGTTTTGGATGGGAATATGAAAGCGAATCTGGCCAAGAGCCGCGGGATGGTTTTTTCTCAAGGGCTGCTGCTCGCTCTGGTACGCAAGGGCCTCGCGCGGGAAGATGCGTATGCGCGGGTCCAGAATGCCGCCAAGCAAGTGTGGGAAAGTCAAACGGCGACCCTTGAAGAGATTGCGCTCAAGGACCCGGCGATTCTGAAACACTTAAAGCCGAGTGAGATTCGGGAGGTTTTTCAGTACCGTTATCATTTAAAACATGTGAACACGATTCTTAAACGCGCCGGCGTTGTGTCTTTGGCGCGTCGCCGGTAAGCTCGGGTTCTGTTGACATTTGACTTGTATTTCTCCCTTGGGAGAGGAGATGTTATTGAAAAATCATCAGAACCTAGGAGATTCTATGGTGACTCAGGAGGCAAAAGTGCAGACCGTTTGGGAAACAAAACTGCCGCTCCCGTTGGCGGGACGCGGAAAAGTCCGGGACATCTATGCCGTCGGGCAGGATAAACTGCTGATTGTGACAACCGACAGGCTCAGCGCGTTTGATGTCGTGCTTCCCGACCCGATCCCGCTCAAGGGGAAAGTGCTGACGCAAATTTCTGTTTTTTGGCTCGACTATTTTTCGAAGATGATGCCGCACCACCTGATTACGGCGGATGTTTCCAAGATGGAACTTGGCGCCGCGTTGACGCCTTGCCTTGAACTTTTGGAAGGAAGATCGATGCTCGTTAAGAAATCCAAGCCGCTTCCCATCGAATGTGTGGTCCGCGGGTATGTGACGGGTTCAGGCTGGAAAGATTATCTGAAAACAGGCGGGGTTTGCGGCCACGTTCTCCCCAAGGGGTTGAAGCAATGCCAAAAGCTCGACCGGCCCATTTTTACTCCGGCGACGAAGGCGGTTGAAGGGCATGACGAAAACATTGACCGCGAACAGGCGGCCGGACTCACGGGCCCGGACATTGCAAAAAAGGCCGAGAACTATTCGATCGAGCTTTACCGGAAGGGTGCGGAGTATGCCGCAACGCGCGGCATTTTGATTGCGGACACAAAATTTGAATTCGGGATTTGGAACGGCGAATTGATTCTTATCGATGAAGTGCTGACGCCGGACAGCTCGCGGTTTTGGCCTAAAAACCAATATGAAATAGGGCGCGATCAGCCGAGTTTTGACAAACAGATTGTCCGGAATTATCTTTCCGGGCTGACTTGGGACAAAGCCCCGCCGGGGCCCAAGCTTCCGCCGGAAGTCATCGAAAAAACAAGCCTGGCTTATGTCGAGGCGTATGAAAAACTGACCGGAAAAAAATTACGGGCATAAAAATTTACGGCGCACGCCGCCATGAAATTCCGAAAGGACCGCGATGTTTAAAGCAAAAGTAAACGTGACGCTTAAGAAATCCGTGCTCGACCCGCAGGGGCAAACGGTCAAGCATACGCTTGATACGCTTGGCTTCAAGGAAACCGTTGATGTGCGCGTCGGAAAGTATTTTGAAGTTTCGCTCAACGCCGCGGATAAAACACAGGCGGAAAAAAACATTAAGGCCATGTGCGACCAGTTATTGATTAATCCTGTAATCGAAGAATACACTTATACGCTTGCCGAAGCCTGATGCCGCGCCAATCTTTTTTTGAGGGTACGCGGCACCGTACGATTGAAATGAATGACCCGTCTTATTTCAATCTTGACGGGGCACTCGCCGGTAAGTCCAAGGGAGAGCCGCCATGCGCGCTGCTGTG
>MHFC01000021.1:688-9501 GCA_001804025.1 Omnitrophica bacterium GWA2_52_8 | reverse complement strand
CGCACGGGAGCGATCGCGCGTTTTTCTCCGGCGATGGAAGCGGTCCGCAAGCATGCCGGACAAGGCCGGGCGGTGCTTGGAATCTGTAACGGTTTCCAAATTCTTCTCGAGGCCGGGATGCTTCCGGGGGCCATGCTCCGCAACAAAACCCTGTCCTTTATCTGCAAGGACGTAACGCTGCGGGTCGAAACCCGCAACAGTCTTTTTACGCGGAAAATGAAGGCCGGAAGTCTTTTGACGATTCCTATTGCGCATGGCGAGGGAAATTATACTTGTGACGATGAGACTTTTAAGGAACTGGCCGGCGAAGACCGCATTGTTTTTCGTTACGCAGCGGCTGACGGGACCGTGAATGATGAGTCCAATCCCAACGGGTCACGGGACGGGATCGCCGGTATTTTAAATAAGAAGCGAAACGTTCTCGGGATGATGCCCCATCCGGAACGTTCCAGTGAAGAAATTTTATCCGGAGTGGACGGCAGGGCGGTTTGGGAAAGCATTCTGGCGGAAGTTTAGGCGCACGCATGCCGCCGCGCGCAGGAAACTTAAAACCGGTTGAATCAAGACAAACTATGCTCATGACGCAGGCCCCACAAAAATTGACGCCCCAAATCATCAAAGCGCACGGCCTTACGGAAGAAGAATACAGCCGTATTCTCAAGATCCTGGGCCGCGAACCGAGCCGGACCGAGCTCGGCATGTTCAGCGTGATGTGGAGCGAGCATTGTTCCTATAAAAATTCAAAACCGGTCTTGAAAATCTTTCCCACGCAAGGCCCGAATTTGCTTGTGCGCGCGGGAGAAGAAAACGCGGGCATTGTCGACATCGGCGACGGGTATGCAGTCTGTTTCAAGATTGAGAGTCATAACCATCCGTCCGCCATCGAACCGTTTCAGGGCGCTGCCACCGGCGTCGGCGGAATTTTGCGCGACATCTTTACCATGGGCGCGCGGCCTGTTTTGTTAATGAACTCGCTGCGCTTCGGCAGTCTGGACCAGTCTCAGACGAAGCACTTGTTCCGCGGCGTGGTGGAGGGGATTGCGCACTACGGCAACTGCATCGGCGTGCCGACAATCGGCGGGGAAGTTTATTTTCAGTCTTGCTATGAAGGTAATCCGCTGGTTAACGCGATGTGTTTGGGTTTAATGAAGAAAGATGAAATTATTAAAGGCAAGGCAAGCGGTGCCGGAAACCCGGTTTATTATGTCGGTTCGGCGACGGGACGGGACGGATTGGGCGGTGCGGCCTTTGCATCGAAAGAATTGAGTGAAGAAAGCCGGGAAGACCGGCCGGCGGTGCAGGTCGGCGACCCTTTTATGGAGAAGTTGCTGCTTGAGGCCTGTCTCGAATTGCTGAAGACCGATGCCGTCGTGGGGATGCAGGACATGGGCGCAGCGGGTTTGACCTGCGCGACCTGTGAAACGGCATCGCGGGGCGATACCGGGATAGAAATTGATCTGGCACTGGTTCCGCGCCGGGAAAGCGGCATGATTCCTTATGAATTAATGCTCTCCGAGTCGCAGGAACGTATGCTGATCATCGTCAAGAAAGGCAAAGAGGCCGTTGTTGAGGCGATTTTCAGGAAGTGGGACCTCCATGCGGTAAAAATCGGAGAGGTGCGTGACGGAAAAATGCTGCGCGTGTCGGACGGCGGTGTACCCGCTGCTGAAATTCCTGCTAAAGCACTTGCCGATGAAGGGCCTATCTATCGCCGGGAAGAAAAAGAGCCGGCATACCTAAAAGAAACGCGCGCTTTGAACCTTTCAAAGCTGCGCGAAGCCGCCGATTTTAACGCGACCCTGAAAAAACTTTTGTCTCATCCGACGATTGCGTCAAAGGCCTGGGTTTGGCAGCAGTATGATCACATGGTCCGGACGGACACCGTGTTTTATCCGGGGCATGACGCCGCGGTCGTTCGCATCAAGGGGACGAAGCGCGGAATTGCCGTCGCCACCGATTGCAACAGTTTGTATTGTTATCTGGATCCTTATGAAGGCGGAAAAATTGCGGTTGCCGAAGCGGCGCGCAATGTGGCCTGTTCGGGCGCGAAGCCGCTTGCGATCACGAACTGCCTTAACTTCGGAAATCCCATGAAGCCGGAAATATTTTGGCAGTTTCATCAGGCCGTTGAGGGCATGAGCGAGGCCTGCCGGGTCCTTGAAACTCCCGTAACGGGCGGTAATGTGAGTTTTTATAATGAAAGTCCCGCAGGCGCCATTTATCCGACGCCGACTGTCGGCATGGTGGGACTGCTCGAGGACATTGATTTACGGGTGCCTTCGCATTTTCAAAAGAAAGAAGACCTTGTCCTTTTAATCGGCGAAACAAGAAATGATCTCGGCGGAACCCATTACCTGATGCTGGAACACGGGCTCGAGCAGGGTATTCCGCCGCGGCTGGATTTACAGCGTGAGAAAATGCTGCAGGCCTTCATTCTTGAGGCCGCGTCAAAACGTTATTTATCTTCCTGCCACGATTTGTCCGAAGGCGGGCTGGCGGTCGCGCTGGCGGAATGTGCGGTCGGAGGAAAAGTTCCGATGGGGGCCGTGATCGATCAAGCGGACATGGTTCTCGCCGCGAAGGACGGAGGCGTCTTGGGGCTGCGCGAAGATGCCCTGTATTTCGGGGAGTCGCAGTCGCGGGTGATTATCAGTTTGGCGCCCGAACATAAGGAAGCCGTCATCCGGCTGGCCCAAAAATTTCAGGTCCCTTTTTATCAAATCGGCAAAGTTTCAGGTGGCGGGACGCTTGAGATCGGCCGCAGGATTTCCATGAGCGTGAAAGAGCTTTCGGAAATTTACCGCGGGGCGATTCCGAAACACATGGAGCGTTAATGGATTACGAAAGCGGGTATCGGGCATGAGCGGAGAAAATATAAAAGAATATTGCGGCGTTTTCGGAGCCTATGGGTGTCCCGAGGCCGCGCGCATCAGTTATTTGGGTTTGTTTGCGCTGCAGCACCGCGGTGAAGAAGCCGCGGGAATCTGTACCTCCGACGGCAAGCAGCTTTACAATTTAAAAGGCCGCGGCCTCGTCGGGGAAGTGTTTAATGAAGAAAACATCCGCACCTTGCCCGGAACGGCGGCCATCGGGCATACGCGGTATTCGACCACCGGATCGTCGACCGTGCTGAATGCACAGCCCTATAAAGTGACGTATTCAAAAGGGGAAGTTGCCATTGCCCATAACGGCAATCTGGTGAATGCCCAGATCTTGCGCGCCGAGCTCGAGGCCTACGGTCAGATTTTCGGCAGTACGATGGATTCGGAAATATTTGTGCATTTGATGGCGAAGCCGTCCTACCGGAACCCGGAAGAAGCCGTCCTCGGTTCGGTCCAGCGCGGCAAAGGCGCCTACACGCTCGTGATATTAACGGAAACCCAGCTGTTCGGCGTGCGGGATCCGCATGGTTTCAGGCCGCTAAGCCTTGGACGTCTCGGCAGCGGGTATGTGCTTGCTTCCGAGACCTGTGCTTTTGATCTCATTGATGCGGAGTTTATCCGCGAGATTGAACCCGGTGAGGTTGTCGTCATTGATGAGAAGGGGGTCAGAAGCCATTTTCCGTTTAAAGAAAAAACGGTCCAGAAAGCGCAGTGTATTTTTGAACACGTGTATTTTGCGCGGCCGGATTCGAGAATCTTCGGAGATTCGGTGGCGCTTGTCCGGGAGCGATTGGGCATTTATTTGGCGAAGGAGCAGCCGGCGGACGCCGACATCGTCATTCCCGTTCCGGATTCCGGAAACTTTGCGGCGATGGGGTTTGCCCGTGAATCGGGAATTCCTTTAGCCCACGGATTCACGAGGAATCACTACATCGGCCGGACTTTTATTAATCCGACTCAAGCGGTCCGAGCGGCCAAGGTGCGCATCAAACTGAATCCGATCAAGCAAGTAGTCGCAGGTAAACGCGTGGTTGTGGTGGACGACTCGATCGTGCGCGGCAATACGGCAAAGTCACGCGTTTGGGTGCTCCGTAAGGCAGGCGCCAAGGAAGTTCATATGCGGATCAGCTGTCCGCCGCATGTGTCACCCTGCTATTATGGAATCGACTTCCCATCCAAAGAAGAACTTTTGGCCTGCAATAATTCGATGGCTGAAATTAAAAAATTTCTGGATGTGGACAGCATCGGATACCTGAGCCTGGAGGGCATGCTGAAGGCGACGACCCAGAGTCCCGAGGGATTTTGCGCGGCCTGTTTCACGGGCAAGTACCCGACTCCCATTGAGGATGTGACGGACAAAATGAAACTTGAGAATCAACGATGAGGCTTTCTCCGTGGCGCAGCCGGCGGGTTTGACCTATGAAAAAGCGGGGGTCCCGCACTTAAAGGGGGATCCCGGGTATAACCGGAAAATTGTCAGCCTTATCCGGTCGACGCACCGCAGCGGCGTGATCGGAAATCCTTCGGGGTTTGCCGCGCTTTTTGATTTAAAAAAACTTTCGCTGCGTGATCCGCTTTTGGTTACCTCGACGGACGGCGTCGGCACAAAGCTCGAGCTTGCGCGTCTGCGCGGCAAGCACGATACGATCGGCATCGACCTTGTGGCGATGTGCGTCAATGACGTGATCACCTGCGGCGCTCAGCCGGTTTTGTTTTTAGACTATTATGCGACGGGGCAGTATGAGCCGTCCGCGATGTTTGAAATTCTCCGCGGCGTGACGCGCGGCTGCAAAGATGCGGGCTGCGCCCTGGTGGGCGGTGAGACCGCGATTATGCCGGGGTTTTACGGCAGTAAAGGATCTCACTCGACAGGGCAATATGACCTTGCGGGGTTTTGCGTCGGGGTGGTTGAGAGGAAAAAATTGATCACCGGCCGGACCCTCAAAGCCGGGGATGCCGTGCTCGGTCTGGCGTCGAGCGGCTTTCATTCCAACGGGTATTCGCTGCTGCGTAAAATTTACGGCCGCGAGCAGCTGCTTGGCGAGATCGGAAAAAAACTTTTAACGCCGACGCGGATTTACGTGAAACCTTTGCTCAAGCTTCTCAAGGCACTTCCCGTAAAGGGGATTGCCAATATCACAGGCGGCGGTTTTTATGACAATATTCCGCGGGTGATGCCGGAAGGGCTTACGGCGCAGATTCATGCGGCGCAATGGCCGGTGCCGAAGCTGTTTGAATCTACGGCTGAATCTGGTAACATAACGCCTTTTGAAATGTTCCGTACGTTCAACATGGGGATCGGCATGGTGCTGATGCTGGACCCTCGATACATTGTTGCAGCTCAAAAGCAATTGCTTAGCGACGGCATCTCATCCTGGAAGATCGGAACGGTGGTTCCGGGAAAGAAAGTCACGATAGACGGGATTTAAAGCCCGCGCAGTGTTATGCAGGGCTGAACCTGGAAAATCAAGGCAAGGAGATTTTATGAAAGTTCTGATTGTCGGGTCCGGAGCGCGCGAGCATGTGCTGGCATGGAAAATTGCCCAGAGCCCTCTGCTGAGCAAGCTCTATGCGGCGCCGGGAAATGCCGGGATCGCGGAAATCGCGGAATGCTGTCCGATAGAATCAGCGGACCTCGACGGACTTTTGGCGTTCGCCAAGAAACAATCCATTGATTTGACGGTGGTCGGCCCGGAGTCGCCGCTTGTTGCGGGGATTACGGATTTGTTCCGCAGGGAAGGTTTGAATATCTTCGGCCCTTCGCAGGCCGCGGCGCGGCTTGAAGGCAGTAAATCTTTTGCGAAAGACCAAATGCACAAATTCGGTATTCCGACCGCTCACTACGAAACTTTTTCCAATATCAATGAAGCCAAACATTATGTCATTGAGTCCGAGATGCCCATTGTGATCAAGGCTGACGGGCTTGCGGCGGGCAAAGGCGTCGTGATTTGCGAAACTTCGCAGGAGGCCGTCTCCGTGCTGACGCAAATGATGTCCGAGAAGATTTTCGGGCATGCGGGCGAAAGCATCGTGATTGAAAATAAATTAGAAGGGGACGAGCTGTCGATTCTGGCTTTGTGCGATGGGGAAAAAGTGATTCCGCTCGCGAGCGCCCAGGATCACAAGCGTGTTTATGACGGAGACCGGGGACCCAATACCGGAGGCATGGGTGCGTATTCACCCTGTCCTCTCGTGTCGCGTGAAAAAATTCAGGAAATCGTGGATCTGTCGATCCGGCCGATGGTACGCGGGATGGCCAAGGAAGGGACGCCCTATCACGGGCTGCTTTATGCGGGTATTATGCTGACAAAAGAGGGGCCGTTTGTGCTGGAGTATAACTGCCGGTTCGGGGATCCCGAGGCGCAGGTTATCCTTCCGCGGCTCAAGTCGGATCTTTTGGATGTTTTAAATCAAATTGCTTGCGGCCGGCTGCAGCTCGATGCGCTCGAATGGCATGACAAAGCCTGCCTGGGTGTTGTGATGGCATCGCAGGGTTACCCCGGTTTTTATGAAAAAGGGTATGTGATCGAAGGGCTTGATTCGGTTAAAAATCTTAACGATGTTTTTGTCTTTCACGCCGGAACGTCACGCAACGATAAAAAACAGTACATCACGGCGGGCGGCCGCGTCCTGGTCATCTCGGCATTGGGCGATAATTTGCGCATGGCTTATGACCGTGTGTATGCCGCAGCGCAAAACATCCGCTTTCAGGGGGGATTTTACCGCAAGGATATCGGAAGAAGAGTGATGGAGGTTTACCGATGAACTCAGCAAAAGTCGCCATTTTAATGGGCAGTGATTCGGATTTGGAAATTATGCGGGAGGCTGCGGGGGCGCTCGAAGAATTTGGAGTGGCCCATGATTTACGCGTGCTTTCGGCGCACAGAAGCCCTCGCTTGGTCAGTGAATATGCGGATCATGCTTTCGAAAACGGTATCCGGGTTTTTATTTGCGGCGCCGGCGGTGCGGCGCATTTGGCCGGTGTTGTCGCCGCGCATACAACCTTACCTGTCATTGGCGTGCCGCTTGACGCAACCGCGCTTAAAGGACTTGATGCGTTGCTGGCAACCGTTCAGATGCCGGCCGGGATTCCTGTAGCGACGGTCGCTGTCGGCAAGCCGGGGGCACGGAATGCCGGTATCTTGGCCGTCCAGATCCTCGGATTGTCGGATTCCGTCCTGGCGGATAAATTGGTCCGGTTTAAACAAAAGCTCGAAGAGAGCGTGCAGGAAAAGAATAAAAAATTGAGGAGCAAGACCGCATCGTAGCGCTGCAAACCTGCCCGTTCATTTGATACAACGGGGGGGCCGGATCATGGGTCCGGGTGCGCTGATACAGCGAATGAATCTATGCCGCAAGTGACCCGATGTCTGAAATTTGATTTAAGAGACCCTGATCTGTCCCGTATTCGTGATATTGTAAGAACCTGCCGTGAAGGAAAAATCATCGGGTTTCCCACCGAGACTGTTTATGGGATCGGGATGCCGATGAGTATCCCGCGGGCGGTGGAGCGGCTTGCGGAACTTAAGAAAAGACCGGCCGATAAACCGTTTTCATATCACATCGGCGACTGGGACATGCTGGAAAGCCTGAAGATCGTCAGAACTCCCGCCTTTCGTTTTCTGACAACCCGGTTTTGGCCCGGGCCGCTGACTTTGGTTGTGCTCAATACGCAGGGCCAAAAAATCGGATTGCGCTTTCCGCGCCACCGCATCACGGCGGCAATCATTAATGCTGCGGGCGAGCCGTTTATCGCGACAAGCGCTAACCTGAGCGCGAACCCTTCTCCGCATACGGCCGAAGATGTGATGCGCCAGTTCGAGGGGCAAATCGAGATTGTTGTGGATACCGGCCGGACGGAATTGACTTCTGATTCCACAATCGTGGATTTGACGGGGGGCAGACCCGTAATTTTGCGGCGGGGGGCGGAAGCCGAAAAAATCGAGTCGGCCGTGAACCAAATTTTGGACCAGAAATTTCCGCGCAAAAAAATTCTCATTGTCTGCACCGGAAACTCCTGCCGTTCGCCTATGGCCGAGGGCTGGCTGCGTAAAGAACTCAATCGTGCCGGGATGGGCGACCAAATTCAGGTCAGTTCCTGCGGCATCGGGGCCCGTAACGGGGCTTCTGCCACTCCCGAAGCCGTCCTTGTCATGAAAAACCGGGAAATTGACATCACGGATCATCGCTCCAAACTCTGTATGCGCGAAGATGTGTTGACGTCAGACCTGATTTTGGCGATGAGCCGGGACCATGCGATTTTTTTGTCCGGTTTGATGCCGGCCTCGAAAGAAAAAATCCGGATGCTTGACGTGGCGGATCCGATCGGCCTGCCCATGCAGGTTTATGAAAAAACCATTCAGCAAATTGAAAAAAAACTCCAGGCCATGTGGCCGGAACTTATAAGTTAGGAAATTTTTGTTGTGGCGAAAGAAAAAAAAATAGCGGTTGCCTGCGATCACCGCGGCTACGAGATCAAACCGCGCGTCATGGACTATCTAAAATCAAACGGATGGACCGTAGTCGATTGCGGTACAAACTCCTGCGAGTCAGCGGATTATCCCGACCATATGTTTTCCGCCGCCGAAAAGGTTGCATCGGGGGAGTGCGTGCGGGCGATCGGCGTTTGCTATTCGGGAATCGGAAGTTCCATCGCGGCGAACAAGGTCGCCGGAGTGCGCGCGGCGCTGGTTCATAATGTAAAGCAGGCCGAGCTGTGCCGGGCTCACAATGATGCCAATATGTTAGTTCTCGGAACGGCCTTTATCGAGGCCGGCGCTTTGGACAAAATTTTAGAAAAATGGTTAACCACCCCTTTCGAAGGAGGCAGGCATGAGTGCCGTGTTAATAAAATCAAACAATATGAGCGATCCCATGCAAAGTCCGTACCCTCTTAAAGGCCGTGACCCGGAAGTTTTTGACGCGATTTGT
>MHFC01000021.1:0-669 GCA_001804025.1 Omnitrophica bacterium GWA2_52_8 | reverse complement strand
CGGGTGCGAATACGTTGATATCGTAGAAAAACTCGCGATCGACCGGGCAAAACTTCTATTCGGCGCGGAACACGCGAATGTGCAGCCGCACTCCGGGACGTCCGCCAACATCGCGGTTTTTATGGCCCTTCTGGAACCGGGCGCAAAAATTCTCGCCATGGATTTGTCCCACGGCGGACATCTTTCACACGGCCACAAAATGAACTTTTCAGGCAAGTATTTTGAAATCATCGCCTACGGAGTGAGTCAAAAAGACGAACGTATCGATTATGATCATATCGAAAAATTAGCGCTTGAGCACAAGCCGCAGCTGCTGATTTTGGGCGCATCGGCTTATCCGCGGATCATTGATTTCAAGCGGGGCCGGGCGATTGCGGATAAGACCGGAATGCTGCTGATGGTTGACATGGCCCATTTTGCGGGACTCGTGGCGACTGGGCACCATCCGAACCCGGTACCTTATGCCGACGTCGTGACCACAACGACCCATAAAACGCTCCGGGGGCCGCGCGCGGGCCTGATTTTGTGCAGGGAAAAATATGCGAAGGCCATCGATTCCGCGATTTTTCCTGGAATTCAGGGCGGTCCCTTGATGCATGTGATCGCCGCCAAGGCCGTCGCTCTCAAAGAGGCGTTGAGCCCGGAGTTTAAAAGCTACTCGGAGCAGGT
>MHFC01000020.1:8818-9042 GCA_001804025.1 Omnitrophica bacterium GWA2_52_8 | reverse complement strand
TTTGTAATCCATGAGAATAGAGACTCCCTCTACAAAAATATCCAATCTTTCCCGCACTTTCTTTCCTTCCTGCAATTCTTTACGTTCATGTCCAGAATCGTAGGAAGCACTGCCCATGTATTTCTTGTAGCGCTTGCCGTCTTTCATAATTATCATTCCAGGAGCTTCATCCGTTCCCGCAAACAAGAATCCGGAAAAGATACTGCTGGCACCTGCACCGATAG